>CAYPNO010000098.1:0-6304 GCA_964411865.1 uncultured Desulfuromonas sp. | reverse complement strand
GGCTCAATCGGTCTGGAGGCGCTTACCTTTTCCAGTCTTGGTGATAGCGGCACAGACACGCGTTCACTCCTTGGTGGCGTCACCGCGCCGATCTTCCATTCAGGGAGTATCGTCGCCAACATTGAAGTGCAGAACGCGCTACTTGAGCAGGCACGCTTGACGTACGAGTCGACGGTACTTGCTGCGCTTGAAGAGGTCGAGAACGCACTTGTTGGGGTGGTTAATGCCGCTCAGCGCCGGACCCAACTCGCTCTTGCGACCAGCGCAGGACGCGAAACCCTCACCATCGCTGAGCACCGCTATGCCAGCGGGCTAATTGATTTTCTTGCGGTGCTCGACAGTCAGCGCACCCTGCTTAACCTCGAGGACCAGCTTTCCAGCAGCACTGGCGAACTAGCTACCGCCCAGATTAAGCTCTATAAGGCACTCGGTGGGGGCTGGTCACCGACAGAAAAGGTTTGAACCAGAAGTTAAGTAGTTGCTGCAAAGTCTGCAACAGAGCGTATTTCAACGCCGTCTATGTGTTGTTTGTAAAGCATGTGCCGCCGAAGTTATTGAACGCACGCACCCTTTCGGATAACGCTGTAGTGAATGAGAGCTGTCAGTATGAGCAAAAATACCTACACCAACATCGATTCACAGGCAACTACCCAAACGGGCCAACAATCAGGTAAACAATCGGGCAAACAATCGGACTCCCCAGCCGGAATGGCTGACCTCGAAGCTCTTCTCGCCACCCAAGGTGGCGGAGGTTTCCTGCGCCGCTGGCGTCTGCCGCTGATCCTAGTGGTGATTGCGCTGTTGGCGGCTTATTTTCTGCTTGGCGGCAATGGTGATGCTGACAAAGTGCAATACCGCGCCACGGAAGTGATTACCGATACCCTGGTGGTCAAGGTCTCGGCGACGGGTCAGCTTGAACCAACCAATCAGGTCAACGTCGGTAGTGAGATGTCCGGCACCGTTGAGACAGTGTTTGTGGATGACGACGACCGCGTGACCAAGGGGCAGGTGCTGGCCGTCCTCGATCTGGCGAAATTCCGGGATACCGTAGCCAGATCAAGGGCGAGCGTTGGCGTCGCACAGGCGAGTGTAACCCAGGCACAGGCGACAGTAACAGAGGCGCGAGCACGCATCGAGCGCTATCGTGAGGTGGCGCAGTTGTCTGGTGGTAAGGTGCCGTCGAAGACCGAAATGGACAGCGCCGAGGCGGAACTGGCGCGTGCTGAAGCCAATGTGGCGAGCACGCAGGCGAGCGTAGCCCAGGCTGAAGCCGCGCTACGCAGTGACGAGACCGACCTCGAAAAGGCACACATCCGCTCTCCCATCAACGGGGTGGTGCTGGAACGCGCGGTCGACCCCGGTCAGACCGTAGCCGCATCACTGCAGGCGGTGACTCTGTTTACTCTAGCTGAAGATCTCTCCAAGATGGAGCTGAAGGTTGACATCGACGAGGCTGACGTTGGTCAGGTGAAGGCGGGTTTGCCGGCTAGTTTCAGCGTTGACGCGTGGCCGGGACGGCGCTTTGAGGCCCAGATTACGCGGGTGGGCTATAACGCCATCAACACCGACGGGGTTATCTCCTATCCTGGGGTGCTGCAGGTGGATAACTCCGATCTCAGTCTGCGTCCGGGGATGACCGGTACTGCTGAAATAACCACCCTTACCCACGCGAACGCGCTGCTGGTTCCCAACGCCGCGCTGCGCTTCAGCCCGCCGAAAGCGGCACCGGCTAAAAAATCTAGCCGGGGGCTCTTTGGCTCGATGAGGATGCGCTCGTCAAGTAGTAGAACCATGCCAGAGCAGACCGCCGCAGATGGCAGCCGGAGTATATGGGTGTTGCGCGAGGGGCAGGCGGTACCCATGCAGGTGAAGATCGGTGCCACCAATGGTCGCGTTACCGAGATTGTTGCCGGTGAGCTGGAGGCGGGGATGGAAGTGATCACCGAGATTGCGAGTAACAAGTGATAAGTGAAGGTTCCGCATTGATCCGTCTGGCCAATATCACCAAGACCTATGGAGAGGGGCAGGCCGCATTTCAAGCGTTGCGTGGCATCGACTTCGAGATTAAGCGAGGAGAGTTTGTCGCGGTGATGGGTCCGAGCGGTTCAGGTAAATCTACCGCCATGAATATTCTCGGTTGTCTGGATATACCGACCAGCGGCCATTACACCTTTCAGGACGTTCACGTCGAGAAACTAACGCGCGATCAGCGTGCATTGCTCCGGCGTAATTTTATCGGTTTTGTGTTTCAGGGTTTTAATCTGCTGGCCCGCACCACCGCCCTGGAGAATGTCGAGTTGCCGCTGATCTATCGCGGCACACCGACCGCTATGCGCCATGCTGCAGCGCGCGCGGCTCTGCAGCAGGTTGGCCTGCAGGGTTGGGAAGATCATACCCCGGGTGAGCTCTCCGGCGGGCAGCAGCAGCGTGTGGCGATCGCCCGCGCCATCGTCACCAACCCCATCGTGCTCCTTGCCGATGAGCCCACCGGTAACCTCGACAGTCAAACCAGTCAGGAAGTGATGGAGTTAATTAGCAACCTCAACCACGACAATGGCATCACCGTGCTGATGGTTACCCACGAGCCCGAGATGGCCGCCTATGCCCGCCGTGTTGTACATTTTGTCGACGGCCTGGTAGACAGTGACGCTCAGCAGCAGGAGCGTGCCTGATGTGGTGGAATACGTTGATGCTGGCCCTGCGCGCTATCAGGCGGAATCTGATGCGTTCGTTCCTCACCATCCTCGGAGTGGTTATCGGCGTTGCGGCGGTGATTACCATGGTGACGTTGGGCAATGGTGCGACCAAGTCAATTTCCGACCAGATTTCGAGTATGGGCAGCAATCTGCTGATGGTGCGGCCTGGCCAGCGTTTCGGCCCCGGAGCGGCGGCTGCACCTAGGTTCAAGCTTGCCGACGTCGAGGCGGTGCGCGCTCAGATCAGCGGGGTGGCGGCAGTGGCTCCGGTGGTGGGTAGTGCGGTCACCGCCGTATATCAAGCGAACAATTGGTCCACCTCGGTCACCGGTACCACCAACGACTACTTCATGGCGGGCAACTGGGAGATTGCTGCCGGGCGGGGGTTTAACGCGGTTGAGGAGCGTGCTGGCAAAGCCGTGTGTGTGATCGGGGATAGTGTGCGCGACAAGCTTTTCGGACAGCAAAACCCTGTGGGTGCGCAGATCCGCATCAAACAGTTTTCCTGCGAGGTGATTGGTGTGCTGAAGGGGAAGGGGCAGTCGGCCATGGGCTCCGATCAGGATGATACTGTGATCATGCCGCTGCGCACGGTGCAGCGCCGTCTTGCCGGGAACCTGGATGTGAGTATGATTATGGTGTCGGTCGCGGCGAACGTCTCGATCGATACCGTCAAGCAACAGCTTGAATTGCTGCTACGCGAGCGCCGTCACCTCTCAGATTTTGAAGAGGATGATTTTCGGGTGCTGGATACCCGCCAGATCGCCGATGCCCTTACCGGCACGACCCGCATCCTCACCTTGCTCCTTGGTGCGGTGGCGGCGGTGAGTCTGCTGGTGGGCGGCATCGGTATTATGAATATCATGCTGGTCTCGGTCACAGAGCGAACCCGCGAGATCGGCATCCGCTTGGCTATCGGCGCACTTGAACGTGAGGTGCTGCTGCAGTTTCTCATCGAAGCGGTGGCACTGTCGAGTTTAGGTGGGTTGATCGGTATCGTACTCGCAGCAGGTGCATCCATATTTCTGGCGGGGCTGATGTCTATCCCTTATCTCTTTGATCCGGCCATCAACCTGCTCTCTTTCGCATTTTCTGCAGCTATCGGGGTAATTTTCGGTTATTTCCCCGCCCGCCGCGCCGCGCGCCTTGATCCTATCGAAGCCTTGCGCCACGAATAGGCGAAGGGGCGTCATCCTCTCCCCCACGTCATCCTCTCCCCGTCATCCTGAACTTGATTCAGGATCCCCGCAAAAAGCAGTCTCCGGCATTAGAGCCAGATTGCGGGACAAGCCCGCAATGACGGTATTTCTTATTCATCAAGTTTTACCTCTGTTTTGAAACCCGGAGGTTTTACCGCCAGTACCGAACACGTCAATTGATCTAAAATGGCTTCGGCGGTATTGCCTATGATAAGGCCGGATATCCCTGTGCGTGCAACGGTACCCATCACCACAAGATCTACCTCTAACTTCTCTGCTAATTGCGGAATCATTTTTTTCCCCGGCCCCTTGGGCAGATGAAAGCTGGGAGATAGACGCTTATAGGTGTCGGCACCCAGCGTTTCACGCAACTCTTCCCCCAGCAGATATAAGCCCTTTCTATGCGGAGCCTGGGTTTTTTCAACGTAGTCCGCAACCCCATCGAGTGAGGTAATATCGCGCGACATGAGGGTTTTTTCGCCAATGGCTTCCCACGCATGGCCGATATGGAGGGAGGCAACGTTGGAGAGAGCCAGATTGCTGGCCAGATCAAGAATTTCACGGTTGAGGTCGTGATCTTGCCCTAAAGGATTTAGCGGGTCAAAATCTACCGCCGCCAAAATGTTGTTGTAGCTCGGTGTTTCGTGCGGCTTCATGAGCCAAATCGGGCACGGGCATTGGCGCAGCAGATTCATATCGAAATTGCCGAATATGCGCTTAAGCCAGCTCGGATTTTCAGCAGGCTTAAGCACTAGGTCGTTGGCGTTCTTCAATACGGCTTGAACTATCTCGATGTGGGTATTGCCCCCCAGCATTTCGAAGCGGATTTTCAGGCGTTGCTTATATCGTTCGGCCAAAGCCTGCAACTGCGAGGAGTGTGCGTCCGCTACCATTGCGATGGTCAGAGCAGCTCGGTTGGTTTCTGCCACTGCTACTGCGCGTGCGATGGCCCAGTCCTGATCGTTGGTTGCATCACTTACATATAGAATATTCTTAAATTGCTTCATAGTTATGCACCTGCGTTGGAAAGGTGTTTTTTGCAGACTCGCGCTGCGTTGCTCCCAGGCTACGCAGATCGTGCCCGGTAGGTGTTTCGTGAGCTCGAATGCCGAATTCAGGAAGGATCGCTAAAAAATGGTCAAAGATATCGGATTGTATCCCTTCGTATTCTCCCCATGCAGTTGTATTGGTAAAAGCATATATTTCCATGGGGATTCCATCTGGCCCTGACTCCAGCTGCCGCACCATTAAGGTCATGTACTGGTGAATGTGGGGGTGGTTTTTCAGGTAGGCGATCATATAAGCGCGCAACGTGCCGAGATTTGTGAGACGGCGGGTATTTATTAGGGTAGAAGGATTTTGGTCGAGTTCACTGTTGTAGAGATCAAGCTCTTGGTGTTTTTCCTCCAGGTAAGGAGCGAGTATATTGATCTTCTGCAGTTGCATGATCTCAGCATCGGAAAGAAAACGTACACTGTTGGTTTCCAGATACAGACTGCGTTTTATGCGGCGACCACCCGATTCCGACATGCCGCGCCAGTTTTTGAATGAATCGGAGATGAGGGCGTAGGTTGGGATGGTGGTGATGGTTTTGTCCCAATTACGCACCTTAACCGTGGTCAGGCTGATGTCAATGACGTCGCCATCAGCACCAAATTTTGGCATCTCCAGCCAATCATCTACGGCAAGCATGTTATTCGCCGACAGCTGAATCCCAGCCACCAGGCCAAGAATCGGATCTTTAAATACCAGCATCATAACGGCTGAAATCGCACCAAGACCGCTGAGCAGTATCAGCGGAGATTTGCCCATGAGGATTGAGATGATGAGCAAGCCGATTAAAAATGCGAATATAAGTTTAATGCTTTGTATTATACCGCGCAGGGGGAAGTGGCGCATAGTGGGTGAGCGGCGTAAGATATCCTGCAGCATGTCAAGCATGGAAAATATCGACAAGGTGCCAAAAATAAGGATCCATACACTTGTTGCGATCTCTATTGACTTCACCAGGGTTGAGCCAGAATCAAGCAAGAGTTTTGCCTGACTCTGAATGATAATCCCCTGTAAAGTGAGGGCTACTCTTTTAAAGAGGCTGCGCTCAAATAACGCCCGTTGCCATATCCAGCGTGAGGATGTTGCCCGACTTTTTGCCCACGTTAGTATCAAGCGGTGGAAGACAAAGTGGACAGCTAGTGAGAAAATAACAATCCACAACAACGCGATAGCCATAAATATCAAGTCGGCATATTCTGGGATATGCATGTTTAGCCACTTAATGATGAAATCTTTTAAATAGTTTTGGGTTTTTTCCATTTGACTCTTTCTGTTCGGTTTTCAGGTTATCAGGTGCTGCGCAGGGTTTAGTATCTCACCTCATACTCAGTCGCGCTAGCCCGATTCTGTTTGTCT
>CAYPNO010000097.1:0-8479 GCA_964411865.1 uncultured Desulfuromonas sp. | reverse complement strand
TGCCGCGTGCTGCGCATTCGTGATCCCTTTGCGGTTGGTCTGGCTATGGGCACTGCGGCGCACGGGCTCGGTACCGGTAGAATGCTGGAAATAGATCGCTTTGGTGGCGCTATGGCTGGGCTCGCCATCGGCCTGAATGGAGTTGTAACTGCGGCAATCATGCCGTTTTTTGTTGCCTTGCTGAGTTGAGTCGGGCGAACCCTGCTCGGTTGTTTCGCCACCATCTTGCAGGGGTATATTGTTAATAAAAGAGGAGAGAAGTATGTCGGTAAACCAGCCCATTCAAGCGCAGGGAGCGGTTGATTTGAAGGGGGAAAAAGATTGGCAGGAATTTGATGCCGCAGCGTTGGTAGGTGAATCGCTGCGTTTTGTTTCAGGTGAACCGGAGGGAGATCGATTTCGGGTGCGTTACTACAAGGATCCACAGCAGCAACTGCGGGCGCGGATATGGTTTGGCCCTGAAACCCAGGGACCTCCAGAGCATGTGCACGGTGGAGCCATGGCTGCGGTGTTTGATGAAGCGTTGGGGCTTGCCGCTTGGGCTGCCGGGTATTCTGTGGTGGTGGGGAATCTGAATGTGAGTTTTCGCAATTTGCTCCCTATCCGACAGGTGGCTACGTTAGCGAGCAGTATAGCCTCTGTAGATGGGCGCAAGGTGTTGGTGAAGGGGAGGCTCTGTTCGGGGGATACAGTATTTGCTGAAGCTGAGTGCTTGTGTATAACGCTGCCGGAGAAGAAGTTTCAGTAGCTACCTCGGTATATGCAATTTAAGATAAAAAAAAGAGGGTACCGTTGGGTCACCCTCTTTTTTTTTATGTGCTTGCATGGACGTTAGATTGTCGCGTTACTCCTCGACGGTTACGCCAGCATTCTGGATGATAAGGTCATATTTATAGCCGTAGCCGAAATCCTGGTTCTGCTCCAGGGTTCCCTTTACCACTACTGTATCGCCAACTCCGACCGTTGCCGCCGTAGTGATGGTAAGGTCGTTGTTGCCTTCACTGCCATCCTGCAGGTGGATCCAGTTCGTTTTCATGATATTGGGGCTGAATTTAACCACTTTGGCACGGATGCTGATCTCCTGACCAACGAGGGTTACCCGCTGTGCAAAAACTTCGGCCAGGGTCTTCCCCCCCTCCAGAGGTTGCAGGGTGGAAAAGTCGACATCCGCTTCAACAGGGGCAGGTTTGGCATGGTTTTCGGTATCTATGCCAGCGGTTGCGTGGGCAGACATGGTCGCGTTTTCACTCAGAGCCATCCCTGCACCGGCTACAGCGACATTGCCGGCAAAATACACCAGATCAAAATCTCGGTTCAGCGTATTGCTGTGATAATTGGGCATGGGCAAGGACTGCCCTACAATGACCGGATCTCCCACGTTCACTTCGAATTCAGGCGCAGCGACCCACAACTCTTCGGTTCCGGTATCAACCTTGATGTAGGTGTAACCGGCGGTGTTCATGGTTTCGATTACGCTGCCGGAAATATTCCCCTGTGCTTGCGGGTTGGACTGTTGTGAAATGTCGGGATGGTTTTCTGGCAGTGCTGCGTTAGCGCCTTGAGCCTGTGCGCTGCTCTGTTTGTTGTTGTCACAGGCGCTGAGGGTAATAAGGAGCGTGATACTCAAAAGAATGCTTAATGACTTCATGCGGTGTTCACCCTTTCTATAACTTTGGTTGTGATGCTGAAAATATTATTCAGCTTCAGATTGTCGTATGTATAGTGCTCTCTCATAGAGTTCCGAATATATGCTCTGTTGGAGCAGTGTCAATAGTTTATTGATTTAGTCATGTATTTTGTGGTGCTATGTGCCGCTTCCTTTTTAACGCCGCAGAGTGGCTAAAAGCCTCTTGGGATGCAGAAGTAGATCCAGGGCATTGAGGATATCTCCGCAGATGATGTCAGCATGGAGCAGCGTAGTTCCAGCCGCCCCTTCCTGCTGCATTACTCCGATTCCAACCGCAGCTTCCTTGAGCATCAGCGCGTCATTATAGCCATTGCCGATGGCAATGCAACTGGTTGCCCCAAGATCGGCAAGGTGGTCGCGTTTGGCCTCGGCCTGGTTTGCTGCAGGGATAACGTGAATGCTGCAGCCCAGGGTTTTAAGTGTGGCGGTGGCGTTGCCATAGGTGTCGGCGGTGACCACCTCTATGTGCAGGTGTTGCGCCAGCTTTCCCAACCGAGGGGCGACTCCCTCCAAGAGGTTACCGTCACAGGTCAGGGTACCGTTGCAGTCGAGGAGCAGGTGTTCGCAGTGCAGTTGCCCGACTCCGGGGATGTTTAGCTCGAACACGCGCCAGACTCTCCACTGCCCACCAGCGGCATCACTTTGTCGATCCTAAAGTACACCAAGTGGCGTTCTTTTTGGTCGGCATGTCCGGGGCGGAGTTCGGACATGAGTTGTTCAATGAGGGCACGATCGGATTCTTCTCCGACCATGCTAAGGTGCAGGCGCACCCCTTCGTAACCCTCTTGTCGTTCCATGAACAAGTATGCCGCGTGAGGGTTGCTCTGCAGATTCGCATAACTTAAGCGTTCAAGCATGATAAACCCAATCCGCTCCTGCGCAAAAAACCGAGGACGTGCATACAGCGCCGAATTAACCTTGCCATCAGCGGCACAAGTGGACAGGATGCCCGTACCTTCAGCGTTCTCGAAGTATTGCTCCAGTTGTTTTAAATCCATTTGAAACTCCTTTGGGGGTTTGATAATTTTAGCCTTCGTTGTTTCGGAGGCCACGCAGGTCAGCCCAAACGCAATTTAATACAATACAGGAGAAGTAGGTGAAGATATATGTACTTATACTCGTTATGCTGCTGTGCACATTGCGGGTTGAAGCCCAAACATTTACGCAGCAGGTACAAAGGCCTCTTGAGTCCAGCATTGAGATGCAGCAGCAATCCCAGCAGGAGCTGGACGCCTGGGAGCAGGAAAAAGCTGAATTATTATCCCAGTATGAGGAATTGCTCCGGCGTCAGGCTGCGGTAGCAGAGCATAACACTAGGTTGGAGCAACAACTTGAGGCACTGGTGCAAAAAACTGAGCAGTCTCGTGTGGCGGTGTTGCAGGCGCAGGAACTCGAACAGGAGATGGAGCCATTTTTACGCCAGAGTGTGCAAATGCTGGATGTAGTGGTGCAACAGAGCTTACCCTTTAACCTGGCGGAACGTAGAGCGCGGTTGCACCAACTGCAGCAGGATCTACTAACTGAGGAAGTTTCAGGTGCGCAGCAGTTTCGCCATCTAATTCTGGCTCTGAAGGCGGAGTATGACTACGGCCATAGTGTGGAAGTGGAGCGTATAGAGTTAGTGATAGAGGGGGAGCAGGTGATTATGTCACAGCTGCGTCTAGGTACGTTGGCTCTGTTTGCGCTGAGTCTAGATCAACAACGTTGCGCGGTGTATGATTTGGCTCTGCAACGCTGGACATGGTTGGATTCTCGCTGGTGTCCTGAGTTGGGTCGAGCAGTAGCCATGGGGAACAAACAGCGTCCGGTTGATTTGCTCACGCTCCCTTTTGGGCGTTTGGTGCAGCCATGAATAGAGCGGGAGGGATATTGGTGCTAGCAGGGTACAGCTGGCGCAACGTTTTCTTGGCAGGACTGATATTTTGCGGAACAGGGTTGAGCAGCGCAGCTGCATACGCACAGGATGCGCGCGTTAAGATACAGACGCGGGATGAATTAGTGACCGCAGCCCAAACCCATGCACACCAAGTTAAGCAGCAGGTAGAAAACTTGCGCCGCGAACTAGATCACGACAGACAGGGGGTTATGTTCCGTCTTACGCAGCTGCGGAAGACGGTGACAGAGCTGGAGCGCATAAATGCTCAGCTACAGCGCCAGGTGGAGGAACGCAGCGCCGCATTGAAGAGGCAAAAGGCGATCGAAACTGAAGAGAATCAGCGCCATGCTGAGTTGTTGGGATCTATCCGTACCAGCTCTGCAGACGTTGCGGGGATGGTAAAGAACAGTCCGGTAACCGCTCTGAATGTATCGTTGGATGCCACCTTGCATCAATTATTTGCAATGGACTCCTCAGCTTCAATCGCACAGGTGCGCGTCCTGCGTATGCTGATGTTGGGGCAGATTCAGGCAGCGTCTCAGGTTCAGCGCCAACGCATTCCTATTGTTGACCGCAGCGGCAAACAGGTGGAGGCTCAAGTGGTGTTGCTCGGGACTTTTACCGCGCTGTATGAAACGGATGAGGAAGTGGGATTTGCGCTGTATTCTCCCCCCAGTCGCCAACTGATGGCGCTGTCGCAGTTGCCTGGATATACCTTGAAAAAGCAGATAAGAAACTACTTTGGCGGTAGTTCTAATGCTGCGCCCATCGACATTGGACACGGCGCATCCTTGCGCCAGATGACCTACCAACGCAGCCTGGGGGCGCAGGCTCGTTACGGTGGCGTTATAGTCTGGCCTATTCTGGCTATAGCCGTAGTGGCATTGGTGCTGGTGGCGGAACGCCTCTGGTTTTTATTTCGCCAGCGCTATGACAGCGACGCTATCCTGACTCAGATGCAGCCATACCTCGATGCGCACCAGTGGGACGAATGTGGGCGGCTGTGCCAGCGCTGGGATGTCCCCTTGACCCGTGTGCTTGCTGCGGGTATCCCCTTTGTTACCCGTCCGCGCGAGGAGTTGGAGAATGTGTTGCAGGAGGAGATTCTGACGGAAATACCTGCACAGGAGCGTTTTCTTTCAACCCTGGCGGTATTGGCTTCCATCGCACCGTTGTTGGGATTACTTGGCACCGTTACCGGTATGATTCACACCTTCGAGCTCATCACCTTTCACGGAACCGGCGACCCGCGCATGCTCTCTTCCGGGATTTCAGAAGCGCTGGTGACCACCATGTTCGGGCTTGGGGTGGCGATCCCGCTAATGCTGGCTCACAGCCTGATCAGTCGTAGGGTGGAGAGCCGCATAGCCGAGCTGGAAGAAAAGGCCATCAGTTTTGTCAATCGGGTAACCAAGGCACTCCATTGCAGCGTGCGGAGTGATTAACGGCATGAATTATTTGCGTTCCGCCTTTGAATATATTCAGACTGGTGGAGTTGTGATGTTGCCTTTGGTGCTGGTGTCTATGTTGCTATGGGGCAGTATAATTTACCGGTTGTTAGTTTTAAAGCAGCTCTACACCAGTAATATTGCCCCCGCAGATGCGTGTCGGTACGTGCAAAAAGGGATTAAAGAAATCCCGATTGCATCTCAGGGGCTTACGGCACTTTTGTTGCGTGGATTCCTGCGTGTGCGCAGCGGCAATCCGCATTTGGACCAATGCCTGCTTGATGAAGCCGCCACGCAAGTACGTTCTACGTTAAGGGAAGGATTGGAGCTGATCGGGGTTCTGGCGGCGGTAGCGCCTCTGTTGGGGTTGTTAGGCACCGTGCTGGGAATGATAGGCACCTTCGACTGCATAGCGTTGTTTGGTACCGGCAACGCACGCGTACTTGCCGGTGGAATCTCTGAAGCCCTGATCACCACGCAGACTGGCCTGATTATTGCCATTCCTGGATTGTTTATGCGTAATTTTATCCAACGGCGTGTAGATGCACTGGAGCGGAGGCTGGATACCTTGACTCAGCAACTAAAACGTCAGCTGGATATGCCTGGAGTGGCCCCACATGCAGGAGCCAACCTATGATTAATGTAACTGCCGCCCGCCGTGCGCGGCGTCAAGGGCTGGAGCTGAATATTGCTCCCCTGATTGATATGGTGTTTATTCTCCTTATCTTCTTTCTGGTAACCACCAGTTTTGTACGTGAGACCGGAGTTGAGGTTGAGCGTCCTGCGGCGCAAAGCGCATTGACTCAGGATAGCGCCACTCTGCTGATCGCCATAACGCGCGAGAACCGGATTGTGATTGAGAACCGCACGATGGAACTCGGTGCGGTAAGGGTGCATGTAGAGCGGGCTATGGCCGAAAACCCTGACGGGGCGGTGGTTATTTTAGCGGACAGGGGGAGTAATACCGGTACAGCGGTAGGGGTGCTGGATGCGTGTAAACTTGCGGGGTCGGATAATGTCGCGCTTGCAACGGCAGAAAGTTCGCAGTGATCGGCATGCGTTCAGTGAAGCGAACCCTGCTATGGTCCATACTTGGAACGGTGATTTCTAATGTGCTGCTGTTTGTCCTCTTGGCGCTGCTTGTGCGTGAGCCACAGTCTATGCCTGCGCCTGGCACTGCCCCGATTCGAGTCAGCACCGCCCCAGCCTTGCCGGAGCTACAGCGCCAACCCCAGCAAACGAAACAAAGCGCTGTTGATGATACAGCGCCGAAAAATTTCAGACCAGAGATCACTCTAGAACAGGTGGAGATGCAGAGTCCGGCAGTTATTCCATCTTTGAGTCCGACACCGAATATGCACGCCACCATGCAAGAGTTTTCCTTACTTCCAAGTTTGCCGACTCCAAAATTGGACAGCGCTGACCTTAGAGCTGCATTCGGAGACGCAATGGGTTTCCCCCCTCAGGTTTACGCTGTTACTGAACTTGACAGTCCGATACAGCCCCTGACTCAAACGCCATTTGTCTATCCATTGCGGGCAAAACACAAGGGGATTGAGGGGTGGGTAAGTGTCGCTTTACAGGTGGGGATGGAGGGTAATATCGAAGCGGTGGAAGTGCTGGAGGCGGAACCCAAAGGGGTATTTGAAGAGAGCGTGACCCGCAGTATCCGTGCGTGGCGTTTTTCACCGGCTACGGTAATGGGAGAGCGCGTTAAGACCCGCGTTGTTACTACCATCCGTTTTGAACTCGAAGATTGACAAAATCTGCTATGTTACCGCATGTTGAAAACTACATACCTATGCGCTCCATTCGGCCAAATAATTTGCTTTTTACTCTTCCACTTCTTGTAGTTTTTCTGCTGTGTTTTGCGGTAGTAGCCCAGGGTGCGTCCCAGTTGCGGCCCAGTGAAAGGCGCGGCATTGCGCAGGTGCAAGAACATCTGCAGCACCAGGAGTACACGCAGGCTATAGACAGCTTGGCTCCGCTGCTCCAGCGTCAGAAGCATCACCCCCTGCTCGAGTTTTACCGTGGAATTATTGCACAGGCCCAGGAACAATATGATGAGGCGTGCTCATGGTTTGCACTCAGTGTCGCAGCTGATCCCGATTTGCTTTACGCTTGGATAAGTTTGGCTCAGTGCCATTTTAAATTGGATGCGTACACCGATGCTGCTTTGGCTTTTGAGCGCAGTTACACTCTTTCTGCTCCTGCTGAACCGCGTTGGCGCTATAATGCTGCACTTGCATGGTTTCAGGCTGGGGAACTGCAAAAAGCAGAAGCTTTGCTGTTACACCTGCTACAGGATTTTTCAGCCGATTTTGCGCTGCAATGGCGTGAATTGCTGGTGCATGTCTATGTTGCGGAAGGTGGATCGACGTTGGAAGCGGAGCAGAAGCTCCGTCTGGCTCTTGCGCATGTGCAGATTCTTGCACACCAGAGTGGAGAACCAGCACTGCAGCGTTGGCGCGAATATCTGGTGCATCTGTATCTGCACTTAGATATGCGCACCCATGCGCAAGAGCTTGTCGCCCAACTACTTGAGGCTGATGGGTTAGAGCCCCGCTGGTGGAGGGTTGCGGCCCATTTGTGTTTGGAAAATCGGCAGTACAGCTCTGCCCTCGTGGCGCTACAGGTAGCGGGCTTTTTGGCTCCGGGAGATGAGCGTGAGCAGCGCTTACGTGCCGATTTATGTATGCATTTAGGGATACCAGTTCTGGCCATTGAATACTATACCCAGATGCAAGTAGAAAAAGGGAATGTTGCCGAGTTGTTGCTGCCGTTAGCACAGGCGTATGTGGAACGGCATGAGCCGCAACAGGCCCTACATTGGTTAGAACAGATTGACACGCAGGTTGTAGATATCACCCAGATGCGCTTGCACGCGCAGATTTTGTTTATGCTAAAGAGTTATGCGAAAGCTAACACCGCGTATGTCAGGCTTGCGAAGCAGGAGCGGACTCCATCTGCCGCTGGGCGCGCCTGGATGTTGGCGGCATACGCAGCATGGAATGCAGAGGCATGGGCAGATGTAGTTACGGCCTTGAATGTAGCGGTACAATACCCATCCTATGCGGGGCAGGCCCGTGCCTTATTACGCCAACTGCAGGACGTTCACGCAGAATTGGGTATTTTATAACTTTACGCTTCTTTAATTTATTCTCGGAGGTTTATCGATGAAGATAGTGTGTATTTTAATCACCACAGCATGGATGTTTTGCGTGGCGGGGACGGCGTGTGCGGTTGAGCAAGAACAGAGCAAGCTTCGCGCAGAAGCGGAATTTTCTGATGTGAATACCAGTGGTAACAGCGAAGACACCACACTTTCTGCTAAAAGTAAGTTGACCTATGCGTTCACCGAGAAGATGTCAGGACGGTGGAAATTTCAGGCCTTAAACGGTAAAAGCGATGGGAAGCGTGATGCGGAAGCGTATTCTACCGAGTTGCGCGGTGATTACGCACAGACAA
>CAYPNO010000096.1:0-8548 GCA_964411865.1 uncultured Desulfuromonas sp. | reverse complement strand
CCAACTTGTCGTTCGCACTTTCCTACGGTCAGTACGCGGGAGGGGAGTCTGTGGAAGGCGCGGTTATTGTGGAGCAGCACCAGGGTTTCAGGCTTGGTGACGGCGAGGGCGGCTTCTTCAAGGGCGGCAAAGGGGATGTGAGGATTGATCTGCTGCAGAGCGGTGAGCAGGCGGCCGGTCAGCACCGTCTGCAGGTAATCGTGCCGCTCCGGAGTGTCGCCATCAAAGGCGATATCGGGGCCGTAGGCGTATTCGTAGCCGCCAGCGCGAAACCAGTCAAGGCAGAGTTGTTCGAGTTGATTTTCTGTGATCATGTCGCAGGCACCTCGGCTTCTCGCTCTTGCAATTCCTTCAGCGTCTTGCCACTAGCATCTTTCCACTCAACTCGTCCACTGGAACTGCGACCTAGCACAACGGCAGCCGCCGTAGATGGGGAATTGAAAGCGTAGTCCTGAGCAAAGCGGTAGTTGCCGTTGTCGGGCTGCATAACCCCATTGCTGATCAAATCCTGGCGCAAGTCGTACATCCCCCGCACATGCTGCTGCATCGAGGGCACGGTTTCGCCCGTGGCCTGCGAACCAGTCTTAACTACAAACCCCTGTGTTGATTCGTAGCCGCTGGCGGCGATCCCTTTGCCCTTGCAGGTCAGCAGCACGATCTTCGTGTCAGTGGCAACTGTTGAAGCCTGCTCGAAGGCATGAATCCCTAGGACAGGCAACATGCCGAGAATGTTATCGAGAAAGACATGCATGTCGGCTCGGTCGGCTTCGGAGAGGGTCGGCTCCATCGGTTGGTTGACATTGTCCAGCGTCATGCGCCGGGCGGCTTTCGCCAGTTGGATCAAGCGCGCTTCGAGAAGTTGCACATGAGCCTTATTGAGCTGTCCCGGGCCGGCGACGAAGAAGACCGCCTTGGTCCAGAAGTCCTTCTTGGCGTAGTGCGATTCGAGTCGGTCGCGCACCGGATCACCCTCGCCGATGTAGAGTATTTCCCCTTCGCCGTCTTCGCGGGGGCCGAGCAGCAGGTAGACGCCGGTCTGGCCGAATTCGCCGCGCTTCTTTATAGAGGGTAGCAGCGTACGGGGGAAGACCACTGCCTTGCCGATCAAGTTGGACCGCTCCACCAGGCGCAGCCCGTCAGGGTCGCCGTTGGCGACGAAGATGCGGAGAGAGAAAGGAGACGTACTCATGCTGTCACCTCTGTATTCGCTACATGTGTTGCAACCGGTGGCACGACGGTAGTCTGATATGCCTGAAATAGCGACTCCGAGTTGATACTCTCGCCATTTGACAAGCGGCTCACAGCCAGACTAACCAGTCCTGCCCTTGTAAAGAGGAAAGCTTCAAAATCACCCTTGATCTTGGTCAATCGATCATCATCCTGCAGACTGTCATATTTCCCTTCCTTCAAGCAGTTAACAGGGATCAAGTGGGTTTTCATCCGTTGTTCAACTGTTTGTTCGTCAACCCAGCCTGTTCGATCCTGTAAATAATCTAGCGGATCTTTGCGACCTATCGTGCGATTAGTTTTCCAGGTTACGAGAGCACAATTCAAGGCCAAGAAGCTGTTGATCTTTGCCTCTTTCAAAAGAGCATCCGGAAAAATATGATGATATTCCCGCATTTGTAGGCTTTGGTAATTCGCTTTCTGTCCGTCGGCAAAGTCGATGGCACCGAGATAGTTCGCTACACAAAGGATTCCACGACCACGAATCGTCTCCCGCTTGGGCCAATCAACAGTCATTAGCTCTTCGACTGTTTCCAGGGGGTGTTCGGTCCGATTGAGAGCGGGCACCTTAGCCAAGTCCGCATCGTTAAACGCGGGGTTCTGCAACAGCTCGCGCAACCCCCTAAAATCATTGTGCGCCCGGGAAGCCGCTGAGTTTTCGTAGCGATCAGTGAAGAACGCTGACCAGAGGTAACGCTGCAGCAGTTTTTCTGCCTTGCCCCGGAAATCGCCATACTCAGGGATCAAGGAGTAACAGGCAGCGACAACGGCAAGAACTGCATTCGTTGGTAGCCGCTGCCGGTCGTAGATCCCCTGTGTATCGAGAAAATCAGCCATATTACCAAGACACTTTGACATGATTTTCCAATTGTCCACCATCTTGGTCTTGCACATGTCAATCATGCCACGCTCGTTGGGGAGTTTGTCCTGTAACAAGGCCGAGGTGGCAAGGATCTGAAACGGCAACTCGTAGTAGTTCTGAATCTTCGGTGATTCTAGCGACAGCTCTTCCTGCAAGTCATGTAGCGAAGTGCCCGTAACACTCTCCACCTCGGCCACGATGATATCGTAACGGGAAAGCGGTTTACTGTTGGTGTTCATATTGATGAACACTTGTAAAGCTACCTCCTTCTCAGTTGTCACCGGCAAAGAAAGATAGGGAAGATTAAAGTGGGCAATCCGCTCGCGCAGAGAAACGATGTGACTTTTAACCCTCTCTTGAATGGCCATGTACTTACGAATTTTTACTGCAAAATCCGGATCGTCATCGCGAGGATTGTGGCGAGCCGTTGCAGAGCTGACCCAGGCATCGAACTCAGACTGAATATCAGCTGGTCTCAGCAGGTCAATCGGGATCTGCCCACGGTAGAGACTTTCACTAGGATCATCAGCCCAAATCGGATAACGTCGGCCAGCCTTCATGTAACGAGCACAATGACGGATAGAAATATCCTCCCCGGCCTCCATTTCCCCACCAACATCAAACTCGGGGATATGCACGAAGCAGGTCTCACTCTCATAGTTGTTATGAATCGACCGCCAGAAGGCAGTCAAACGCTGCTGGCCATCAAGCAAATGCTGGGAGACCTTCGAGTTCCCCTCCTTTTCGGCAGTTACGATATACCGGGAGACGAACTTTTCCTCACCCGGCCTTTGGCCACCCTCTCCCTGAGGGAGAGGGGATACATTGTCCTTCTCCCTCTGGGAGAAGGGTTGGGATGAGGGCAGCGAAGCCTTCTTGTTACGGGTCAAAAACCAGATGCAGGCCGGAATCTGGGTGTTGGTGAAGAGCTGCCCCGGCAGGGCGACCATGCACTCGACCAGATTGTTTTCCACCAGCGCTCGGCGGATATTTCCTTCGGTGTTGGTGTTGAAACTCATGGAGCCGTTGGCCAGCAGCAGGCCCATGGAGCCATTGGGGCCAAGTGGTAGAGCATGTGCTGCAGCCAGGCGAAGTTGGCGTTACCGGTGGGCGGGCGGCCATACTGCCAGCGCGCTAACTGCGGCACCCAGAAGACGTTCTTCTCGGTGTAGTAGTCGCGAATCTCCAGTTCAGCAGCGATCTCGGCCTGATATTCCTCCGGCGAAGAGAAATCGGCCGGATTAAGGTAGTAGTCGTGTTTTTCGTTCTGGAACTGGACGATTAGTTCCTGACGACGGATGTCGAAGGCATCGGAGACGTATTTGACAAACAGCAGACCGAGCACGGCGTGCTTGTACTGCGCCGCATCGAGGGTAGAACGCAGCTTATCGGCGGCGGTCCAAAGCTTCTTTTCAAGATCGTGCAGGAACTTCTGGTCAGACATGCTTGACTCCCAAGGGCTACCAAAATCGGACGATCGAAAAAACCGCCATGGATAAAATCCCGAGGCGGTTTTCTTAATATCAACTGGCGCTTAATTCTGGCTTGTGCCTCTCGCTACAGTTTAATTCAATAGAAAACACAAATGCACTTTAGCGGAAATGGAGTGAGGGGGCAAGAACACCGGTATCCTGGCCTCTCAATTATACGGTTATTTCCCACAGCACTATTTTACCCATAAAAAAAGGCCCAATCGCTAGACTGGCCCTTTGCAAATGGCGCGGGAAACGAGATTCGCACTCGCGTCGCCAACCTTGGCAAAATCGAATTCGGAAAATGCTCTAAGTAGGACGGGGATTTCCGACGTTGGTTTGCCCCAAATTGATGGCGGAAAGTCGCGAATATTCTGACTCTACACGGATCGGCGTTACGCTTGATATGAAGTGATATGTGAAGGATTTCGACTCATTGCCACAACATGTCGAAAAGTTGCAGTATAATCGACACGACAAGAAAACGCGTCGATTATACTGGTGTATTTCTACCTTTATGCGAACATCAGGTCCCGGAGGAAATTGAAACATGAACAAGATAGTTATTCTCAGCCACTTGGCATAAACGAAATCAAGGAACAATAAGAAAATCTTTGCGCAAATTAGCCGAGTGATGTGTTTACCAGAAGCCTCCTTTTGAGATCAAGGAGTAGCTTAACTGGAGTGACACTCAACCGGACAAGTTAATTGACGCCGGACCGGACAGGTTAATTGTCGCCGATCATTAGCAACACAAATGGCAAAATGGTCCACCCGAGCCATACGCGCCACACACACCGTGAGCGCGGTCATAAACTGATTGAAAACAGATACCCCCGTGTTCTCAGTGAACGCCTGACACGCCTTGGCGAAGGCCGGCTCACAAATCTGGCGCACAAAAAAAGGTTCGCCGTCGTTGCGGCCTCGCCCCAGTTCAAAAGGCTCTGGCATCACGGCTAGTTCCTGGAGCCAATACGCGCGGTCGGCATCCTTCTCTGGAGACGCCAGGTAGGCTGTTTGTCGATCCACCACGGTTTTGGAAGGTGGCTGGGCAAGTGGAGCAAACTCCTGAGGATGACTGAGGGAAAACTTTTTCAAAATGACCTCTTCTTTCCTTGTCTTAGATATTGGCCAAATTGGCCCCACCTGTTTAATTCTTCGCGCGAGCAAACTCTTTTAGTCAGCGTTTGCTCGCTCCCAGTCGCGTCTGACCATCTCCATCAGACTGCGTCCGCGCTCAGTTAGAATTTTAAGGCTATCAAACTCGGGATCAACAAAGTGTTTTTGCATCAGCAGGCCATCATCCCCAAACCAGACCGGCAACAGTCCGCCCAGAAAATACCCCTGTGCCCTCAGCAGTTCCACCACACCCCCAGACCATGCTTTGCCCAGGTCTACAAAAAACTGGATCAGGGCATAGTCCTCTCCCCGCAGTTCTCGTTCAAGCTCGGCTAAACGCGTAGACAGGTCTGCTCCGGGGCTTGTGATCATGCAGCGCGCAACCCCAGCAAACTCAAACCGCGTTACCTCAATTTCGGCCTTGCTGCCGGTAAGGTTTGCGTCAGAATCAACCAGCTCGCGGTCGAGATTCAGGCCATTCAGTAGAAATGTCAGTTCGTTCCTGTAACTAGCCGGGATATGCAACTTTCGACAGCAATCCTTATCCACACGAAAAGAGAGCAGACATCCAACCCGACCATCAGCGCTCTGTTCAGCTTCATAAGCTCGGGCAGGCATAAGCGCCGGTTCCAAGGCGGTTTCCAACATATTCATCGATGTACAAAATTGCTGGGAGGCAAGGTGATTGCAAACCGTCTCAGCGAAAAAAGTATCAATCCCCTGTTCCTTAGCCAGCTCCATAATAAGCTTGATTAAATGAGAATGAATCTTTTTGCCGCGGTAAGCGCGCAAGGTCAGCGCTAAACCGTACTCATAGAGGTGCGGATTGGGCGGAGAACTGCGATAAAAGGCCAGATGAGAAATGATATCACCAGATACCGTGCGAGCGACGACACTGAGAATGTTTCCGTTCTGGTTCTCTTCCACCAGTTTCCCGGGAATATAGTAGGTATCGATTGGGTAACCATCCCCGTACGTGGCATAAAACAAGCGGGTGACACCAGGAGCATCGGCAGGCTCAAAACGGCCCAGCGTGTATTCCGCTCCTTCTGGCACAGCCCGCTGTTCCCGTGCTAAGAGTTCTAGCGCTTCTGATCGATTCATATACCAAATCTCCTTAATGAGTGCGTCCCGCTTTAAACCCTTACATTCCTTCTCTCGCGAATCTCTTCCGCCAGCGCTTCTGCGGAACGAGAGATGGCTCCTGTTGTTAGGTCAGGTCGGCGGCTAGAATCAGGTGGGAAGCCTTTATAATTATGCCGCCAGTTAAAGAGCCGGACCTGCGTAGCCGAGGGTTTTATGCCACTATGCCTCATTCGGGGCCCTGTCGTCCAGACTGGAGTGGGGACGTTGCGTGTTGTACTGGTCAATCCAACGCCTGAGACCTTGGCGTATCTCGCTTGCGGTCTCATAGGCATGGAGGTACATCCATTCGTATTTCAGCTAGACTACTCACCCATGGTTGGTAGTTGGTTTTTTACCATGAGCTATTCAGTCCATATTCCCGCTTCTTTTTACAAACCCCACATCGAAGCCAAATGGCTTGCCAATGGCGCGCAGGGTTTTTAATGTGGGGTTGCCTGTTCCAGTTTCCACTGCCTGCAACGCATCATGCCACACATTAACAATCTTAGTTGCGGACTTACTTCCAAGCAGCCTGAATATTAGTACTGTCAAGTACCTGCTGGAGCAGGTAGTTATTCAAGGCTGGGTATCCATTGTCACGCTTCTGCTTATCTTCCTGCGGGGGAATGTGATGTTCTTGTTCATCAGTCCGAAGTTTTGCATCCGGCTTCCTTCAGACATCTCCTCACGAAAAGGCCCTTGCCCTTTGCTAATTGTTAACGCCATACTCACAACACTGTTTTCTGGCGGTGATCTTCCAACAGGGGACTTGCACCCCATGTATTCACGTCCATGCTGGGCGTACTCAATTAGACATCCCTAGGGTGTCGGCTTATGCTCTTCAAATTGAACCGTGAATTGGTCAATGCTAGCTTTTCAATTGGAATTGCAACTGTCTACTTTTCTGAAATATTCTGTATAAACAATAGGTACAAATTTATATGACAATCAACTTCTCCCAAGCTGCCGCCTTTCTTTGGTCGGTAGCTGACCTTCTACGCGGTGACTTCAAACAGAGTCAGTCTGGCCGCGTTATTCTGCCCTTTACTCTGTTGCGCCGCCTTGAGAATGATTGATGCGGTTCACTACCGTTCACCGGCATCCTACGCCCCGTATTGGGTGGTTTTGTTACGGGTGCATCAAATATGGATTGCCACTACTGTCCGGTTAATAATCAAATAAATTCAGCTGGTTATCATTTTTATGGTTGTCAGCTTGCTTTAGAGCATCTGTAACTAGTTGTATTATGGGCTTTTTCTCAAACAAGTTGACCTCTAAAATCTGTAGAAAAGTGTAGAGCTGACATGGAATATCGAGCTTTTTCTTGGCTATCACCACCAGTAGGTAAATGCTCAATGCTATCCATATCTGGCTTTTTACTGCATTCATTGAGGTGCCATAAAACGACTTGATGCGCAGGTGGCCTTTGATCCATTTGAAGAACAACTCCACCTGCCAGCGTTGCTTATAAATCTGCGCTACCGTTGGCGCAGGGATATCGAAACTGATCTGGCAACACTTTTCCGGACAAAAGATTACACAGCTTTTTGTTTAGATTCATAGACCAACGGAGCCTCATATCCAATAGCGGAATGGGAGCGCTGGCGATTATAAAATACTTCGATATATTCGAAGATTGATGCTCTGGACTCTTCTCTAGTTTCATAGTCACAGTGGTGAACCAGTTCTGTTTTCAGGGTATGGAAAAAACTTTCGGCGACAGCGTTGTCCCAGCAATCGCCCTTGCGACTCATGCTGGCTTTAACGCCATGGTCGTTTAGTATTGCTCTGTAACTGTCGCAGGCATATTGGCTGCCACGATCACTGTGAAAGATCAGACCTTTTTCAGGCTTGCGCTTCCAAATGGCCATTAGCAGAGCACTGTTTACCAAGCTAGATGTCATGCGTGAGTCCATAGACCAGCCGACTACAGCTCTGGAGAATAGATCGATGACAACAGCGAGATATAGCCACCCTTCTCGCGTTCTAATGTAGGTTATATCTCCTACATAAGCTGTATTGGGTGTGGCTACGCTAAATTCACGCTCCAGCAAGTTCGGTGCAATCGGCTTGTTGTGATTCGAATCTGTCGTCACTTTAAATTTGCGCTTAGTTTGCACCTTAAGGTCATTTTCGCACATTAGCCGGCCAATACGGCGGCGACTGATTTTAGTGGCTTGTTTTTGCAGCTCATCCTTGATGCGTCTGGTGCCATAGTTCTTGCGCCCCGCTTTAAAGGCGGCCTTGATCTTAGGGCTAAGCTCTTTATCTTCAATGCTGTGGCTACTTGGATGCCGTTTCAGGCTTTCATAGTAACCGCTGCGTGAAACCTGAAGTACTCGGCACATTGACTGCGTGCTAAACTCAGTCTGTTGTTTCATCCAGGCATACTTTACCGACTGTTTTTTGCAAAGTATGCCGCCGCTTTTTTTAAGATGTCACGCTCTTCCTTGAGTTGCGTGACTTCGCGGCGCAGTCGCTTTAACTCATCATACGGATGAGTGTCTGCAGAGCCTTTACTGGACTGGGAGACTGGCTGACTATATTTTGCTATCCAAGTGTATAGCGTATTAGCGTTGACACCTAAATCTCTTGCTGTCGTAGCGACAGATTGATCTGATTCAACAGCTAACTTGACAGCGTTTTGCTTAAACTCGGACGAATAATTCGATTTCATTAGACACACCTCCGTTGCTGGGCATTATGCCTCAGTTTGTGTGTCCGGTATAGTGTAGCCACTTCA
>CAYPNO010000095.1:0-8590 GCA_964411865.1 uncultured Desulfuromonas sp. | reverse complement strand
GTTATGAGTGAAAATGATATTGGGCAGCTGCCTATAATTATTTCATGTGTTGTTTTTGTGCTTACTTTTGCAGCTATCCTGACGGAGCGGATACATCGAACCGTTATCGGGTTGTTCGGGGCTGTGGTGATGGTTGCTCTGGGGATGATTTTTGGTTTTTATGATCCCGGTTTAGCCCTGCACGCTATTGATTTTAATACCATCGGCCTGCTGTTGGGTATGATGATAATTGTGGCGATATTGGAACGAACGGGATTTTTCCAATACTTGGCCATTCTCGCAGCAAAAAAGACCAAAGGGGATCCCTGGAAGCTGGTTGTTGTTCTGGGTACGGTGACAACGCTGGTGTCTCTGATCCTGGATAACGTTACCACCGTTGTGCTTATTGCCCCGGTAACTATCATCATCGCTCGTCTGCTTAAAATCAGTGCGGTGCCTATTTTGATGGCAGAGGCGCTGCTTTCCGATACCGGTGGTGTTGCCACCCTGGTTGGTGACCCCCCCAATATCATGATCGGGAGTGCTGCCGGTTTCACCTTTAACGATTTTCTCTTTCATGTCGCCCCCATAGTTGTTGCCGCCTGGTTTGTGACCCTTCTTGTCCTGAAGATTGTATTTAAAAAGGAGTTAGCAAACAAGCCGCAGAACATTGACAAACTAATGGAAATGAATGAAAAGGATGCGTTGACAGATTTGAAGACCTGCAAGATCATCCTGGGAGTTCTTTCGCTGGTAACGGTTCTATTCTTTATTCACCATACGGTGCATATGCCTCCGTCGATGGTTGCCCTGATCGGCGCGGCTATTGCGCTGCTGCTGGTTTCACCAAAGAAGGATCCCCAGCCTATCCTGGAGAAGGTTGAGTGGAGTGTGCTGCTGTTCTTTGCGGCGCTGTTTGTAATAGTAGGCGGTATGGAACATGCCGGGGCCATTGGTATTTTGGCCAACAAAATGGCTGAACTTGCCAGCGGCAATCTAGTGGTGGCAGCCGTTCTGATCATGGCGATCTCTGCAGTTGCCTCCGCAGCGGTGGATAACATCCCGTTTACCATGGCGATGATCCCGGTTATTCTGCACTTGGAGTCCCAGGGTGTTCCGGTAAATATCCTGTGGTGGTCTCTTGCCCTGGGTGTTGGTTTTGGTGGTAACGGTACCCCCATCGGTTCAACCGCCAACGTGGTTGTGGTGGCAAAAAGTGAGCAGACCGACGATCCTATCACGTTTATGCGCTGGTTCAAGTCGGGCAGTCTTGCCATGATTGCTACGGTAATGGTAGCGGCTGCTGCGATTTTGATGTTTCCCCATTGGCTCGAAGGGCCGTATCGTTAGTGGGAAGCTGTGCTATATTTAGTTGGGCATGACCAGTATACAACCGTGGTCAGCAGGGTCTGAAAAAAGGGCCTGCAGACAAATAGGAGGGACGTCAAATGGACAAGACAATTAAAGATATAATGATCGAGCCGGTTTTGATCGGCAACGATAGCACCTTCATCGAAGTATTGCAGCGCATGATCAAATACAAAACCAACTCGCTGTTGGTGGTCAATAAAAAAGGTGTGCTGGTTGGCCGAGTGCAGTCCCTGAACTTGCTGTGGCAGATTAAACCCGGGTATCTCGATGCAGATTTCGGGGTTCTGACTTCTCACTTCATCGACGAGGAGATTTTCAAGGAAGCCTGCATCAAGGAAAAAGACACTCCCCTTGAGCAGTTTATGGAGAAAAATCCAACAGTCCTAAAGCCTGACAGCTCTTTGATGGAAGCGGCCATGGTTGCCATCGAAGATATGCACGCACGTATCCCTGTCGTGGACGCAAACAAAATCCCCGTTGGGATAGTAACGCGAACCGAGCTGAAAAAGGTGATGGGTCTATATCTTGGTATAGATGAGAACGAACTGGGCGATGCCCTGTCTCCGAGCCTGTCCCTTGGTGCCATTGAGCCGCTGCGGAACATCCTGTTGCCGCTGGCGGGTAATGATATTGACAAGCGCATTGTCCGCTTTACCGGTTGCTTGGCGGCTGCCCTGACAGGCTACGTCAAGGATGTAACCATGCTGCATGTTACCGGTGAGGGGTTCTTCAAGAAGGCCGCAACCAGACGTGTAAAAGGGGAGATAATAGAAAGCAATATTTTCAAGAATATACGGACGCGGCAGGTAAATGAAGTTGTAAAGCCGATGCTAGACAAGACTGAAGCAGACCTGCGTGGATATGGAATGGAGTGTTCCGTACGCCAGAAAATAGTTGATGGCGACTATGCAAAACAGATTCTTCAGGTTGCTGAAGAAGGGTGCTTTTCAAACGTCATCATGGGACGGCGCGGTCTTTCGCTGGTTGGAGAAATATTTAAAGGCAGCGTTAGCGCAGAAGTTCTGCACAAGCCTTTTAGTGGGGCTGTCTATATTGTGGGCGAGAAGTTCACCGAAGAAGGAAAATGCCCAGTAAAAACTATCCTGGTCCCAGTTGATGGCTCCGCATATTCATTGGGAGCCGTGCGCGAAGCCGCAGTTCTGGCCAGCCATTACTCCAAGGGGATGGTCTCGGTTACCCTGATGAATGTTATTGATATCTCCAAGCATCAGAAGAAGACTGCGGAGCTGGAAACCCAAGCAGAACAAATACTGCAGGAAGGCCGCCAGATTCTTGTGGATGCCGGCGTGGCTGAAGACGTGATTTCCACCCGCGTGCATCATGGAGTGCCCGCAGATTCTATCCTGGCAGTCTCACTTGAAATTGATGCTAATCTGATCATGATTGGTCGCCGCGGACGCAGCTCCATAGAAGAGCTGTTTATGGGTAGCGTCAGCAATGCAGTTCTGCATCGGTGCGGAGGCTCAACCGTAGCAATCATCTCAAGTCGTTCCTGAAATCCTTGTAAGAGGAACAATGCTTTAATTCTGTGACCCTGCGGGCACCCGCCGTATTTAGAGCGGTTGGTGCCCGCTTTTTTTTATGCCATATCTGCCGCCCTTGGCATGAAGGCAGTGCTTAATACTTGCGAGACTAAGCACGCTATATTTTTGGTTGTTAAACCTTTTTGTAATTATTCACCACCTTCTACCGGTCGGGACTAGTAGCACCCATGGAAAGGGCGTCTGTCGCCATGGATGGCGCAAAGTGTCCCTTGCTGAATAATTTTTTTGAGTAGATATGCAAACAATACGTGAAAAGTTAAAGAGGAATATCACGGCCCTGGTGTTGCTTGGCGGCCTGGTTCTGGGGATATATGCTTGTATGTGTGTATATAAAGGCTATGAATCCCAGACGTGGCCGACAACGGATGGGCAGATCACCTACTCACTTGTTGCCGGAGGCACTCGGATTATTGGGCGCAAAGCTTCAGTGAAATATGAATACGTGGTTGAGGGAAAACGTTATGTAAGTCCCATGATCTCCTACACTTGGAAATGTGTCGACTATCAGGGCTATCTAGAAATCCTGCGCGACTATCCGAAAGGTAAGAACGTTATTATTTATTACAATCCCCAACATCCAGAACAGGCAGTGTTAAAGACTGATATATCTAAAACTATATTATGGCTGTTTCTGTTCAGCGCTCTGACTATTCTTATTGGCGCTAGAGGATTAATTCGTAGACCTTGCTCAGAAGAGGTGGACGTGGAGAGTTAAGGTGTGGTTTCAAGCCTGTATTTATGAAAAGGTTTATGTTACAATGAAAAAGTTGATCTAAATAAGTCGATGCAATGATAGAGTTTAAAAGTACATTCTCCTGCTTTTGTAGGTTGTCGCAGTTCCCGGATGTCTTTTGCAGAACAGGGGCAGGCCTGTTATTTGACATGTGCAGTTTACTATTCGCCAGCTCTGAAGGTGTTTAAATATAGCTTTCAGGGTTATTTTTTATCTATGTAACATATTTATTCTACAGGAGAATTTGTGAAAACACTGTTGACTTTTTTGCTCACCTTGGTTGCCTTACCAGCTGCCGCCAGTGAGAACGGAAGCCAAATTATCAACATGACCGGCTCAACTATGGGTATTATTGCCCTGGTGTTTTTTGTTGCTGCATACAGTTTGGTCATTCTTGAGGAGCAAATCCACCTGCGCAAAAGTAAACCAGTGCTGCTGGCAGCCGGAGTTATCTGGATTATGGTTGCTTTCAGCTACAAGGCAGCCGGTATGCCAGACCATGCGCAAAATGCTATTAGGCATAATCTGGTAGAGTATGCAGAATTGTTTTTGTTTCTGCTTGTGGCAATGACCTATATCAACGCCATGGCGGAGCGCAACGTGTTTCAGGCTCTGCGCTGCTGGTTGGTATCACGTGGATTTTCTTTGCGCAAACTTTTCTGGCTCACAGGGGTTCTGTCCTTTGTGATTTCACCTATTGCAGATAACCTAACTACTGCGCTGCTCATGGGTGCGGTGGTTATGGCCGTGGGTGGTTCTAATCAGCGTTTCGTGGTTATTGCCTGTGTCAACGTAGTGGTTGCGTCCAACGCCGGCGGAGCTTTTTCACCTTTCGGGGATATAACCACCTTGATGGTGTGGCAAAAAGGGATGGTGGATTTTACCGAGTTTTTTGCGCTGTTCTTCCCCGCATTGGTGAGCTGGTTCGTCCCTGCCTTCATCATGAATTTCATGATCAGTAAGGATAAGCCCCAGGCCATAGATGAATCGGTAAGTATGAAGTACGGTGCCAACCGCATCATGCTTCTGTTCCTGTGCACCATCGTAACGGCGGTTTCTTTCCATAATTTTCTCCATCTGCCCCCAGCCGCCGGAATGATGCTTGGTCTGGCCTATCTGGGTTTTATGTCCTACCGGATTAAGCTCTATGAGCACTCTGCTGATATGACTATAAATGCTCCGAGTCTGGGAGCTGAAGAAGATGAAGTGAATTTTGATCTGTTCCGTCGGATAGCAGCTGCCGAGTGGGATACCCTGCTGTTTTTTTATGGCATAATCATGTGTGTTGGAGGCCTGGGTCAATTCGGCTATCTGGCGGTGGCATCTGAGTTCATGTACCAAGATCTGGGTGCGTTTAATGCCAACGTCTTAGTTGGGTTTTTATCCGCCATCGTGGACAATATCCCTGTTATGTTCGCGGTGTTAAGTATGCAGCCAGATATGTCGCATGGGCACTGGTTGCTGGTGACTCTAACTGCTGGGATTGGCGGAAGTATGCTCTCCATAGGTTCTGCTGCCGGCGTTGCCCTCATGGGTACAGCACGAGGAATCTATACCTTCGGACGCCATATGGTGTTTACCCCGATAATCGCCCTTGGCTATGCCGCCGGAATAGCGGTGCATATGCTGATAAACGGTAAATATTTTCACTGAATTTGAATAAAATATATAGTGTTCACTGCGCCGGAGCAATCACGTGTTCTGGCGCAGTGTGTTTATAGCGTTATACCTGTAAGTTCAAATTAAGCCTATGCCCTCACCTGTGGCCTCTGTATATATTCATATACCTTTCTGCCGAAGCAAGTGTCCTTACTGTGATTTCTACTCCCTGAAGTTGCGTCGGACCTCGGTGCCGGATGCATATATTGCGGCATTGTGTCTTGATATACAACGTCACTTGCGTAGTGCTGAGCCGCTGGGCACCGTATTTATCGGCGGTGGAACCCCTTCGCTACTAAGTGTGGAGCAGCTAGCGCGCATTGTTGGTGCGATAACACGTGTGGCGCGATTATCCGCCGGGGCAGAGTTTAGCATTGAAGTAAATCCTGGTAGTGCCGATGCGGCCTGGCTTACAGAGGTAAACCGCTTAGGGATGAATCGTCTTTCCATTGGAGTGCAGTCGTTTCAGGATGAAGCGTTGGTTGCGCTTGGGCGCACTCATACTGGAGCTGAGGCGCGTGCATGCGTAGAGGCAGCGCGATTTAGCGGCTTTGACAATATCAGTGTTGATATGATGTTTGCCCTGCCGCACTCAGTCAGTGACGAGCAGCGCCGCATGTTGCTGCATGCCGATCAGGCTTGTATTGCCCAACTTGCACCAGAGCATGTGTCTGTATACGGGCTGACTTTGGAGCCAGGAACCCCCTTTGCCGCCCAGCTAGAGGGCGGGAAGCTGGCTGAGTGTGAAGAGGAGGAGTTTGAAGCGCAGTTTATGGCTTGGCACCATAAGTTGCTAGGCCTGGGTTATGCGCACTATGAAATATCCAACTATGCTACAGCCGGATGTGAGTGCCGCCATAATATGGCCTATTGGCAGCGCCAACCATGTTACGCCTTTGGTGCGGGAGCGCATGGATTTATTTCCGCAAGCTTTGGGATGCGCGTTGCATGTGCAGCCGATGTATCTACATATATGGCCACTGTCGCGCGCGGTGAGGATCCACGCAGCGAGGTGGAGCGTTTCAGCGCAGAACAGGCGATGGCCGAATGGGTCTATCTGCGTTTGCGTACGGCGTACGGCGTTGATGACATAGAGTTCTATGATCTTTTCGGACTTAAATTCGCGCAGGTCTATGCAGCAGCGATTCATGCCTGCGGTTCCGCACTGCGTTCTCACACGGGGCGCTGGTATTTCTCTCCGGAAGCATGGTTGCTCTATAACCATCATGTAAAGAATTTTCTCTCCTCCTCCTGTGGCTAAACCCCATCCCCTGTCTTGACAAAGACCAGATGCGTTGTTATCTTCACCCCTGTTAGCACTCAACTGCTTTGAGTGCTAACACTGGGTTTAACGTTTAGGGTGCTTGCCTTGCTCTAAAAGAAGATAGCGGTACGAGTAATCATGTAGATACTGTAGCAGTATTGCTGTTGAGCTAACGGGCTTGATACCACATATGAGGCAGGCGGGGCCGTATAGATTATGGGATTGAATGAGCGTAGTTTGGGCATCTTGGAGGCAATCATCGAGGGGCATATCTCCTCGGGTGAACCTATAGGCTCGCGCACAATTGCCAAGTGCCACAAGGAGAAGATGTCGCCGGCCACGGTACGCAACGTCATGGCAGACTTGGAGGAGCAGGGTTACGTTACTTCGCCGCATACCTCAGCCGGACGCATCCCCACCGATAAGGGTTATCGTTTTTATGTTGATACCATGTTGCAGGTGCGTGATCTTTCCCTTCGGCAGCGGCGCAATATCGAATCACACTGTAACGATGTAGATTTGCATGTAGAAGCGCTCCTGCGCCGAGTGGGCAATGTCCTCTCTGATATGTCTTGTTACACCGGAGTGGTATTAATTCCGCGCTTTTCTGCCTCCAGATTTAGACATATAGAGTTTGTGCCGTTAGCGCAAGATCGACTCTTGGCTATTTTCGTATCAGAAGCCGGTACGGTGCAGAATAAAATCATTAGGACCACTGCTGGATTGCCTGATGCCGATGAGCTTCAGCAGGCGGCTAATTACCTCAATCAATCGTTGCATGGCATGACCATAAGGCAGATCCGTAGTGTAATAGCGCAGAAGAAACGCGAAGAACGGGTGCAATATGATCGTCTGTTGCAGCAAGCTCTGGATTTGTCGGAGATGGTGTTCAGCTCTGAGATGGAGGCTGATATTATTATCGAAGGAGCTACCAATATGCTCGATTATCCTGACTTCGCTGATCCTGCGGCTATGAAGCGGTTGTTCCGCGCCTTTGAGCAGAAAAAACTTCTCATAGAGCTGTTGGATATGAGTCAGGCAACGAGTGGGGTCCAGGTATATATAGGGGGACAGACTCGCTATCAGGACTTTCGTGGCTGTAGCCTCATTACAGCGCGTTACACCAATGGAACGGAGTCGCTGGGCTCTATTGGGGTTATTGGCCCCAGTCGCATGTTCTATGCCCAGGTGGTTCCGGTAGTCGACTACACCGCAAGATTGATCAGTCGGATGCTAAGACAAGAACTTGAGTAACTACTACAGAGAGGTTTAAGCCGTGGCAGAAGAAAAAAACAAACAGGCGCAATACGCAAATGGCGCTGAAATAGTAGAAGATGAAATACTTGCACAGGAAGATACGTCTGGCGCAGCCCAAGAAGAGATAGTGGCTGCTACGGAGCTTCAGGCGTGTATGGATGAGCTGGCTCAGATGAAAGACCAATTCCTGCGTACGCGTGCAGATATGGAAAACTACCGCCGCCGTATGCAACGTGAAAAAGAGGAGACGGTCAAGTTTGCCAACGAAGGAATTTTGAAGGAAATCCTCCCCGTAATGGATAATCTGGATCGGGCAATTGCTCATGCGCGTGTGCATGAGGATAAAGGATCAAGTTTACTTGACGGCATTGAGATGATTCAGCGTCAGATGCATAAAGTGCTGGAAAAATATCATGTATCCCCCATCGAAGCACTGGATTGCCTCTTTGATTCGGCGTGTCATGAGGCGATGGGCCAGTGTGAACGCGATGATTGCCCCCCCAATACAGTGGTAGAAGAGATGCAGCGTGGCTACATGCTCAATGAGCGTCTGTTGCGTCCTTCTATGGTTGTGGTTTCAAAGAACAGCGTGGAAAAAAAATCTGAATAATAGTTGCACGCCCCTTGATATGTACAAAAAGAGTTATAACTTACCGATTATGCGTAGCGCCGAATAGTGATGATAAAGTTAGAGGTATTTTTTAATATTTCAAGTTTAAAGGAGATTTAGTTATGAGCAAGGTAATAGGTATTGATCTGGGT
>CAYPNO010000094.1:0-8607 GCA_964411865.1 uncultured Desulfuromonas sp. | reverse complement strand
AATCCAGTGCCAGCAAAGAAGTTTCTTCAATACAGTAACAATATGACCCTGCCGACACTCCCAGCAGTGGCTACCCTGATTCTTGAAGAAATCGGGCGTGAAGAGATGGATTTTCAACGGCTAACACGGATTATAACTGCAGATACAGCCCTGACCACGCGTATTCTTAAAATAGCGAACTCCTCGCTTTTCAGCCCAGTTGACAATATTGATTGTATCCACACGGCACTGACCCGACTGGGAACAACCTTGGTCACCAACATCGCTCTGTCGTTCGTATTGGTGCATACCTTTAATAAACGCGCTATCAAATCTACCTTGGACTTTCATTACTTCTGGCGCCATGCCCTTACCTCAGCGGTAGCTGCGAGTCTACTGCACAACGAACTATACAGCGATGATAGCAACATATTTATTACCGGATTACTCCACGATATCGGTATTCTCATTGCCGGCAGCCAGATTCCCGCATACTGCGACCTGATCACCAGTGATGCGGCTATGCGTGAAAACCTCAATGTCAAAGAACATACAGCGTTCGGATTCACCCACTGCCAACTCGGAGCAGAGGTTTTGCAGTCATGGAAAATTCCGGAAAGCATTGTCATACCTATTTTACATCACCACTCTCCAGAGGCTGCCCCAGCACAATACCGTAATGCCGCTTTTGTCCTTCAGGTGGCAGATAAAATTGCGGATATGTTTCACAGTAAACCTTCCGCAGATAAACTAGGAGTATTTGAACAAATACTCCTCCAAGAAAATATGGATCAGGCAAGTGTAGACCGCCTTATTCATGAAATATTTAGTAATAGTTTGAAAACTTTGGCATTTTTCGAGATACCTCCCGGTAAAATCAAGAGCCCAGGGCAGTTGCTACAAGAAGCGAATATAATGCTATGCGATCTTAGTATAGCTACAGATATGGAAATGCGCTCCATCAAGAAGGAGCACGAAGATCTCATAGAGTGTTCTAAACATCTTTACAGTGCCAATGCAGAACTGAGCCGGATGGCCTTTGAAGATGACCTCACTGGCTTGCACAACATCCGCTACTTTCATAATTATTTTAAGCGTGAAATGCAGCGTTCCGTACGATATAAGAGCTGCTTTTCTGTGCTACTCCTGGATCTGGATAATTTCAAACAGGTCAACGACCGCTATGGGCATCAGGCCGGCAATCGAGTACTACAACATTTAGCAGATATTATTGACAACTCTCTGCGTCAGGTAGATATGGCGGCGCGGTATGGCGGTGAGGAATTTATCATTTTCCTGCCGGAGACCGGACAAGAAGGAGCTATGCTCATTGCTGAGCGTCTGCGGCAGAAAATTGAGGAACACATAATTCCTTGGCAAAAATACCGCATTAGCGTTACTGCAAGCATCGGCGTAACTCATTTCGACCCCGAGCAAGAAGATACCTGCAAAGATGCGATTATCGCGCGCGCAGACATCGCCATGTATCAAGCTAAGCAGGAAGGTAGAAACCGGATCAAGCTGGCCGAACAGCCCCCCCAGGTGGTTTGAGTTTGTTTTTTCTTGCTACCGTATCACTAATCTGGGCTTTTTCGTTCGGTCTTATCAAGGGGCACCTAACCACCATCGACCCTAGCCTGGTCGCTGCGTTGCGCCTAGGGCTTGCCGCACTGGTCTTTCTCCCCTTTACCCGCCTCAAATCTTGCCCTTTCCCTACGCAAATACTCTTATTCGGGATAGGCGCGCTTCAATATGGGGTCATGTATACCTGCTATACTGCAGCTTTTGCCTACTTACACGCGTATCAGGTCGCTCTATTCACCATTTTTACCCCGATATTCGTCACCATTTTCAACGACCTACTCTCTCTACGTTTCCACCGCCGCTTCTTCACCATGGCCCTGCTGGCCGTAATCGGAACAGGGATAGTGCTATACCGGGATTTCAATGCCACCGAGTTTCATACCGGTTTTTTTCTCCTACAGGGCGCTAATGCGTGCTTTGCCTTTGGGCAGGTTGCGTACTGCAAGGTGATGCGCGGGTGCAAGCTGCGCGATAGCAGTATATTCTCGCTTCTGTATCTAGGCGGTTTTGCCGCTACACTCCCTATGTTGTCGTGGGCAAGCCTCGGGGAAGAATTGACACGCCTAAACTTTCAGCAATGGTTGACCTTGTTGTATCTGGGCGTTTTAGCATCGGGACTGTGTTTTTTTATGTGGAATTATGCAGCCCGCACAGTCAGTGCAGGCGTGCTTGCGGTGAGTAACAATCTTAAGATTCCCCTTGCCATCGCCTGCTCCGCTATATTTTTCGGCGAACAAATAAACTTCTTCCAACTATTAGCCGGTACGGCTATTATCTTAGCTGCACTAATACTGAACCCACGCTCAAGGAACCGCGCCTAAAAAAGAATGCCATGTCTCTGCGCTCATCAAACTTTGCCATGCATAAATACACGCCTCCATGTTAAACTCCCGCGCGACAACCGGATAAATATTTAGCCTATTGCCCCCTTTGGCCTTGAGTAGAATAAACAGGGCGTCAACACAAGGAATTTATCTAATGACTAGCGTCAACCCCCGTCCAGGGCAATCTATTCTCATAACTGGAGCTTGCCTGTTCGTTATTTTAGCAGGGCTCAAAAATGCTCAGCAGCTCGTAGTACCTTTTTTTCTGGCCACATTTATTGCCATCTTATGCCTGCCGGCGTTAAAATGGCTTGAGAAAAAACGGGTACCTGGAGCTTTAGCGGTACTTCTGGTTATCACTATGGCGCTGTTCTTCGGGCTCATCCTGGCGCTATTTATTGGCACATCGGTACATGACTTCACCCTTACGCTGCCAACCTATCAAGAACAAATTCGTGCAGAGACCAAAGCTCTGTTTGCATGGCTGAACAACTACGGAATCTCCATCTCTTCTAAGATTGTGCTTGATTATTTTGACCCCAGCGCGGCCATGAAAATCGCTGCTAACACCCTAAGCAGCCTTGGTTCGGCCTTGACCAATGGCTTTCTCATTCTACTCACGGTGGTGTTTATTCTTCTTGAAGCAAGCTCAATGCCCGACAAACTTAAGCAGGCGCTGCCGCAATCAAACGCTTCCCTGGAAAATTTCACCCGCATAACCCTCAGTGTGCAGCGCTATCTGGCCATGAAAACAACCTTGAGCATTATCACTGGTGTAATTATTACCCTTTGCATGTTGATTCTAGACGTTGATTATGCAGTTTTATGGGGTTTACTGGCGTTTCTACTCAACTATATCCCCAACATCGGCTCTATCATCGCCGCAGTTCCGGCTATTATGCTAGCGCTAATACAACACAACATCTTCACTGCCCTCTGCGTTGGCGCAGTATATATTGTGGTCAATGTGGTAATTGGCAACGTAATCGAGCCACGCTTTATGGGAAATCGCCTCGGACTGTCACCGCTAGTGGTATTTGTATCACTGGTGTTCTGGGGCTGGATTTTAGGCCCTGTAGGAATGCTGCTGTCTGTTCCGCTGACTATAATCCTCAAAATTGCCCTTGAGGCCACGCAGGAATGGCGCTGGCTAGCAGTGCTACTCAGCTAAAGCTGGTAACCTTTATAAAGCAAAGGGATATTCCATGACAAATACACAAAGTATAAAGAAAGAAAACTATCTGGGCCTTTTTCTCCTACTAGCAATGTTGATGGCTTTTGCCGTTATCGTAAAAAGTTGCAATATCGCTGCTTATCAGGCAGAACAGGCAGAACTCAAGCAGGGTTCAGGGTTGATTGAAATTGACCCGCACCACTGAAATTCAGATATTCGTTTCCACTCGACCACAGCTAAACTCAGCCGACGACGAGCTGGCTCGCGCGCTGGTGGCAAAGGGTTACGCCGATCTCTATACCCTGCGCCAGCGCCTGCAGGGGATGTTTCCAGCCTTACTTGCACACGGCAGCGCAGTCACAATGGAACCATTGCTGGAGGTGTTACGTCAGCATGGTCATCCATATCGGGTCGTGCCGCGCCGCATAGCGTCACTCCACCCCGAATCCATCGAAGACTTGCGCGTCCAGCCCAATCAAGTAGAACTGCGCAGCCAAACGCAAACCATCTTATGCCGCCCTGACACACCCCTGCTCGCTGTAGTTGCGGATATTTCTGGCCGCCTCAAGGAGCGCCAACTCAAACGCTTCTTGGTGCGCCATACCCTAGGAGCGCCTGCCACAGACACTGATGCTACAAACACCGACAACTTGGAGCGAGAGATCTTCCACCTCTCCCCTGTCCTCGACATATACCGTCTCGACGCGAATGGTGGAATTGAAGCTGGTATTCGGATCATCCCAGGGAAGTTCGATCACCACCGCCTTGGTGACGCAGCAGGGCTAAGTCGGTATGGCAATTTAAAAACCCTCTGGCACAAAATAAGAGAAGCAACTCCAGGGATGAAAGTGCATTACAGCTTTGGTCTGGCATTCTCACCTGAGTGCTCTCCGGAAACAGTCGCAGACAACAAGGCATACTCCGCGCAGGACAACTTCAGCGCACTTACCCGCTATGCCTGGTTGATCGCAGAGCTTGAGCGCAACGCTGTAGTTGCACCGGAACCAAGAGCGGGGCAATCGGGGCGGATGCAAAGTAATGCCACCGAGCATGCAACCTTTACCATAAACACAATCCCCAGCCTCTTTGAAGCGCTCCCCGTCCCCCTCGGCACGCAGGGGCTCGCTCCAATGCAAAAAGGTTCCCCTTCTGTTGCAGGACAAGACAACGAAGATACTCCCAACACAGCAAATGCCGCCGCGTTGCCGCAACCTCCGGCACCTGAAGTGATCTCCGGCCTTAAGTTGTACCGCAACAGCTTTCGTATGCTGCTGGGGACAGGGATAGCATTGGCATTCGGCTTGGGACATACCCTCATCCTCTTCGGCATGAACACCCTAGAGTATCTGTATAGCAGCGGTATTGCGCAAGGATTTATGGGTTTACTCTCAATTGGTGTAGCGATCAGGTACTTCATGCTGAAACGCCACATACACAATACTCCCACCAGTAAAATCCGCTCCCTAGCGCTGGGGATGGTAGAAATTCATGGCCGCGCTGAGCGCACCCATGCTTTGGTATCTCCGGTTTCCGGCCTCCCCTGCGTTTACTATCGAATAAAAAGATATAAACGTAGGCATGTGCGGGGGAGTTCAATGCGACGTACGTTGTCAGGAAGTGGCGATAATCAATGGGCGCTGGTGAGCATCACTTCCAGCAGCACCGTTCCCTTTATGGTCCACGATGAAAGTGGTACGATCGAAATCGACCCAGCCAGGGCTGACATCAGAATTAGAACCTCTCATGCCGGAACGGGCTCTAGGGCGCGTCTGCCATTCAGCGTCAATGAAAGCCAAAATGCGAATGAGCGCTGGGTGGAAGAGCTGATTCCGACTGGGAGCCCCGTATATATTTTGGGCTTCGCTCGCACCCGGATTAAAACCCCGACACAGACTGAAAGACTGCGCCAGGCACTAAAAAACCTTAAGCAAGACCACACGCAGCTACAGCGGTATGACCTCAACGGTGATGGGCATATTGACAGCAACGAATGGGAGTTGGCGCGCCAAGCTACCGAAACACAGATACTAATTGATCAGCTGAGCCAAGATCAAGAGAGTAACACGCTGGCCTACATCAGTCGGCCACCCATGGGTAATTATCCATTTCTCATCGCTGAAACGGAATCAGAGCTGCACCTGACCCACAAATTAAAGTACAATATTGGCCTATTTCTAGTGGCGGGACTTTCCCTGTGTGGATGGGGGCTATACATGGCATGCTGAATTAAGTGGCCCATCCTTGCCGCATATGCGCTACAGCAAAACAACTAATCTTAAGGAAATAACACTATGCCTGGTCTTATCGTTTCTGGGACAATTTTACTCGCGGTAGTTGCCCTGACAGCCTATGTGATCCTCATCTATAACACCCTAGTGAGTATGCGTAGCAACACCGACAAAGCTTGGAGCAACATCGATGTCCTGCTTAAACAGCGCTACGATGAGCTGCCAAAATTACTTGAAGTGTGCAAAGGCTATATGCAACACGAGCGCGAAACCCTTGAGGCCGTTACCAAGGCGAGATCAATGATCGCCGCTGCTGGCTCCCAAGACTCCCAGCTTGAGGCGCAGAATTTTTTAACTGATACCCTGAAATCCCTCTTTGCCGTCACCGAGAACTACCCTGAGCTAAAAGCAGATGAAGCGTTCCGCCGCCTGGGAACACGCATCTCAGACCTTGAAGAGCAAATAGCCGACCGGCGTGAACTATTCAACGAATACGTAAATATCTACAATATCCGCATTGCGCAATTCCCCGATTTAATGGTGGCAACAAGGTTCAACTTTAGCCCAAAAAACCTGTGGGAAATCAACCCGGAACATCGGCGCGACGTAACTATCGCCTTTGATTCTTAATAACAACCCCAAACTAGCTAATTTAAGGCTCTGACTGGAGTAGCGACCCAGTATAAAGCTTAAGCAGTCAACCTTTCACGCATAGCTCTCAAGAGGAACACCATGCCAAAAACAGACCTGCCCCTGTGGCACAGCGTTACGCTATTATTTCTGAGCAAATTTGTCACCGATACCACCCAGCCTTTCGCTAAAAAAGAGTTGATAAACCCCAAAAATATCGGCCTCGCAGGAAAATTTGCGGCCATGCTCGGCACTGAAGTGGGCGAAGCTGAGGTAAAGCAATATTTAAACAAGGCAGTTAAAGAGCTAGAGCGCGATGGGGTCCTACAGCGTTGCAGCACCGGCTCCATGCACCTCAGCACGATGGGAATGGAGCGAATGAACGCCGAGCGCAATCGCGCAATGGCCCAGATCACTGCCAACTTTCCTGGAACGGTACCCCAGAAGCAAACTGCCGTGGACAGCGAGGAAAACAACACACTAAATTAAACCAAACCTGCGCTAACCATCATTCTGAGTATCATATAATCAAGCACCATACCAAAACCCCTTACGGATTGAACGAGGCAAAGACCCTAAAGCTAAAGCTAGAGCTCTAAACCCAAGGCTCTAAATGTATTGCTATTTTATGCCGATGAGAGAGGGCATGGAGTATATTGTCCCGGTGCAACCGGCTACGTTTAATGTAAGCCCAGTAACACCCACCCAGAAAAGTGCCGATGTCGTTCAGCACAATCTGCAGCCAAACCAGGTAGTGCAGGCCACTATCGCCGAGAAAGGTGAAGGCAGGGTCTTACTCGAAATCCGTGGGCAGCAGATGTGGGCGCAAACCAAGGCAGAAGTGAACACGGGGCAGCAGCTAAACCTACAGGTGGTGAGCACAGAACCGCGCCTGCAGCTACAAATTGTGCCCCAGGGGCTTGAAAAGCACATGCTGCGCCTCATACCCCTCTTCGGCCAGCAACCCCAACTGGGGGCAAGTCTACAGCAGATAAATCAAACACTTGACGCCAAGGTAAACCTACCTCAACTCCACCAGTTGGCGCACCAGTTACTCGGTCAGCGTCCACCACCCATCGGAGCGGAATTGGCGCAAGCGACAAGGCCTTTGCAAGAAACTTTGGTGCAGCTCCAAACAACCAGCCAGAATGTGCGCATGGATCTTGGCAAATTGCTGCAAACAATCTCGCTTGAACTGACCAGAACTAGTGCTGGCGGTGTTACTGGCGGCGGTGTTACTGGCGGTGCTGACACCTCTGCTGTAGCTGCACAGATCATCACCAAGATGGCTGGTGTTCTGGCCGAAATCTTCCAAGCCCCGCATCCCTCGACCCAAAACATTCCTCAGATAGCTCCTTCTGGCCTAGATAAAAATCTGGCAGCCCAACTTGAACGGATTTTGGCCCCATTATTTCAGCCAACTTCAGGGCAAAAGTCTGTAACAGAGACGCTGCAACAAGTGCGCACATTACTCGAACAATTGCCTACTTCAACTTTGCACGCAAATACACTACCGCCAGAAGCCGGAACAGACCAAAGCAAGCACCAAACACAGGTTTTAGGCGCAACCCTGATGCAAGCGATGACTCAAACAATCGGCATGATTCAACAACATATGACCACACCTCCAGCACGAGAGTTGGCGCTGTTGGCGCAAGTTTTGGGGCTGAATTTTGAAGGACGCCTACTCAAGGGTGAGGCTGAAACTGCGCGAAACAGCCTTAAGGGGATATTACTGCAACTGCAAAACAAGGAAGATATCCCAGAGCAAGTACGAGCAAGTAGCGCAAAACTATTACAACAACTAGAACTTTTTCAGTTGTGTCGCGCCCGTCTAGCTGAAGATGGCGTCCAGTTTCTCCCCCTTCCCTTCGATTTTCTTCAGCAGGGCTACGCCTTAATTGAAGAGCATGGCCATGGACAACAGGATGACGCTGAGAAACCAGAAAATAAAAGCCACTGCGTAACCCTCAACTTGGCGCTCGAACATCTGGGGACAATGAACATTAATATGCTTTTTGAACAAGGGAAGCTTTATGTCCGCATCAGCTGCGCTAACCCAGGCACTATCGCGCTGGTAGAAGGTTCGCGCCAGGATCTGAACTCATGCTTACAGCCTCTGGGGCTGCAACGTCTCAATATAGACGCAGGTGCACAAGATCCCGCAACCGCCCTACTAGAACGACTG
>CAYPNO010000093.1:0-8619 GCA_964411865.1 uncultured Desulfuromonas sp. | reverse complement strand
GGCAAAGTGGGCGACCAGTACGTGCACCACGGCGATGAGGGCGATAAAGAAGCCGCCCCCGTAGGTGGTGAGATCCCAAACAGGGTAATTCATTACTTCACCTCCTTGCGACACTCAAGGGCGAGTTTCAGCATGTATCCCACCAGCGCCAGGCCGCCGGCAAACACCACCAGAAAAAATATCAGCGGAGAATATTCGGGAACAACCTGCAGATCGGACAGGGAATAATAAGGGGCTAAAAAGCCGGTACGCACCAGGTCACGCATCAGCACCATAATGATGAGAAGCAGCAGGGTCACAACACTGGTTTTGACTACCTGGCGTTTGTGTCCAAGGTAGAGGGCGACAAACGTTAGCACAAAGCCCAGCATCAGCAGAGCAGTGCCATAGGCGCTCCCACCCATGAACAGCATCATTATATTTTTGGGTAGGGCGATAAGGAACCAGAGCCCCAGCACCACTGAAATACCGGTAGCGATGGTGAAGTAGCGCATCCCTTGTTCTATCAGCATCTGTGGGCTTGCGTTGCTCTTCACAAAGTTAAAGCGCCCGATAAGGGCCAGATACAGCCCCGCCACCGCCACCGCACCGATGACAAAGTGGAGATAGCGCGGAATCAGGGTAGGGTCTGCCGTATTAAGAAAACTACCGCTGGAGTTGGTAAAGTAGACCGACCAGCGTTCCGGCTGCAGCATCAAAGTCATATTGTTGCTGAATAAAAATGCAATCACGAGGAGCAGGGCGACAGAAAATCCGGCCATGCAGGGACGTAGCGCACCCAGTGTGTCAAATTTAAAATCATAGATGTAGGCAGCGTAGTAGGCCAGTATCAGCATAACAATGATAGAGAGCCACCAAGCCGCCATCAGGATCGAACTGGAGTAAATAAATTGCCCATACAGCACCTGAATGAACAACAGCGGCGCAACCCCCAGGTTAACGGCGATGGCGATGGTGTAAGGCCATTTGTAGCTGAACTCTTTGCTTAGCAGGGTGCTTTGTTCACTGCGGCGTAACGAACTTAGCAGCGCAATGATCCCGCCGCCGAGCATGGCGTTCATCACCAGCAGATGCAACAAAAACGTTAGCATCAGCAGAACATAAAACCAGCCCCACGCAACCGGAATGGCATCGGGCGTGGGGATCAGGGCAGCGTTGGGCATCACGTTTCTTCTCCTAAGTAGATTGGTTTGTGCAGCAGGGGCAGTGTTCAAATAAGAATTGCCGCACATATCCTAGCCGATACCGCATTAAAGCTGCAAGAACAATTAAAACCTAAATTGTAACGTATAGGCAATCTGAGGGTAGTCCAGAGGTAATCCCAAAGGTAATCTTGCGCTGCCCTTGAAAAACCTCCGCCGCGTGCGCTTATTATATACTTGTCAGGGTTCATCAAGGACTAAACCCTAGGCCGATTGCGCCGGAGTAAATAGGTGGCATTATAGTAGTTGTACCAACAGACAAGCTTAAAAAGCCACATGTCCCATAGCGTGAAGGAGAATAAAAATGGCAAGTGAAAAAATGACCCGCAACACCCAGGCCGCAATTCAACAAGCGCAGAAGCTCGCGCGTGAGAATCAGCATGCAGATATTGATACCGAGCATCTGCTTGCCGCACTATTGCAGGATGAGCAGGGGCTGGTGCCGCGTTTGCTGCAGAAGATGGAGGTAGATTTCCCCTCTATGCGGCGCGCGGTTGATGAGATGCTCAGTCGCCGTCCACGCATGGAAGGGCGCGCGGCGGAGGACAGTCAGATCTACGCATCGGTGCGCCTGCAGCGGGTTCTGGACCGCGCGGAAAAAGAAGCGCAAAAGCTCAAGGATGAATATATAAGCGTAGAACACCTGCTGCTATCTCTGGTTTCGGAGCCTGCAGATACGCCGGTGGGCGGGTTGTTCGCTAAAGCGGGGGTTAAATACTCCGGCGTCCTCCATGCGCTGCAACAGGTTCGCGGTCATCAACGCGTTGACACAGACAGTCCCGAAGGAACCTATGATGCACTGAAAAAATACGGCATAGATTTAGTCGACGCCGCCAAGGAGGGAAAGCTCGATCCGGTTATCGGGCGCGATGAAGAGATACGGCGCGTGATCAGGATTCTGTCGCGCAAGACCAAAAACAATCCAGTGTTGATCGGAGAGCCCGGGGTGGGGAAGACCGCCATTGTGGAAGGGTTGGCCCAACGTATTGTGCGCGGCGACGTCCCAGATGGACTAAAAGACAAGACCATCTTTTCTCTGGACATGGGCTCCCTGGTAGCCGGGGCCAAATACCGGGGCGAGTTCGAAGAGCGTCTGAAGGCGGTATTGCACGAAGTAAGCAGCAGCGACGGGCGTATTCTGCTGTTTATCGATGAGCTGCACAACATCGTCGGGGCGGGTAAAACCGAAGGGGCCATGGATGCGGGCAATATGCTCAAGCCCATGCTCGCACGCGGAGAACTCCACTGCATCGGGGCTACAACCCTGAATGAGTATCGCCTGCATATCGAAAAAGATGCCGCGCTCGAGCGCCGTTTTCAGCCGGTTATGGTGGATGCCCCAAGTGTGGAGGAGAGTATCAGTATCCTGCGTGGCCTCAAGGAACGCTTTGAGGTGCACCACGGCGTCCAGATTCAAGATCAAGCGTTAGTCGCAGCGGCAACCCTGAGTGACCGCTATATTTCAGATCGTTTCCTGCCGGATAAGGCCATCGACCTCGTGGACGAAGCCTGCGCCATGATCCGCACCGAAATGGATTCCATGCCAGAAGCGATGGATACCGCTTCCCGGCGGGTGATGCAGTTGGAGATTGAAGAGGCGGCGCTGAAGAAAGAAAAAGACGCCGCGAGTAAGGAACGTTTGGAGGATATTCAGGAAGAACTGGCGGAGCAGCGTCATATCGTCACGACCTTCAAGGCGCAGTGGGGGACAGAAAAGGAAGCGCAGCAGAAGGTGCAGGCGGTACGCAAGGAGATTGAATTAACCAATCATGAGCTGGAGGTTGCCGAGCGCGACTACGACTTGAACCTGGCGGCAAAGCTGCGCCACGGGCGTCTGCCCGAGCTGGAAAAACAGCTTAAAGAGCTGGAAGAAAAGGCGGCAAATCGTGGAGAAGGGCAGCCGCTACTTCAAGAGCGAGTCGGTGCCGACGAAATAGCCGGAATTGTCGCACGTTGGACCGGCATCCCTCTGACTCGCTTGCTCGAAGGGGAGCGCGAAAAGCTGCTCAATTTGGATAAACATCTGCATGAACGGGTCATTGGTCAGGACGAGGCGGTGCAGGCGGTAACCGATGCAGTTATCCGTGCGCGCGCAGGGATTAAAGACCCGAGTCGTCCCATGGGTTCGTTTTTGTTCCTCGGCCCCACCGGGGTGGGAAAAACCGAACTCGCGCGCGCCTTGGCCGAGACCCTATTCGACAGCGAGCATCAGATGGTGCGCATCGATATGTCGGAGTATATGGAGAAGTTCAGCGTCAGCCGCTTGATCGGAGCACCGCCGGGTTATGTTGGTTATGAAGAAGGGGGGCAGCTCACCGAAGCGGTGCGGCGCAAACCCTATTCTGTAGTGCTGCTGGACGAAGTGGAAAAAGCCCACCCTGAAGTGTTCAACGTGCTGCTTCAGATTCTCGACGACGGACGCGTGACCGATAGCCAAGGACGCACCGTAAATTTCAAGAATACCGTCATTATCATGACTTCGAATCTGGGGTCGGAATTCTTGCTGGAGGATGGAGGGGTCGAAGGGCAGATCAGCGCAGAAGCGCGAGAACAGGTGCAGCAGCGTCTGCGCCAGCACTTCCGCCCGGAGTTTCTCAACCGCATTGACGACACCATTCTGTTCAGTCCGCTGACCCGCAAAGAGCTCGACACCATCATCGAATTGCAGGTGGCGCAGGTACAACAGCGTCTGGATGAACGGCGTATCGAGATCAAGCTAACCGATGGCGCCAAGGAGTTCATCTGCCAGCGTGCCTATGATCCCCATTTCGGGGCGCGGCCGGTGAAGCGCTTTTTGCAGCGCGAACTGGAGACCCGCATTGGGCGTGGCCTCATCGGTGGAGAGATCGCCGATGGGAGTGTGGTGCATGTGGATGTGAAAAATGGTGCCCTGGCGTTGCAGATAAGTAAAGAAGAGTAGGGAAGGGTGTTGGGGGCACGTTGCGGCGTGCCCCCAACATCCGTTTAACTGTCAATGATCAAACTGATCCAACATAGGAATAAGACGCACGTAATCAGAATATTCCAGATTGCTGTGCCAATGCCCGCTGAGCATCCCGATACTGACCCCACCGATATAGATTCCCAGCACCAGCAGCGGAAACACCCAACGGGGCAGCGGCTTGCGTTCCAACAGCGTCCCCATGCGCAGACTGGCGTGCGGACACGTATCAACGCAGGTCAGGCATCCGGTACATTCCACGCTTATGATCGTATCCTTCCGGTGTATCGGTAGCAACGAGGGACACGCCTTGCTGCACTTCTTACAGTTGGTGCAGGTATCTTCATTGCGCCGGATCTTGAATGGACTCAGCACACTTACCAGCCCGAGCATCGCACCGTAGGGGCACAGGTAGCGACACCAGAAATTTTTATACACAAATGACAACGCCGCAGTTATCCCCACAATCCACAGGGTCAGCATTGATGGACTGGTGAAAAATTTCAACATTTTCACATCGCTGACAGCCCAATACGGGGTTTGCATGAAGTTCGCAATGGCGAAGGCGGGCATATCGAGTAGGAGGATTTTGACAAAAAATCCGAGCAGCAGATATTTTAGTCCCCGCAGCGGATAATCCAGCCAGGTCCAGATGCGCCAATTGCGCCCGAACACGCGCTGCCCCACCTTCCACGCCCCTTCCGAAAGGGTTCCTACCGGGCACAGCCATGAACAAAATGATTTCTTGGCAAACAGGCTCATGGCTATAAAGGTGAGCAGCAACACCAGCGCCGCTGGATGGGTCGGGTCGAATTCACCCCCAAAAAACCACAGCTTCAACCCCGCCAGCCCACCAATGGGGAGAAATCCGTCAACCCCTGTAGGGCGTGGCACAAATGGGGCATCAGAGCCCGGCACAAAATGGGCCACAAACTGGCCGAAGCGCAGGCCCAACCACATGATCCACAGCAGAAATACCCACTGCACTATCTGGCGCCAGATGTTGGGCCGCTGCAGAGCATTGCCGCCCAATAGAGTTAGTGTGTTGTTCATAGTGCGATTCCTTTTTTACGCCTCACTAGGTTTGGTAAATGAAGAAGCCCAGAGCTGTTCCACCTGCGAGATATCTATCCCGGCTTGGTGCATCAGCGCATCCCAGTGGGCCCCGCTGCGCACCTGACGCAGATATTCCACTGCAGATCCCTTCCCGTAGATCTGGAGTAGAACGCTGGCCAGTACTTCCTTGTTTGTGGCATTCAGAGCACGCAGCTCTGTAAGTTGTTCAACAGCAATCAGCTGGCGCTTAAGCAGCGCCTGATCCACTGTTTCAGTCACTGCGCGGCTCGATTTCCCCTGCAGGGCGCGTTGGAGTTCATGCTCCAGTGTCGCTGGGTCAATTCCGCTCTGTTTCAGGGTGGCACCCCAGTCGGAGTTCTGCAACCGCGTGGTTACCAGCTGCTCCAGCTTAATAGTTTGGCCCTGACCTTGGTTCTGCCCATGTTTCTGACTTAGGGCAAACGCAATCCACAGGTCGTCTCCGCTCAGGCCACGCTGTCGAGCGCGCACAATAATCTTCTTAGTGGCTTCACCGGCCTGAGCATAAAAAGCATTGTGGGTAGTGGCGAGATAGAAATCATCCGCCGCGCCCGGGGTTTTAGTGTCAAACATGCGGTCCTGATAGCAATGGCACGTAATGGTTGATTGCCCTCCGGCGCTAGGCTGAGCATACACTGGGTTCAAGCCGGAGAGCAGCAGAAAGGCCAATACCATGCATGCGAGCATAGATGCAACAGTACATGGAGTCCCTGCGAGAGCACATGCGCCCCCGCGAATAGTTTTTTTGTGGGGAACAGTTTTGTGCCGCAAGCCATGAGTGGATATTGTATGTAAACCCATTTTGCCAACTCCTTTTACAATTCGGTTTTAGCCTAAAAATTTCGAGTAGAGGCACTGTGGCACACCCTGCGAAGCGGTTTCCTTGACCTGGGTCAAGTTTCATCCACAGCAGGTTCCGGTGGGCGACTCCGACAGTCCGAACTGTAATGCGTATTCCGGCCAAAGTGAGTCAGCGTTACATTTTACTCAGGATCCATCTTCTCCTAAAAGTCCAGAGGACTCATGGCCTGCTTGTTGGTTGTGTCTCGTCAAGAAAGACTTGATCTCATCCAGTTTATTGACTTTTAGTGGATTAATACCTACGGTAGGCCCACAAACAGGGTATCATTGTGAGCACCTAAAAGATCGGTAGCAGACTGTTTGCAGACACGTCCAATAGATCATCTTCATAGGCTGGTCAAAATTCGAGGAAGATTGTCGGCAGACAAAGTACAGGAAATTAACCAGTCTTTAAGGATTGTATTTGAACTTAATGCATAGATGTTAAGTGCCACGACCTCGTGGACACAACTCTGTTGCTTGGCATTATGCCTCAGCTTGTGTGTTCGGTTAGTGGAGCCACTCCAAACAACGGAATTTGGAGTGGCTTCGTTGTTTTTTGTTTTTTATGCTGCAGTTAGAATAATCCCCATCTCTTTTTTTTCGGTGCTGGTTTTTCGAGTTGGCCGATTATCGGGAAGCGTTCCATCACTGTTCGCACGTGGGGGGCCGATTTGAGTTCTTCGGTCAGGTCGCACCCCGCCTGATGAAGACCCTGATGGCCAGTTTCGTCCCACATAGGGCTGTCGCTCACATCGTAGATATTGCCACTTACGGCCACATAGGCCTTGCGGCCGTCTTTGCCATCATGCTGAGCCAGTTCTTCTTTTGTCATTTTATGTCCTCCTTGGTTGTTGCCAAAACAGGTTAAGGGTTACAGTTTTTTGGCATGCTGGGCCAATACTGCGGAAGAGTTGCACGATATAAATACTAAGAATTACGCAACAAATAATAAGCGCCTGCGGCGGAAATAGGCAGAAGGGAAAACATGAGTTTTCTCCGTCTGTTGAGAGCTGTTGGGAGAAATTGGGGGCATAAGTGTACTGGCACGGATTTACGCTCGGAGTGCGGCCCATGCTTTATTGGCTCAAAGGTACCATCACACCTGTCCATCAAGACCCTGTTTCACTTTGGCGATATAATTGCGGGTTTCTGTAGGCATCTGCTTGAGACCTTTGCGATCCACGTTGCCCTGCCCCCAGTTGTAGGCGGCTAAGGCATGGTCAAGGTCGCCATGGTATTTTTCCAGGAGCCCCTTTAAATAGCGACATCCGCCGGTGAGATTGTCATGGGGATCAAAGGTGTCTTTCACCCCGACTTCACTGGCGGTGGAGGGCATCAGTTGCATCAACCCCTCCGCTCCTGCCGGAGAGACAGCATCCACACGATAAGAGCTCTCCGCTAAAACCACGGAGTGAACCAGTTTCGCGGGCAGATCCATCTTCAGCGCCACGCTGTCGATCAGGTGGTGGATATCAATGGTGGAGGATGCTGTCATAGAGGGCTGAGGGTGTTTAACTACGGGTTCTAGAGTGGAAGGCCCCTGCGTTGTTGCAGGAGCCATCTTCTGATATGTCCGGGAGACCTGCTGAGCACGGGATGTGGTTACTGAAGTTGGTAATTCGGGATTCATGCTGGAATAAGGGCGCAACATGTCAAAGCGGGCAAAAAATGCCTCAGCTTCTTCTCCACTCCAGCCGGAAACCTCCTGGAACTGACCTGTAATGGCAGCTCCCACCATGCGGATAACCAGGCGTGCCTGCTCAGCAGAGAGTGGTTTCTCTTCCGCCATGTTGTTTTGTATGCCTGCAAGGGTGTGCGCAAAGTTACTGCTTTGGTGCGGATGCCTGCGAAACGTTGCTCTACCTGCTGCCGTTTGCGGTGTTGGTTCAAACTGTTGTACCATCCCCATGGGTCTGCCCTTTCTTAATCGTGCGCAACCTGTTTTTCCTGAAGTGACTGCTATGGTGGTGCATAAGGAAGTTGTCCACTATTCTTCACACTTCGGCCTTGGGGGAGGATAACTTAAGTTGTGCGTGAGTTCCCTTCCTCGATTCTTTGCAAGAAAAAAGTAGATGTTGAGAGCAATTCTCAACAGCATTAGGTGCGACTTATCTGTTTCCGCCCCACAGCATTACCGACCACATGGGGGATTATGCTGGCACCTATGCCATCAGCGCTGAGGGTTGGCATGTATACATCTCAGCAATCGTCTTCAACGCGAAAACAGAGAACTTTAGCCTTGAAGGAGAGCTGTATCCCAATTATGTTTTACAAGGAAAACCAAGCTCACTTTTGCACCGTATATGGCTAGGGCTTGCTCCAGGTCTCGTCAGCGAGAGAGGCTGGTAATTGGGTGTTGTTCATGTTGGGTTTAAAAATTTTCTGAAGTATTTTGGATATCTATAGGGGTGTAAAAAAAGGTTGTGTAGTGCGCCGGGAGACCGGCAAAGTTATGACCGTATAGTGCTGTAAATTAATAAGGCCATCGTGGCCTCAATCCCGTAAGATTGGTGTTAGCAGACATCAACCTAAAACGAG
>CAYPNO010000092.1:0-8676 GCA_964411865.1 uncultured Desulfuromonas sp. | reverse complement strand
GATTAAGTGCCGCCGGGTTAGATGGGCTGCAGAGTTGATCATTGATGAACAGGGTGTCATCGATATTACCGATCTTCACTACCCGATGTGTCTTTAGCAGGTTTTGCAGTGTCTCCCAATAGCGCTCACCCAGTTGAATACTTGAAGGGTGCTGCGCTGGATAAAGACGTAGACCGCGCTGGTAGCCATTAAAACTGTGGAGAAAGTCCTGAATAGATGCATTCATGCTGGATTTACCCCTTCTCGGCGACTTTTATTGCTAGTCTGGCACATGTAGCTATCGCCTTATCGCGTGATGAAGCTAGGCGCTGCAGAGCCTCTTGTTCGCTCTGAGTAGCGGTTTTGCCGAGAGCGCTTATCGCCGCTAGGCGCAATTCACTATATTCCTTACGTTTTATCACTTTAACTTTTTTTATAATTGCCAGCAGGGCACTGTTTGCCTCAGGATCGCGGATCTCGCCGAGGGCTTCGATCGCCTTGATGGTGGTTTTTTTGTTTTTTAGCAGAGGATCTTTGCGTAAGGCCAGTTGACATAATGGCCTGACTGCACGAGAACTTTTCTGTGCCCCAAGGGCAACAATGGTAAGATCCGGGAGGGTACACGCAGGTGTGCTTAGATATCCCAATAGTGCATCAATCGCTTTTTCGTGTTTAATTCCAGCCAGAGCGGACAGCGCCTCCTTCACAACGCGATCATCATTGTGTCCCAGCTTGGAGCTGAAATTTTGTATGTACTCAGGATTGCGCCGCGAGCTTAGAATTTTAAGCGCATTACGCACAACGTACCAGCGCGTATCGGTTAAGTATGCAAGCATAACCTTGTCGGCATCGGGGCCTAGCTCTTCCATTGCCCTAGCGAGGAATCTGCGTGCTTTGTGGTCTGATGCGTGTACCAAAGATTGCCATACGTTGTGGCAGACGCTAGGATCCAGGCGCGTTATAAGGCGGAGGGTTGTGTCCTGCATGCTGCTGTGCTGGGAGTTTTCCAGTAATAACGTAGCTACTCGATCCTGATCGAGGGATTGCAGAAACCTGTGGCACGCACCACTTAATTCGTCAGGTGCGGTGTGGATCCAGCCGTCAAGGCGGATCAGGGTTTGTATCACATCAGGGATCTGCTGCGCATCGGTCATAGCGGGGGAGAGGTGAAGTTTTATTTTATCTAGGCAGACTAGCAATTCTGGGAGCAACTCAGGCTGGCGCTTATCTATGAGTTGCTGGGCTGCGTTCAGAGCGTCGTCAAGATTTTGCCCCGATGGAATTTCAGGAGGAGGAATGTTTACCGAGTTTTGGGCTGCGCTGACCTTAGTGTGGTCGACGCTGGGGTCACCAGTATGACGTAGAGACCTGTTGGCATCGAGGTTGCGTTTGTGACTACTGATAGCGCCAAGATCCATTTCGTTTATCAGGATGCTGCTGGCCTGCTGTTGCTTCAGAATGTGTGCAGCACCACCTTGTGCCTCAAGCTGTTCTGGCTCTAGACCCAGACAGTGGGCAAGGGTCAACAGATGTTCCTCGCTTAGGTTCGGGAAGATAACCATTGATTTGATTTTATGGGAAAAGAAACGCTGGGCTAATTGCGTTAGGATTTTGTTTTCTGGATTCAGCCACATTTCTTGGTGTATGAATCCTTGTCGCCTTATTTCGATGGAAATAAATCCTTCCTGGTTTGCTCTAATGCCAAGATAAAGCTTCTCTGTGCAAGCGGTGATTGCCTGCTTTATGGACGGGTGAGAGTCCGGGTAGTAGCTGGTAGTTTTAACAAGACGACTAAGGCTCATGAGTGCCTGCTCGAGTGTCGGTTTGTTAAGTGTCTTCATAGTGATTACCTTGGGATTGGCTGACAGGCGTTGATTGCCAAGTTATCCACTCAGGATAGCGTTTAGTCATCAGACTATTCAAGTGAAAAGATGGAGCCGCACGGAAGCTTATCACTTCCTGTGCGGCTCCAGGTTAGCCCTTTTGGTTATGGATTGAAGAGATCTAAACGTGACTAAAGATCAGATCTCTATGAATCAGATAGTTTTAAATGCGTTGTGCGCTGCCTCAATGGTTCTGTCCAGATCTTCGGTAGAGTGGGCGACACTCATAAATCCAGCCTCAAACTGGGACGGCGCCAGGTTGATGCCCTGATCGAGCATAGCGCAGAAGTAGCGGGAAAACGCCTCGGTGTCACTCTGGCTCGCATCGGTGAAGTTTTTTACCGGCCCTGCACAGAAGAAAGTGCAGAACATGCCGCCGACACGTTGGGCGCAGGTGGATACGTGGGCATTGGTTGCTGCTGCTGCGCGTAGCCCTTTTTCGAGGTAGGCGCTTTTTTCTTCGATCTGCGCATAGAAACCCTCTTCCTGTAGAAGTTTGAGGGTCGCTATACCCGCGCTCATAGCCAGAGGATTACCCGACAGGGTTCCAGCTTGGTACACGCCCCCTTCAGGAGAGAGTTGGTCCATCAGTTCTTTCTTGCCCCCGAATGCGCCGACTGGCAATCCCCCCCCAATGATTTTGCCCAGACATACCAAGTCCGCCTTGACCTTGAAGCGCTCTTGGGCGCCGCCATAGGCGACACGGAAACCGGACATTACTTCATCAATAATAAGGATGATCCCATCTTTATCGCATAGGGCACGCAAGCCTTCGAGAAATCCAGGCTCGGGTGGGACTAAGCCCATGTTCCCGGCAATTGCTTCGAGGATAATGCAGGCTACTTCACCTTTGTTGGCTTCGAGCAATTTTTTGACATCTTCAAGATCGTTGTATACAGCTGTGAGGGTGAGCTTGGCAAAGTCAGCTGGGATTCCAGGCGAAGTAGGAACGCCGAAGGTTGCCGCTCCACTACCCGCCTTTACCAGCAGGGAGTCACCGTGACCGTGATAGCAGCCTTCAAATTTGAGGATTTTATCGCGCCCGGTGCAACCCCGCGCCAGGCGAATAGCGCTCATCGTAGCCTCTGTGCCAGAAGAGACCATGCGCACTTTTTCAATCGCGGCGTAGGCATCGCAGACCATCTGCGCCAGTTCCACTTCTGAAGAGGTGGGGGCACCGAAGGATGAGCCATTTTGCGCAGCTTTTTTTATGGCTTCTACTACTTTGGGGTGGCTGTGGCCCAAAATCATCGGTCCCCAGGACCCAACGTAGTCGATGTAGCTGTTACCATCGGCATCATAAATTTTGGAACCAGCTGCGCGTTCAATAAAAATAGGATCACGCCCAACCGACTTGAATGCGCGCACGGGGCTGTTGACGCCTCCGGGAATAACCAGTTTGGCCTGATTGAATAACTCAGTTGAACGAGTGTGTTGCATTATGAACCTCCCTTGTGCGGGTAGCGATTTACGCCAACATGCGTAGTTTGATAACGTGCGCAGAGGCGCAGTGCAGAACCAGATGTGCTTTGAGGATTTTTCTTTGTACTTTAACTAACTGGTCTGGTACACAAAACGTGAACACTAGCATGCTCAGCGCGAGGATGTCAACGAAGCTGTGGTGACGGGGTATATGGATAAATCCTCTATTATTCGGGGGTTATACTATGGAGGTTACGCAGCTACGGACGCTGCCGCAGAGGAATTCGCAAAGCAGCAGAGTGCGTCAATATATTCGTGTAGAAACTGGAGGGTTGAGTGATACTAGGAGTCACAGGGGGGATAGCGAGCGGCAAAAGCACGGCCGCTGCTTTGTTGGCACAGTATGGAGCGCATATAATCAGCGCAGATCAGGTAGCGCGTGAGGTGGTAGCGCCGGGGTCAGAGCTCCTTGCTCAGTTGGTGCAGCTGTTTGGAGAGGGAATTCTCGCTGCAGATAAAAGTTTAGCGCGTAAACGCCTGGGGGCGCTTATTTTCGCCGACCGACAGGCACGTAAACAGCTTGAGGGGGTTATGCACCCAGCTATCGCCGCGTTATCAACCCGGCAGCTGCGCAGCGCGGCGGAGAAATACGCGCTGGTGGTATATGAGGCCCCTTTGCTGTTCGAGGCCGGAGCGCATAAGCGTGTAGACAAGGTGTTGTGTATCACCGTGGATCCGGCGGTACAACTTGCGCGTCTACAGCAGCGGGATGGGTGTACATTAGCACAAGCGCAAGCGCAGGTTGATGCGCAGCTGTCGCAACACAAAAAGGCGGAGCTGTCAGACTATGTCATTGACAATTCCGCCGATCTCGCTGCTCTCAAGGTTAAAGTTAACCTGTTCTATCATGAAAAGCTGAGCGCAAACCTGTGTGGTAGTGCTGCTGAAAATAAAGGGTAGCGCTTTTTCAGTTATAAATTGTACCCCAGTCTGGTGGAGAGGGCGCTGGCCGCGTCCATCACCAGCGGAGTGAGTTCTTCGGCTATTCGTGCCTCGGTAAAACGCATAGACGGTCCTGAGAGGCTGATGGCACCTACGATTCTTCGGGTGTAGTCGCGAATTGGGGCCGCTACACAGCGAACTCCAGTGTCCATCTCCTCGTTGTCAATAGCGTATCCCTGTTCAGCTACCTGCTTTAGCTCCAGTTTGAGGGCGTCAAGGGTAGTGATAGTAGTGTCAGTGTAGGCGGTGAACTTGCGTGGGAGGGAGCTGTCCAGGTCCTCCTCCGACATATACGCCAGGTGAACCTTGCCTGAAGCAGTACAGAAGGCGGGCAGTCTGGAGCCAACCCTGGATACGACGCGCACGGTCATGTCGGTCTCCACCACGTCCAAGTAGACGACATGATTTTCCTTGAAGATAGCGACATAGGCGGTTTCGTTGCATGCCTCAACCAACTGTTCGAGCGTCAGCTTAGCCTGGCGCAGCAGTCCCATCTGGTGGATAAAGGTTTGTCCGAGCTCCAACGCTTTTAAGCCAAGGCGATAGTTTTCGGTCGCTTTGTTTTGTTCTATATATCCGCGTGATTCCAAGGTCGCTAGCAGGCGAAAGACATTGTTTTTGTGGAGTTTAAGCCGCTTGCTAAGTTCTGTTACTCCAAGCTCATCAATGTCATCGTGGAACTGTTCAAGCAGGTCAAGTGCGTGGGAAACAGCCTGAATGATATATTCTGATTTCTGTTTTTTAACGGGCATATTGGTTGTCCTTCTTAGTAAGACAGCGAAGTTAAGGGTGTCGTCTGTCACGGTGCATGGCCGTACAATATGCGTGTTGCCGGCATTGGCCTGCTGAATATTTATATAAAATAAGTTGGGAGGATAAAAACCAACATAAGGGTAAGGGTAAATTTTCGGATACGTTCTACGCTTCTTATAAATCAAGTGGGTACGATATTGCCAGTAGCTTATGATAGTATTTGCGACATATGTACTAGTGTGGATATCAGTTTTATAGCTTCTCCCTTTTGGTGTCATTGAGGCGCTTTTTTGGAGATGCTGTAACGTATGCTAGCGCCATTCAACTTGCATAGAGATGGTGCCAGCGTCGTCACTTGTATGGAGCCCTAAGTCCAAGACTTTAACAGCTCTTGTAGGGGAATATAAAATGATGTTTTATAATTGTCAAGCTGAATAGGATAAATTCCTAGCACCCACAATGTGGATATTGTAGATCCGCCTTTTGACAAGAGTTTGGCCGGTATTTCGTGTTATAGCGGAGCTCTTGCGCTCCATTGATATTTGGATTAAACGGGGATAGACATGCAGCTTGTGTGTCCCACACCTGTGTTGGATGTGATGGTGTTATACGCATCCATATGCTTGGTGGATTTTATGGCGTTTTGGTTATTTCGCGTAGCAGGCTGGTTGCATAACTCCCAGAAGGGAGAGAAAACTCCAGCTTAAGAATATTATCTTCCATGCTGCAGGAGATGCCTTCAGCGCGGATGCGCAACGGGCGGCGTTCCGCGCTGACCTGCAGACCATTAAGGGCGCTATAGTTTTCCAGCGGCATTGCTTCCTTTTCGAGCAGGGCGGCTTCAAGTACGCCTGTTTGGTCGTTAGCGAGCATCGCTTTTTTCCCGGGCATCAATCCAGTGGGGCTGATCTCAAACGCATCCGCGCGTGCCTGCTCTGCTTCTGGATTTTCTACCCGAAAGCAGGCGCCATTAGCGTGGATGTTGGCTATATCACCGGCCCACAGGGTGTCAAGGGAGTTAAGGCGCATCTGAACCTGGCGATCAAAGAAATGTGACTGGTAAGCACTAAGGTACAAACGCAGCATTTTTTTGCCCATGCTGAGCACGGCTTTTTTGGGGCTGGCCCCGCCGCGCAGCGCCTGAAGCAAGCGGCGTTCGTCACGCAAATGGCGTGGCATTACTGTGACTGCGGTGTCAAGATCACCATCGGCGAAAGCCTGAGCGGCTTTTTGCCAGTGGATATTGCTGATAGTGGCTGGTGTGCCGATAATTTCCTGTGCTGCGCGGGTGAAGTCTGCGCGGAGGATGGCGCCCCCGACGATGTGGTTGTTGGCACGGGCTCCATAGCGCTGCGCGCCAAACAAATTTGGGACTCCCGTGTGCTCAAGTACATGGATAATATTCTGTGCGCGCTCCAGCGCATCCGGAACTACGTCATGGATGTTGAGCTTAAACCTGTTGCCGCGCAGATGACCAAGGCGCAGCTTGTTGGAATGGCGTTTCACGCTGAGGATTTTAATATCTGCACCTAAATCCAGTGCAGATAGCGTGTTTTCATCTAGTGAGGGTGGGGCTGATACCGAAACCCACTGCCTGGTGGTGGCGCGCTTGTCTTTGAGCCCCGCATAGCCGATATCTGCAGGTTTTAATTGCAGTTTCTCCGCTAGTATTTGTGCCATACGCATAGTGCTGCAGTTGCGTTTTTCTATCCACAAGTACAGATGTTCCCCCTCACCAACTGGAAGATAGGCGGGGATCTCCTCGACGTAAAAATCCTCGGGGGTGAGTTTTATATTGCCCCCAGTGCCGGCAAATTGGCTGGTCAGATATTCTTGCATGATTGCGCCTCATCGATGTGATGTTCTTCTGGATGGAGACAGCGGAAACTAAGTTCCAACGCTGGCATGTGGGCACGTTGCAACTTGGCGGCGGGATCACGCTGCCGGTGAATGTAATGGATCGGCAGGTTCTGTTCCTTGAAACGTCGCATGTAACGCGATATTGGATATCCTTCAAGCGCGTAGGCAAGTGGGGCTTTAAGCTGGTTGATAAACTCCGGCATCTCTTCTAAGGTCATGGCGACTTCAAGGGCGTAATCTTCTACATCGGTGATGAAGTACAGATCGCCGCCAGGTTCGAGATAGTGCGCTAATTGCATCAGGAACCTATGATTCACCAGGCGGCGACGCCGATGACGCTTTTTCGGCCAAGGATCAGGACAGTTTATATATATCGCGCATAACGCGTCAGTGGCGCTGAACTGACTTAGCAGGTAGCGCGCTTCGATACGGATAACCCGCACGTTGTCGAGACCGTGGCGCTCCACCCGTTTGCAGGTTTTCAGGCAACCTTTATTGTAGATATCGATGACGATATAGTTGATATCTGGAAACTGGCGCGCCCGCTGAACAATAAAATCACCGGTGCCGCAGCCAATCTCCAACGCCAGCGGACGTTTGTGTTTAAACAGGCTGTCCATTGAATTACATTGGAGCAGAACGGTAGGCTCCATAAAAACCGGAGAGTCGATTTCAATAACACATTGGGTCATGGTGAAGGCTTCCATTGAGTATGCTATGTATATATTAAGTATTTAGAATGTTTGTAGCTCAGGATTTTGCCAGAAGGATACGGAAGATTCGCTGGGTGTTCACTGAGTTGTAGTTGACCTTGGCTGACGCTTGAAGCGCCTAAAGCGCGATGAAATTACCATATGCTTCGTCTGATTTCAATGCGCATCGGCGCAGTATCTTACGGATAGAATGTGCCAATTATTCCTCTGCTGTTCCCTACTTTGGTTATGTTAGTATCGCTTGCGTAATTCCACTATATCAGCGGAACATCGTTCACCAGACTAAACTCGCTGGGCGTCATAAAATCAGCGCCTGAAATCAGTACAAATAAAAGCTTATGGCATAGAGGAGAACTTGGATGCTCATAGTTATGGATCATACTGCTACCGCTGCCCAAATAGATGCAGTCAACGAGAGTGTAAAAAATATGGGTCTGCGCCCTGAACCCATTCCGGGCAGTCAGCGCACCGCTATCGGTGTTCTCGGTAATCAGGGCTTTATAGATGATAGTGCTATCCGCAATATGGGAGGAGTGAGGGAGATTATTCATGTGAGCAAGCCATTTAAGCTGGTATCGCGTGATTTTCATCCCGAATCGACCATCGTAAAGGTGGGTAAGGTTGAGATTGGAGCAGAACTGCCAGTGGTGATGATGGCGGGTCCCTGCTCGGTGGAGAGTGAAGCGCAGATGTTAGCCAGCGCTCGCATAGTTAAACATGCAGGTGCGGATATTTTACGTGGTGGCGCATTCAAGCCGCGTACCGGACCACATTCGTTTCAGGGTCTTGGAGTAGAAGGGTTGCGCTTACTGCGTCAGGCTGGGGATGAGGTTGATATGCCGGTAGTTACCGAGGTGATGCGCATCGGTCAACTTGACGATGTGTGTCGCTATGCCGACCTGCTTCAGATCGGGGCGCGTAATATGCAAAACTTTGATTTGCTTAAAGAGGTGGGAAAATTGAAATTTCCAGTCCTCCTGAAGCGCGGCATGAGCTCTACCATTGAGGAATTTCTGGCGGCGGCGGAGTACATAGTGGCGGAGGGCAATGGGCAGGTGATTTTG
>CAYPNO010000091.1:0-8701 GCA_964411865.1 uncultured Desulfuromonas sp. | reverse complement strand
GACGGGTGATGAGCGTAATCATCAATAACCTTAACGTTATTGAAAATGCCTTTTCCGACGGCTCCAAACTGCTTCAATGGAACGGCTCTTAGTGGCAGGAGCTGAGTGCGGGAGATCGCTTCCGTGCGCTCGATGTGGAAGAGGGTAAAATTGCCTACTGGCATAATCCGGACAGTGAGACCCGAACCAACACATTGACGGTCTACCTTATTGACGGGGGAACGCACAATGGAGAGGAGGCCAGAAGCTCATCGACAGAGGTAACTTTCACCATCGCCAATGTAAATGACGCTCCGGTTGCCCACGATACAAGCTTCAGTGTCGAAGAAGGCTATAATCCCAAGGGCGATGGCACCGATACGAATTATGAAGGGCGAATGCAGTATTTAGACTCCACAATTTTATCCGCATCAGACTCGGATAACGAACTAACGGAGCCAACATACCGCATTACCGCTTTACCCGACCATGGTAGTATTTCAGCTCATAACGGCAGCGACTTTGTACCAATAACCTCCGATAACCTTGCAGATTTCACCTTTACCAAGGCTGATATTGATGACAATAACCTGCGTTATACTCACAACGGCAGTGAAACCACCACCGACAGTTTCGAATGGAGCATCAACGATAACTCTGCAACCGACCCCACTAACCTGAGTGATACCGCCACCGTTACAATTAATATTCTACCTAAAAATGATCCACCTAAAATTGTTAACAATAATGGAATTACTGTGGATGAGGGTGGGACCATGGGTATTACTTCTGCAGAACTTGGATCACTGGAAACTTCAAATACCGACAGTGATAACAGCAATACCCAGATTCAGTTCCGCATTACCCATGGTGTGGATTATGGAACCCTTTACCTTGATAAAAACGGTACCATCACAACACTGGGAGCCGGTGCCGCCTTTACCTTGGAGGACATTCAGACGGGTTACCTCAAATATTCCCATGACGGCAGTGAGCCCCATGAGCATGGGTCGCCCTTCAAGGATGGTTTTGATTTCAAGATTTCCGATGCCTCTGGAATGAACGAACCTACGGGAACGTTCGTGATTAATGTAACTCCGGTCAACGATGCCCCCACAATGACACCCGGCTTTTTCGGCAAAACGGCCTATGTTGAGGATGCTTCACCCGTGGCCATCGGTTCAACAATTAACTTTTCCGATCCTGATTTAAACAGCCCCGCTGAAAATCCGACCACACTCGCCGGCGGTTCTCTTAAGATTGATTACACAGCAACAAGCCCGGTAACCGATGACAGCGACAAACTCTCTATCATTACAGGCGATGACCTTAGTGTCCAAGGTGACAGCATCAAATGGAAAGGCACACACGTTGCCATCATCGACACAACCAACAATGGAAGCGGCGGCAAGGCATTACACATTACTTTCAACGATAATCTGACTTCTGACGAGATGGTGCAGACCATAATTCGGTCTATCGGATTCAGCAGTGTCGACGATGCAAATCCTCCTGAGGGAGATCGAAATCTCACCATTGCCTACCAGGATGGTGCGGATGGTACAGCCATTGAGGGCACAGCAACGGTAACGGTGAGCCAAATCAATGACCGTCCTGTTTTGACACCTCATACCGGCGAGGGCAACATTGCTCTTGGTGAAATTAACGAAGATGATACAACTGCTGGAAAGACCTTCACCGTAAGCGACCTGCTTGCAGATACCGCCGATGGCACCCACAGCAAGATTCATGATGTGGATGCTGGCGCAGTTAAGGGAATTGCAATATCAAGTCTTACCAGCGCAGCCACAGGGCAATGGCAGTATTCCACCGACGACGGCTCAACCTGGAAAGATATCGGAGAGGTGTCCAATAGCAGTGCCCTCCTGCTGGAAACCACCGATCAGATACGCTTTCTCCCCGACGCTGAAAACGGCGGCAATGCCACCATCACCTACAAAGCATGGGATCAGACCAGCGGCACCGCCCACAGCAAGGTAGATACAACATCCACCGCTCAGACCAGCGCCTTTTCTGTTAATACCGACACGGCGCAGATCACCGTTACTGATGTCAACGATGCCCCGGTACTCACAGATACCGTGCTTTCCATTAATCACACCGAAGATGATCCAGCACCTGAGGGGAACGTTGGAACCCTTGTCTCCGAGCTGATCGGGAGTGCCATTGATGATGTGGATGAGAATGCAGTAAAAGGCATTGCCATCACCAATAACGGTTCGGAGAACGGCGCTTGGCATTATTCAACTGATGGCGGAAGCAGCTGGAAGTCTGTGGGATCACCCACAGAATCAACAGCTCTGCTACTGGCGGCGGATGCAGATACCCGTCTCTATTTCCAGCCGTCTGAAAATTACAACGGAGAACAAAGCGCTGCCCTGACCATCCGTGCGTGGGATACCACTTCAGGTAGCAATGGTGGTACTGCTGATATTCATGAAGCTGGCGCTACCGGCGGAACCACGGCCTTTTCCACAGCCACTGCCACCATCGGCATCACCGTGAGCCCGGTCAATGATGCTCCGACGATTACTGCCAATAAAACGATTGATACCGGTGTAAACGAAAACACTTCTATCTATATTTCAAATGACACTGCTGGCAAAATTGTGGTGGGAGATATTGAAGCCGCTAAAGGCGAGGGCACAGTCGATAATCAAGGCAAGGTATCGGTAACCATAACCGTGCCCAACGGTGCAACCCATGGAACGGTTGCCCTTGATACAACCGAAAACATTGAAATCACTGACGGAGCAGATAATTCCGGCACCGTCACCATCAAGGGGAGTGTTGCCCATGTCAATGCCGCCCTTGATAATCTTACCTTTACCCCCCAGGATGACACCAACACCTCGGAGACAGTAAGGGTAACCGTAAATGATTTAGGCAACAGCGGGACTACTTCAAACAGCAGTGATGCCCTGACCGCCACCCAGACCATAACAATCAGCAATATCACACCGAGCAATGATGCTCCCACAGCATCTGGACCGGCTACTATAACGGCCACCGAGGATATCCAGTTCAGCTTTACCGGGGATAATCTTCTGACCATTGCCGATGCTGATGCCCGCGACAAAACCGTTGAAGTGGCATTGACTATCCCTTCCGGTTCTCTTAATGTTACCCTTTCCGGCGGAGCAGGCATTCACGATGGTTCTAATGACTCGGGAGCCATTACCCTGCGGGGAACGGTTACCGATATCAATGCTACTCTGATCAGCCTTAAATACACCGGTGCTACAGATGCCAACAATAACAACCTGACTGTAGAAAATCGAACCCTTACAATGACAGTCAGTGACCTTGGCAACAGTATCGGCGGAGAAACCACCACTGCCGGTGAGGTCACAAAAAACGTGGTGATCAACCTTTCACCTGTAAACGATGATCCGGTTCTCACCATTGCTAGTAGCTCCGAATCCCAGACCTACACCGAAAACACAGCATCACCCATCACCGGTATTACCGTTGCCGATGCAAAGGATTCCGCTGATACCGGATACGCAGCTTCCACCAAACCAAGCCTTGTGATTACCGCACTACACGGTAAGTTTTCTGCGTTTACTTCCAACAATGTCAGCGGCGTTCTTTCCAACAATGACCGCACCATAACCTTGACCAGTACCAGCGAAGGCGCGGAATCACTGACCGATATCAATGCCGCCATCAGTAGTGAAAATCTCAAATATACCGGCGACTCAAACTTCTCCGGTACCGATACCCTCACCCTTGTTCTCAACGATAAGGGTAACGCTGGCGGGGAAAATAAAACAGCCAGCGGAATCATCAATTTGACGGTTGATTCGAGTAGCGGTGGTGTCAATGATCCTCCAAAATTCGATGGTCTGGACGCTGCACCAACCTTTAGAGAGGATGGCGATGCAGTTGTTCTCGATGCCGATGCCACCCTGAGTGATCCAGAACTTTCTGTTTATAATAACTGGGGTGGTGCAGTTCTGACATTGCAGCGAACCGGGGAAACCGGAACTATAGGAACAGCGGCCAGAGATGATCACTTCGGACTCACCGGCAGTGGCGATTCCGGTGTGAATTTCAATGGCGTCAATGTGAGAATAGACAACATTGAAGTGGGAACTTTTACAAACGTAGGCGGCGTTATTGAGATCACCCTCAAAGACGGCGTAACTACCTCCCAGGCCAATCAAGTCTTGCAGGCCATCACCTATAAAAACACCAACGACAATCCACCGAATAGCGTGGAGCTTACGTATAAAATTAATGATGGCAATACCAATGACGGCACTCATCCACAGGGAACCGGTGATGCCAAAGAAGGAACAGGCAGTATTACGGTCACCATCGAACCAAACAATGACGCACCAGTTTTATCCGGCATCCAACCGAAAAGCTACACCGAGGATGCAGGTGCCATCAATCTGACACCCAGCGCCGGTTTAACTGACCCGGAACTCTCATTTTTAGCCAATGAAAGTGGAAACTGGAAGGATGCGGTTCTTTCCATCAATAGGCAGGATGGAGCCAATGCAGAGGATGTTTTTGGCTTTAACGAAACCGTGACCCTTGCTGATAACACCATAAAAATTGGCGATACCACTGTGGGCACTGTTACCACAAATGCCGACGGCACTCTTGCAATCACATTCAGCGACGGTGCAACCACCGCCCAGGCACAGACCGTTGCAAAGGCAATTACTTACACCAACAGTAGCCAAGCCCTTGCAGCAGTTGAAACCAAAGATATTGCCCTTGTTTGGGCCATCAACGATGGGAATGACGGAAACGATCAAACTCTGGGGGCACAGGGATTTGGAGGAGCTAAAGAGCATAGCCTGACCCAAACCATCACCATGACCGGCGTGAATGATGCGCCTGTTCTGGACACTACCTCCGCTCTTTCCATTACCCAGACCGAAGATGCCGGGGTACCCACGAGTCAAGTGGGCAGCCTTGTCTCCACCTTAACTGGCGGAATTACAGATCTCGATACAACCAACCCAAAAGGCATTGCCATCACAGATCTGAATTCAACCCAAGGCACCTGGTACTATTCCATAGACAACGGTACAAACTGGACGGAATTAACGGAATCAACCGCTCCCTCAGAAACAAACGCCCGGCTTCTGGCAAATGATGCCCGCCTTTACTTCAAACCCACCGCCGATTTCCACGGCAGTGTCAAGGATGCCATAACCTTCCGGGCATGGGATCAGAGCAGCGGCACTAACGGTGAAACTGCAAACATCACCGCAGCCGGTACCGGCGGGGTAACAGCCTTCTCAACCGCGACGGATACCGTCGATCTTAATGTAGCGACAGTCAACGACCGACCCGTTGCCACCGGTGGTACTTTTACCGTCCCCGGGGTTGCCGAAGGCGGTACACCTGCCAGCACATCCATTTACGACATTTTAAAGGATAATTACAGCGACACCGCAGATAATCAGTCCGGTGCCACAGCGGACAACATCACCGGCGGAAATGATGAAACCCCCTTCAGCTATGTTGCCGTTGTGGGCACCACAGATTACGATTCAGGGCAGGGAACATGGCAGATCGCCGATGGAAACGGCGGAGGCTGGATCGACATCCCCGCTTCCGGTCTTTCAGATGGTAACGCATTAATTTTTAAAGTAGCGGACAGCGGTTTAAACGACAGCCAGATTCGTTTTCTCCCCGCCGAAAATTTCCACGGCACCCCCGGCACCCTTCAACTTCGCCTGGGAGACGGCAGTGACCTGACCATTGATGCAAGCACATCCAAAGATGACACAAAAAACCTTGGAGCTATTGGGGGAACCGATGTCACCGGTACCTGGTCGGCAGAGACTGTAACCATAAAGATCGATGGAGATATTACGTCAATCAATGACGCACCAACTGCTTCGGGCAATGCGTCCATGGATGTTAACGAAGACACCACTGATCCCCCTGGGGATACAGTAGCAAATATTTTTGCCGACAACTATTCCGATGCCCTGGATGATCAATCATCCATTACCGGGGGAGTCGACGCCAGCACTCCAATGAGCGGAGTTGTCATCACCGGCCATACACCTGAACCCGCCAAGGGAGAGTGGCAGTATAAAACAGGCTCAGGAGCTTGGACAGCTCTGCCATCAGGACTCACTAACAGCTCAGGTTTTGCCGTAGCTGCTGTTGATTCCCTGCGGTTTGTTCCGGTTGCCGATTATAACGGAGACTCATCTGATGTTCCCGCACTCACCGCACGCCTTGTGGACGGCTCCGGAGATGCACTGACCACCGGCGATCGGATCGACACCTCAAACAACGGCGGCGCAACCCGCTACAGTTCAGACACCGTCACCCTTAACATGACGGTTAACCCCATAAACGATGCCCCGAGCTTGACTATCGACGGCGCGACCAGCGGCATTACCGTGACTGCGACTGAATCTGCTGGCGTTACCGGTTCCGGCAACGCTTTCGAGGTGGCGCTGCTTACCAATGTCGCCATTACCGACCTCGACCTCACCACCACCGCCGGACTTGATGCCGATATTTTCGGTGCTGGCACCATCACCGTGACCCTTACCGACAAGATTGCCGGTGATGTATTGACAGTCGACAGCGCACTTGGTGGCATTAGCGGCACACCTGCCTACAACTCTGGAACGGGTGTGTTGGTTATCAATTTGAGCCAGAGCGCAACTATTGCCGAGGTGCAAACCATCCTTGAAGCCGTCAAGTACGCACACCAGAGCGATGACCCAACCAATATCAAATCTGGCACGCCTGGTACTGAGCGTAACTTCACTGTAGTGCTCAATGACGGCAATAACGTGCAAGAGGGCGCTAATGCGGGCGGCCCAGGGTCTTTGGATGTCACCGTTAGCGGCACGATTACCATCAATGCCGTCAATGACCCGCCGGTTGCCACGGACAACACCAACAACGTGACCAAGGACACGAGCCCTATGGCCACGGGCAATGTAAAGACAGACGCAACACCAGACAGCGACCCTGACAACGCTATGAGCTATGTGCCGGTAACAGCCGTCGAACCTACTACGGCGGGTAGAGCCTCAGTTCCAGTATCGGGTGCTACAGAGGTTGTAGGTGAATACGGCACGCTGACTATCAGCCCCGACGGCAGCTATTCCTACCTGCTGGACGGTAGCAAGTCTGCGGTAAAAGCACTCAATAACTTACAAACGCTCACTGAGGTGTTCACCTACACCATCACCGACCCAGGGGATCTCACTGCAAACAGTACTCTGACCATCACCATCAAAGGCCAGAGCAATGGAGCACCACTGATCACTCCGGTCGACGGTAACGCTGACTCCACCGGTGAGGCGACGGTTAATGAAAGGGGGTTGGTTGATACCAGTGATTCGTCGGAAACCACCACTGGGTCGATCACAGTGAGTGCAGCAGATGGGCTCAAAGAGGTTGTTATCGGTGGCACTACCGTAATTTTGGCGCAGCTGGATAGCCTTGACACAACCCCAATTACGATCACGACGGCCAAAGGCACCCTGGTTTTGACAGACTATGCAAGCACAGGTACTGTCGGGGGTGTGTCTAACGGGGGAACGTTGACTTACAGTTACACCTTGACTGCGCGGCAGGATCATAGTGGTGTCGAGGTGACAGACCCGATTCCATTAGAGGTAGTCGATGCAGCTAATGCTAAATCGACCGGGACACTCAAGGTGCTGATAGCGGACGATGAGCCCATTGCCTATAGCGATACTGCGAGTATCGCCAAGGGGGCAGCCACTGTAACGGGCAATGCGTTCAGCAATGACAGCATTGGTGCAGATGGGCCACAGGCGCCAAATGCGCCAGTGACAGCCATAACAGGCGGCACAGTAGGCGCTGCATTAGATGGCACCTTTGGCACAATTACGTTGAACGCAGATGGCAGTTATAGCTACGCACTGGATAATACCAATACGACTGTCGCAGCTCTGCCCGATGGCGACACCCTCACCGACACCTTCACCTACGCCATCACCGACTTGGATGGTGATACTTCTACAGCAACGCTGACCATTACCATCACCACCAATCCGCCACCTATTGCCAACGATGATGTAGCCACCGTGTCGGAGGACACCCCGATCAGCGGTAACGTGCTTACTGCCCTTGGCGGTAATCCCGGAGATGTTGCCGACAGCGATCCGGAAGGCGAAGCGCTGACTGTGACGAAGGTTGGAGTAAGCGGTGACGGTACTGAATACGCCGTGCCCGGTGACGGCACTACGCAGACGGTAAATATCCCCGGTAAAGGCACGCTGGTTATCGACAACACCGGTAGCTACACCTTTACCCCCGCGCCAGATTGGAACGGCACCGTACCTGACATCACCTATTCGGTGAGTGACGGCAGCAGCACTGTAACTGCCAAACTGGCCATCACCGTTACCCCGGTGGCAGATATTACCAATGATAGCACCAGCACTGTTATCGGTAGTTCGGTTACCACCAACGTGCTTGGCAACGATAGCTTCGAAGGTACGCCAACAGTGACCGGCACCACTTCGCCCACCAACGGCACAGTGAGCATAAATGCTGACAACACCATTACCTACACGCCCAATCCGGATTTTGTCGGCACGGACACCTATACCTATACGGTAACCAGTGGAGGTGTGAGCGAAACCGCGACGGTTACCATAAACGTAGCTGATCAGCCTGATCCAGATCCAGATCCAGATCCAGATCCGGAACCAGAGCCGGAACCAGAGCC
>CAYPNO010000090.1:0-8760 GCA_964411865.1 uncultured Desulfuromonas sp. | reverse complement strand
TCTATGGCAGTCACGCGAAAACATGCGCTCGCAACAACAAGTGACCTGCTGAACAGATTGCGACATACACCAAAAGGGCTGCACTCAACAGATTCTGCCTGCCCCTCAATCGCGCATAAAGACTACAACACTGGAGCATCTGAATGGAATATGATCATAGCTGCAAACAACAAACCTCTCCCACTGGATCAATTTTGCTCCATATCGGAGCTTTTGTAGCTGGCGCCGCCACCCTGTGTTTTTTTTCTTATATCCAAAAGGTAATGGCCGGCTATCCTCAGCGCGGTTTAGGCTATATGGTTCCGATCCTTGCAGGAGGAGGAGTTGCGCTTTATATCTGCAGCCTGAGTGTACGCCTTAAGGCGCTCACACCTGAAACAGATACAACACCAGAAACGAACAAGCCACTCTATAAGATTATGTATTTCGCTGTGTGCCTTATTGGAGGCGGTGCTGTCCTGAGTGTCTTTTCCGCAACACAAAAAGTTCTGGCTGGCTATCCGTTGAAAACGTCAGGGTTCGTCATACCCATACTCTTCGGGAGCGCAAGTGGGATCATCCTTGGATTATATCTGCACCGCACTCGCCAGCTTGTAGCACAACAGATTCGAGCAAATGCACGCCTGAAACAGGAGCGCAACCGCATCTACGATATTTTAGCCTCTATCAATGACGGTTTAGTGGTAACAGACGAAAAACATAATATTGAGCTAATAAACAGTGCTGCAGTTGCCCTGCTCGAAACTTCTCCAGCACAGATGCGTGGCAAGCCGTTGGCCCAGGTATTTGATAATTGCACCGAGGATAACACAGAAGATTTTTTCAATATTTGTGCCGAAGGAGGCGGGGACACTTTTCGCTTGCGCACCACCGACGGTTCTACCAGAGTGGTAAAGGCTAAAATCACCTCAGTCAATAATGAGAGCATGGGTGCCGGTGCGATAATCCTCACTCTTCACGATACAACAGATGAATATAAACTTGAGCAGCTTAAAGCTGAATTCCTCTCCACCGCAACTCATAACCTAAAGACCCCCATTACCGCCATTTCAGGCTACTCAGAGCTACTACTAGCGCAGGAACAGCTCTCGCTAGAGCAACAACATGAATTCCTCACCTATATTTACGATAAAGCTTGGCAACTAGACCGCATGATTGACAATCTACTCGCTTTGCGTCGGGTAGAAAACGGGCGCACTCTGTACCTACAAAAAGAACCACACAGCGTAGACGAGATATTGCAATCAGTGCGGAAGTTCTGCAAGGAGATGTCTTCCAAAGTCAGCTTCAAATTTGACATAGAACAGCCCGAAACAAGCTTAAATGTAGACGCTAAAAAAATCTATCAGGCTCTAGAAAACATTCTTGACAATGCGGTCAAATTCTCCCCAGAAAACAGTATTATTAGGATTAGTACCAAGCGCGAAGGGGAACGCTATCTTTTCCAAATTCAGGATGAAGGGCAGGGAATGAGCGAAGAGGAACTTCTCCATATATTCGACCGCTTTTATCGTGCGGAGACCAGTACGCAAGCCGTCCCAGGAATCGGTCTGGGGATGAGCCTAGTCAAGCAGGTCATATCTGCCCACGGAGGCAACGTTGAGGTGCGGAGCAGCCCACACCAGGGCTGTACTGTCATGTTCGACCTACCCCTGAGCCGGGGAGAATAAACTACGCATCATGAATGCCAATCACTCTATTGCCACAGATCCACTACTACAGATTGAAGACCTCAGCACCTTTTTCTTTACCCCAAGCGGAATAATAAAAGCGGTACGCAATCTCAGCATGGCTCTACATGCAGGGCAAACCACCGCACTAGTGGGAGAATCTGGGTGTGGAAAATCCATGACGGCGCTGTCCATTCTTGGACTGATACCAAAACCGGGGCGTATTGTCGATGGTCACATATGGTTCGACAAACGCGATCTCACCCTGCTAGCTCCGGAACAGTTACGCCGTGTCAGGGGAAATCAAATTGCGATGATCTTTCAAGACCCTATGACTGCGCTGAATCCGGTATTTACCATCGGAGCCCAGATCGAAGAAGTGCTCTTACTCCATCAAGGGCTGAGCAAAAAACAGGCCCATGCCAAGGGCGCAGAACTGCTCCACCAGGTCGGAATGCCCAATCCGCAGGAACGATTAGACTCTTTCCCGCATCAATTATCTGGGGGGATGCGTCAACGCGCAACCATCGCCATGGCCTTGGCGTGTGATCCGCAAATTCTAATAGCAGATGAGCCCACAACAGCTCTGGACGTAACCATTCAGGCACAAATAATGCACTTATTACGCACCCAACAGCGCCAGCGCCAGATGGGATTGCTGCTGATTAGCCATGACTTAGGGGTAGTTGCACAGTACGCAGATCAAATCTCCCTGATGTACGCCGGCACGATAGTAGAACAGGCTGACACGTTCAGCATCTTTGATCGACCGCAGCATCCCTACACCCGCCACCTCCTTAGCTGTGTCAGCGCGGATAGCTCCACCTCCTTCTCAGCGACAAATCCGCACTCGCAGGAACAGTGGCCGCAACGCTTCCGCCAGCGCACCAGCGAATTGCCCCCCATGCAACAGATCAGCGCGGGGCATTGGGTGCGCACCTGGGAGATTTCGGCATGAGTGAACTGCTGCGCCTTAACAATTTAAGTAAAGCATTCAGCCTGCATAACCGCTCGCTGGCTTCAAAGGACAAAATAATTCGCGCCGTCAGCGAGGTAACTCTGTGCGTACACCGAGGCGAGGTCTTGGGACTGGTAGGGGAATCCGGTTGCGGCAAATCAACCCTGGGGAAACTGGCGACCCGGCTTCTCCCTGCCGACGGCGGCAATATCTTATTCGATAGTATTGACATCACGCACCTGTCTGCGAAGCACATGCGCCCTCTGCGGCGCAAAATCCAGATGGTCTTTCAAGATCCTTTTTCCTCTCTGAATCCACGCATGCGGGTACATGATATCCTGGCGGAACCTTTTATTATTCACAAAATAAAACCTGCCGATATGTACGCTCAGATTGAACAAAACCTCCTCGCCGTAGGACTTGATGCCACGGATGCGCAGCGCTATCCGCATGAATTTTCTGGAGGACAACGCCAGCGCATAGGTATCGCCCGCGCCTTAAGCCTACACCCAGAGTTAATTATTGCCGATGAGCCCGTATCTGCCCTGGACTTGTCGGTGCAGGCTCAAATCATAGCGCTGCTACACAAGCTTAAACGAGAATTCTCTTTGACCTACGTATTTATATCCCATGACCTTTCAGTGGTACGCCGCATCTGTACAAGAGTGGCGGTAATGTATCTGGGGCGCATTGTCGAAACGGCCCCAACCCAGGATATCTTTGGAACACCTCTGCACCCGTATACCGAGATGCTACTCCAAGCACTTCCCGTTGCCGACCCCCATAGACGCAAGAAATATATCCCGGGGCCGGATATCCCTTCCGCCCTTTCCCACCCCGGGGGATGCCCCTTCCATCCCCGCTGCCCCTATGTCATTGCGCGCTGCGCAACTTCGCAACCTAAGCTCACCGCGACCAGCTCCACGCGTGAGGTTGCCTGCCACCGCCACGCGGAGCTACACCTGCGCGGCCTCTAATACCGCAGCTGGCCAGCTTACAGTATTAGGCATTGACTCTATGTGCCACGGATGGCACACTAACTTAGATAAGTGAAATTCAATGCAAGAGACACCCTCACTATCCACCTCTGCCGTGCTTCGGAGCTGCATAATTCATGGGACCAATTAAAACCATAAAAGAACGCTGCCGAAAATGCTACGCCTGCGTGCGCAATTGCCCAGTCAAGGCCATGCGCGTGCGCCCAACCCACGTAGAGGTTATCCATTCGCGCTGCATAGGCTGTGGCAAATGTATTGCTGTATGTACGCAGCAAGCAAAGGTTGTGGCGGACAGTTATGAACATGCCGCACAGATTCTGGCTCAGAAAAATCGCAAGATCGCGGTTCTTGGCTGCTCTTATCCGGCATTTTTTAAAGACATTTCTCCCAATCAGCTAGTTACCGGCCTTCGACGCCTAGGCTTCAATGAAGTGCACCAAGGTGCCTATGGTGCAGAACTGCTCAACGATGAGTACCACAAACATCTAAAAACCAAAGATACCGCTCCACTAATAGCTTCACACTGCCCCACTATCGTCGATCTTATCGAACGCCACTATCCGCAAATCATTAAAAATCTGATGCCTGTTGTGTCTCCCATGGTAGCCATGGGCCGAATGCTCAAGGAACAACATGGCAAAAATGCAAGCGTGGTATATATCAGCTCATGTATTGCGGGTAAATTTGAAATCTATGCAGATGCTGTCGCTGACTCCATTGATGTTGTCCTCACCTATCAGGAACTCAGCCAGTTATTCACCCGCCACAAACTAGACCTCGCCCGCATGGGTGCTACCCCTTTCGATGGGTGGCAACCAGACAGAGGATGTTTGTTCCCCATCAGCGGTGGACCATTTCAAGTGCTCGACATCCAGCCCGACTTTGCCCATCCAGAGTATATATGCAGTGAAGGGGAACAGAACTCGCTGGAGATAATCCGCGATCTAGCCGCTGGTCGCATCGAGGCAAGACTGGTGGACATCCGTTTTTGCAATGGCGGCTGTATAGGTGGCCCAGGGAAAAACAACCGCCTTACCACCTATTCAAAACAAAAGCTTATCCAGTGCCACTTTCGGCGACAAGACATCTCATATCGTGATTCTTACGGATCAAAAACAGAACACCCCAAAACTAACTTCTCACGAATATTTTACAATAAACACAAACGCTTGGAACTTCCAAGCAGTGAAAGTGTGCGAAAAATACTACAGCAAACCAACAAGCGCACGGCCGCAGACGAATTAAATTGTGGCGGATGCGGCTACAGCACCTGCCGCGACCATGCCATTGCAGTGCACCAAGGGCTGGCAGAAATTGAGATGTGTCCACCCTTTGCCCTGAAAAGATTCGAAGAAGATAGCCTTATCCTTTCCCAGAAATATGAGCTAGCCAAGCACGCCCTAGCACAGGAGTTTGGCCAAATATCTATCATAGGCAACGATGTCCACACCGCTGATGTGCTGAACCTTATCCATCAGGTTGGACCGACCCCGACCACAGTTCTCATCCGCGGAGAGAGCGGCACCGGTAAAGAGCTGACGGCGCGCGCTATTCACGAAGTGAGCCCTCGGGCAGACCGACACTTAGTGACCCTGAACTGCACCACTCTCAACGATAGCCTACTCGAGAGCGAACTATTCGGACACTGCAAAGGAGCATTTACTGGTGCCATCAATGATAAAAAAGGGCTGTTTGAGGCAGCCAACGGTGGCACCATTTTCTTAGATGAAATTGGCGATATCACCCCGAAGCTGCAAGCCGAATTACTCCGAGTGCTCGACAGTGGGGAAATTCGCCCCATAGGAAGTACGCGGAGCAAAAAAGTTGATGTGCGCCTTATAGCAGCAACAAACAAAAACCTTGAACGCGGATTAGAGGATGGATGGTTCCGAGAGGACCTGTTCTACCGCTTAAATGTTTTCTCCATAACCATGCCCCCTTTACGTAGCCGTCTTAGCGCCCTGGAAGAACTAGTTGAGCATTTTCTCCGCCACGCCAGTAAGCGGGTAAACAAAAACATCGACAGCATCGACCGCAACGCAATTGATGCTATGCGCCTATACCACTGGCCTGGCAATATCCGCGAACTGCAAAATATTATTGAACGGGCTGCAGTATTGACCAACGACACGTGTATTCATCTGGCCAATCTGCCGGTTGTGTTCTCCGAACTGATCGGGGGCAAAGCAGCCAACTCTGACTCAGATTCCTCTTCTCTGCGCGCTCAAATGGAAAGACAGGCAGATATGATCGAGAAAGGGCTGCTAAAAACCTACCTACATAAAAGTGCTGGCAATGTGGCACAAGCAGCGCGCCAGGCACAAATCCCAAGACGGAGTTTTTATCGTCTACTTGAGAAACATCAACTACACAGAACAGACTTCACACCTCAACAGTGAGCCATCTTTGCCGCACCTCTACCACAAAATGTGTCAAATCAGGCACACTTCACTTAGATACATTCAGGCACATCAGCGTATATCAGCGACATGGATACTTTTAAAAAAACTTCAAAACTAAACATTCCAACTGCTTATGCCGAAACTACAAGCAAGAAAACACTACCTCCCTTATTCATACCAGACAGTGGCACGAAGTGTGCTAGACAGGTCAACATATCGAATGACGAGGGAGCAACATATTTTCTATCCCCCAACCTAACAGAAAAACCTCCCTTATTTTGCGCCACCGGGTTCTCTCCTTCCGGTGGCGTTTTTTTATCGAGTTGAGCCGACAACGCACTCCATGCTAATATATTTAGTTTTCTTGGTGGCAAGCATCGTCTGGGTGCAGAAGCGGTTAAAGTCACCTTACTTTTCTAAAAATAGCTCCGGAACACTAACAACCAAATTCGCCGAAAAAATGAGCGCGGCGATTCTATCAAAGCATGGAATACTGCGAGCTCAAATCACTTAAATCACTAATTAAATGGGAGACACTTGCGCATGGCAGGACATAGCAAATGGGCCAATATAAAGCACCGCAAAGGGGCGCAAGACGCCAAGCGCGGTAAAGTTTTCACTAAGCTTATTAAAGAAATTACCGTTGCCGCTAAAATAGGTGGCGGAGACCTAGACACCAACCCTCGCTTGCGCACGGCTGTCGATAAAGCAAAAAGCGGCAACATGCCCAAGGACACTATCGAACGCGCCATTAAAAAAGGGTGTGGTGACCTTGATGGGGTCAATTACGAAGAAGGAACCCTTGAGGGTTACGGTCCCGGTGGCGTGGCCGTGCTGGTTGAATTTTTGACCGACAACCGCGTTCGAACCGTTGCCGATGTGCGCCACAGTTTCTCCAAGCACGGCGGCAGTCTGGGGGTAGATGGTTCAGTTGCATTCCAGTTTGATCGCAAAGGACTGATAACTTTAAGTGGTAACACCGACTATGATGCGCTGTTTGAGGCCGCCCTTGAAAGTGGAGCCGAAGATGTGAAAGACGAGGATGGAACCTATGAGATCCTGACCGAACCCTCAGATTTCAACATGGTGCGTAATGGTCTCACAGAACAGGGACTTGAACTCCAGACCGCAGAAGTCACTATGATACCGCAATCAACAGTGGCGTTGGATGAAAAAAAGGCCGAACAGATGCTCAAGCTTATAGATATGCTTGAAGACAATGATGATGTGCAAGACGTTTACCATAACGCTGATATCGATGATGAGATTCTTGAAAAACTCATAAGCTGATCGATGCGAATTCTGGGGATTGACCCGGGCACGCGCATCACCGGCTACGGCTTAATCGACCAGCGCGGTAACCGTCTGACCCATATTGACAACGGCGCTATCTACACCCGCAGCACCGATGAACTGCCTCTGCGCCTGAGTCAGATATACGCCGGACTAGTGGGTGCGATTGAGACCTATCAGCCTGATGCGATGGCGATTGAAAAAGTTTTTATGGCCAAAAACGCCGGCTCGGCACTGAAACTTGGTCAGGCTCGTGGAGCGGCCATAGTAGCAGGCGTCAACACCGGGCTGCCGGTGTTTGAGTACAGCGCCCTACAGGTCAAAAGTGCGGTTGTCGGATATGGCAAGGCGAGTAAAGCTCAGGTTCAACAGATGGTGAAGGCGCTCTTAAAACTTCCAGAGATTGCCCAGGAAGATGCTTCAGATGCCCTTGCCATCGCCATCTGTCATGCCCACAGCCATGCGCTCCAGCGGCGCGTTGAACTCAGGAGTGGAGCTACCATTAAGTCCAGATGAACGAACCAGCCCATATGTGCGTACTTCCTCCACACAGCCCACAGGAGTTTAAGCTATGATCGCCTTGTTAACCGGCACAATGCGCCACAAAAGTCCGGAACATGTCATCATCGAAGCCAACGGGGTGGGCTACAGTGTCGATATACCGCTATCAAGCTACTACAACCTGCCGGAAGAAGGGCAGGCCACGCTGTATATCCACACCCACGTGCGCGAAGATATCCTTAAACTGTATGGTTTTCTCACTCTATTGGAGAAGGAAACCTTCATCCTGTTAATTGGAATCAGCGGTATCGGCCCTAAAGCAGGGCTTAACATATTGTCCCACATGAGCTGTGCAGACCTACACCAAGCGTTACTAAGCGAAGACGCTGCACGCTTGACCACTGTGCCCGGAATCGGAAAAAAAACGGCTGAACGCCTGATACTGGAACTGCATGAAAAAATAGTCAAACTAGCCAAGACGAAAAACAGTCAGGGGCAGGAACAGGAATTACGCGTCTCAGTATCGGGTGATTCCAGCGCTGATGCCCTCTCTGCCCTGATCAGCTTGGGCTACAAAGAGAAACAGGCTCGCGGAGTTTTGGATAAAATGAAAATTGACACACAGACCTCAACCCAAGAGATCCTCAAACAAGCACTGCAGCGTCTAACCCGTTAGTACTTTCTTCTCCAGCAGGACACGATTATGAGCGAACGCCTTATTGATGCCGAAGACTTTGGCGATGATGAACACTTCGAGAACCCTCTGCGACCACGCACCTTGGCAGAATATATAGGCCAGCAGCAGGTCAAACAGAACCTCGAAGTATTTATTCAAGCAGCGCGCAAGCGTGCTGAAGCCCTCGATCATGTGCTGTTCTACGGCCCCCCCGGGCTGGGGAAGACCACCTTGGCCAACATCATAGCCAGCGAAATGGGGG
>CAYPNO010000089.1:0-8903 GCA_964411865.1 uncultured Desulfuromonas sp. | reverse complement strand
TCGTTGAAGATACCCATCTGTGTCCTCCAAGCGCTCTGAAGTTTTCATAGAGAGGTTATTTTGCACCCTTAAGGAGAAATAATCGCCACACACAGGCCACAACAGCTCCAATAACGAGCCTGATGCAGGTGCACACTTCCCATCGGCACCGAGGGCTGCATACGCATAACAGTACAGTTTTTTACGCGCCCTAGTCACCGCTACATACAGCAGACGTGCCGTTTCATATGCTTCCTTACGTTTATCCATGCGATCAAGCATGGCGTACACTGGATCTGCATCTTTGGCACCGCGTTGTGCCAATGGTGCCAACAATAGCCCCAACTGTGCATCTTCTTCCCAACGCAATAACGCCTTTGGACTTCTGCGTGCCCTGCGCCCCAGTCCAGGTAAAATCACATGATCAAACTCAAGTCCCTTGGCTTTATGGATGGTCATTACATGCACTCTGGCGTCTGGATACATTTGATCCCGCGCGAACAACAGCTGGATCTGGTGTTCCATGTGGGCAAAATTATCGATATCTCCCCCGCTGTCACACCTCTCCAGTACGGTACCCAGTTGCGCCAGGTTCTCCAACTCCGAGCTGCACCAGCAATCTTGCACCTTGAGTGCAGTCAGACACTCTTCCCACAGATGGCGCACCGAGACGCGCCCACGCTGCTGTTGCCCGCGTAGCAGAATGGTGCCCACAAAGTAAAAACGGCGACGGGCACTTTCATCCAGTTCATTGGCAAGTTCATCACTCGCAAGAGCTGCACCAATGGTGGCAAATCTGGCTATATGGCTCATATCCGCCAAAGATAGCCCACACCATGGCGCCCGCAACACACTCAGCCAGCTTAGCTTGTCCGCTGGATGGAGCAGCGCCTTCAGGAGCGATACCCCATCCTGCACGACCATTTTATCCCTGAGTGGGTCAATATCCTGAGCCTGATACGCTATTGCTTCTTGCTGCAACAATGCGATTATTTCGGGCAGATGTGAGCGGGAACGCACCAGGATGGCGACGCTGTCCTCCGCGTTTGACGCAAGCAGCTCTTTGACCTGATTGACAATCGCTTCTGCTTCGCTACGCAGGTCTGGTTGGGGCATAGGGAGAAACCACAGGGCTTCCCCATCTTCAGGCTTGACTGGAACGCCGCTGGAGAACCCTACCGCTCCACTTGCGGCGTGTTCACGTGTGGGGAATACACTGGCAAACCATTGGTTGGCCAAGGCAACCAGATTGCTCTGTGAGCGAAAATTAGCCGTCAACTGCAGGGGAACAAGGGGGATCTGCCCGATCCCTTCACTCCCGGCGCGCAAAAACAGCCCCACCTGCGCCTCGCGAAAGCGGTAGATAGACTGCATGGGATCCCCGACAATAAACAGAGTGCGCCCCCTGCTCTGATCCCAGCCGGCGACGAGGGTTTCCAGCAGGCTGAACTGCAGCCAGGATGTATCCTGAAATTCATCCACCAGAACATGCTCAATCTGCTGGTCGATCTGAAGGAGTAGATCGGTTGGATTGCCGCAATCCACTAGCGCCTGGCGCGCACTCAGGGCTATCTCGCTGAAATCCGCTTCTGCACTAGTGCGGAACTCAAGCCAAAGCTGCGCCACCAGACGTGGCAGCACGGTCACAATGGCCCGCAGCACCTCCCAAGCTTCAGCACCGTAATGCGGCGCTGGGAGCAAATTCACCTCACTCCACAGTGTCGGGTCAACCGCCGCACGCAGCTCTTCCAGCACTTCAAGGGCTTCGGCCTTCATCTGTTTAACGTGTGGATCTTTACCCGCAGGGAAGCCGCAATTTTTATCCATCCTTTTACGCCATTGTCCCTGGGTGGTAAGCAACATGGTGGCGATAGCCTGCCATTGCGTTAATTCTGGGGCTATGGGCGCTGGAAACGAAGTGGCGGTGTAATCACATATCTGGCTTGAGGCATTATCACAGTGCGACGCGGCAAAGGTAGCCAGCGCGTGGAGACGTACGGCTGTTGCTCCACTCAAACTGCGCTGCGCCTGCTGCAGCACATCCTCAACCTTTTCTTGCAGGCTCTGTTCCAGGGCGGTACGCATCTGCTCCGGATCGGTCAGGAGATGGCGCATCCACTGATCACGCCGCCATAGCAGATCAACCAGCATCCCCGCCAAAATATCGGCGCGGTTATCTAGATGGGCCAGGATGGTATGTAAGGCGGCAGAAACTTCAGGTTCTAGGCGCAGCTTAAACAAGAAGCTATTTACGGCATTCAGATAATGTTGTTGCGGAAACTCACTGACCTTAGGCAAGGCGCCCAGGCGCGACAACCACGGCATGCGGCGGACCAGCTCGGCATTCAAGCTGTCGATGGTTTGAATGCGCAGTTGTGCAGGGGCAGAAAGCAGGTTCCAGCTCAGCTCGGCATCTCGCTGCAAAACCGCGCGCGCCAGAGCATAAGTTTTACTTTGATGCGCAGATGCATTCGGGGCAAGGGGTGCTACCGCCGCAGTTAATGCTCCCAAGATGCGTTCGCGCATCTCGGCGGCTGCCTTACGCGTAAAGGTTATGGCCAGAACTTCTGACGGCTTCTGTACCCGAGCCAGCACCACCAGAAACCGTTGAATCAAGAGCTCGGTTTTACCCGAACCAGCCGGCGCGCGCACGATACACGATATCTCTGGATCAAGAGCCCGCTGCCGGGATGCTGCATCACTGAGCTCAGTCATAGCTATAGCCATCCCTTGATACTTCGGTTTCATCTGAAGCTTCTGGTTTATTTGGGTGTGTCTGCTGTTTAATCCGGCATAAGGACGATAGGTCACAAAACTGGCACACGTTATTGTGTAATGGAGTCACATTGGCGCATCCCGCCGCGATATCCTGCGCCAACGCATCCAGCTGCGCGCGCCACTGTCCGAGCGCAGCGCCCCACTCCGCACTATCCACACTCTTGACCGGCAACGGAGGCAAGTTTGCATCCTCTGCGCTGGAGATACTCATACAGATGCCTTTCAAAGCACACCCACCCGCGCGAACTTGAGCCACGGCGAAGCCCACGATAGGCTGATGTTGCCCATAAAGGGTATACACCGGAAGTTGCGGCTCCAACAGGTGTTCTCCCAGAATATCTTTGAGCGCTACGATGCCGGTTTTATAGTCAAGCAGAACCTTCCCAGCGTTTGGGAGAACCTCATCTACTCGATCAGCGATGGCATTAATACACAGCGGCCCTACCAGAAGACCTTCGCACTCCTCTACACTCAACACCCTGAATGCAGCGCGCTCTTTATCTATTTCAAGCCACTCCAAGGCCAGCCTTACCAGACGATTCATTTCCAGTTCGTGTAAATCACGCGGCACATACGCGTGTTTATTATTTTGCATAATGGCCTGGCAATGGTTGGTAAGTAGCAAGCGGCATTGTTCTGTGCTCAGCTGCAAAAGTTGCTCTTGGCTTTTTACCTCCTCCCAAAAGTGCTGCAGTAACAGATGGAGCAAACTTCCACGTACGCGCATATCCACCCCTTCGGCTGGAACTTCCAACGCACGTACCTGCATACGAAAGTGCGCATACGCACGAAACGGGCACATAGCCTGTTCTTTTAGCAGGGATGTTCCCCCTCTAACTGCATAGCTCGTCGCCCCTGAATTTTCTCCCCCACCCACACCACCTGCATTATCACGGTCAGACTCAAGGGGTAAACCATTGTTATCCTGAATCCACTCTAGTTGGGTTTGCTCCACATCCGGACGTGTCACAACAAGCTGAAGGGCACTCTTTAACCAATCCTCCTTGCCGAGATGCGCTAGAGGTAAAAAAGGACTCGCACCGAGCACACTGCCGTCTTCCGCGCAACGCGCGTAACTGAAATTCACCTCTGGAGCCAAGGCGTGCAGTTGCTGTATCAACCGAGTACAAAACTCCATCTCTCGTTCCATGCTTGCATGCGGCATCGCGTAGTGCTTTTGGATCTCCACTGGAATAAAGGTGTTATAATTTAGGGCGCTGGGGAGCACCTGGTCATGCAGACCCGTAACCCAGACCGCATCGCAAGCCAACGCCACCCCTTCGAGCAGTCCAACAATATGGAGACGGTTGTCCTTGGCTGCGGCCTGAAACATGCTTTCAGTACATAAGCGTTGGAGTTGGAGAGCTGCCTCCATCCGACCCATCTTCGGTTCAACGACGGCAAGGGAGATAAATAGAGGCAATATTTGCCCCTCCCACGCACGCAGCACCTGATATGTCTGTGAATCCGGCGAATAGTCCCCAGGCCAACCCACCTCCTGCAAAGCCGCACTGAAAATCTCCAACCAGCTTGCTGGCCCTTTGCGCGCTTTTGCCTGTACCAAATGCTTGAGTGCGCCACACATAGCTTCGATACTGGAATGGAAGTAACCTTTCTGACGTAATAAACGTGCATAAGTATCAATATTGGCTCTGGGTCTTGCACAAGTGCGTAAAAAAACATCTGCCTGTGCATGTGTATCCATCTGATGCTGTCCGCCGCTGAACCACGGAGAACGGAGTAAATAACCGAACTCATCTAGATCAAGGGGTTCTTCGACCCGTAATAAACGCAGCGCCGCCTGGATCACCCCGTACTCACTTAAGGATTGTCCAACTGAAAGGTTGAGTTCGATCTTGTCTATCCCAAAGGTTGTTTCATACCGTCTGAATACCCGCTCGATGCTGCCTTGATAGCGTTCAAGCTCCGGCACTATCACCCCAACACTGTGTCCGCGCTCAATGTGGGTATAGGCCCAGTGGGCCACCAGCTCCAACTCGGAAAGGGGATCGGCGCAGGCATAAACCTCGGAGACGCTATTTTTGCACTCTATATCTGGCTCAATGATTTGTGTCCCCAACTGCTCCAATGCCTGGGTACAGGCGCGTAACTGTGGCGAAATTTCGTCAAAGCCAACTAGCCACAGTTCGTGCGGTGGAGCAACATTCCCGTGTAAAAATTGTTCTTGCGCCTCCGTGGCCAAGCGCTGAGGGTCAAGGTAGTCGTGCGCAGCACAGTATTCAATATAGGCGCTGTACCAGCGCATGAACGCCTGTTCTTCTGGGGTTACGGCGTCATATTGAGGGGTTGAATAAGGGGGAAGAGAGGTAGAAAGGGATGAAGCTGACGCATTAGGATTAATGAGGTAGTCACATAATCCGGTATAGGCTTTGTGCGCCTGCTTGGCCGTAGCATCCACTTGCAACAATGAATATTGGTGCTGCTGTAAATCACTACGAATAATCCGCCGCCATATGCTTTGTTGCTGAGCATGGTTCAGCAAACTCACGTCAAGCACGCAGCGCTGCAACCACACCGCAGGGGTAAAAATAGAGGGTTTTGCCCATACGCTGTTGCCACGTCGAAGCTGCCATTGGCTATATTCGTGCAACAAAGTACGTGCTAAACGTTGATTTACCGTGAGAATAAAGGCATTGCGCTGTGCGGCAACACATATCTCCTCTGCACAATATAGCATTTTAATATTCGCCTCTTTTACTCCGATGGAGCCGGCGCAGACCTGTCCCCTGCAACAGTCTCGGAAACAGAATCAAAAACCAACCGATAAATTGCCCCTGCGTAAGAATCTGTAACATATAGATTTCCATCAGGTCCTACCGCAAGTGCAGCAGGTTGCCCGTATACACGTTCTGGTGTCGCCCACCCTTTAGCCACCTCGATCACCCACCCAGTAATGTCACCATACATATCTAGAGGAAGACCAAGGATCTTGAAGCCTTGACGTTGCACGTCAGCCTGCTCCCCCGATAGCGCCACATACATCATAGAGCGATAATATTCTGGCGCATCCAGCAGCGCACCAAAAGCTATACCTGCAGGAACACTGTTAGGTGGAAGGGTCAGCAACGGCGCTACAGTATCAGCGCAGATGGTTGTGGTACCTAGCAGGCGATCTGGAGTCTGGAAACCATAACAGAACGGCCAACCGTAGTCCTGTCCTACGCTTACGTTGTTGATTTCATCCTCCGGCGGTGACAAATCAAGGGTCTGAGGTGAGTTTTCCCCCACCCACAACCTTCCTGTTATTGGATGCCAGGCCATTGCTCGAGCGTGATGAATACCGGTAGCGAACAGCCCGACCTCCCCGCTAGTAGATATTTCCAGAATTGCGCCTCGCTGCCACTCTAGCTCCAGAGGATCTGCACCCACCGCAGCAACAGATAAATATACGCTGCCAGCATCATCCACCAGGATAGCCCTGTGTTCTGATGACGTTGCGACCGGAAGATTATCCACAATGGTTTGAACTGCAACAGGAGTAGCTTCAGGGGCAAAACTAACCACAGCTGTGCTGGTAGCCACATACAGAGAATCAGCATGCCATGCCAGCCCCATTGGCCTATCGAGGGTAGAATTTATGATGGTCTTGCGCCACAGGCTTGAAGTATCTGTTGCACTGGTGGACACTTCTACAGCGGTGGGCTCAGGTGGTTCAAGCCGGCACACTAGACCAGCGTTGGGAATAGAGGCATACAGCGCCTTATCTGCACCAAAAACCAGACCTGAAACTCCCTTGAGTCCACATGCAACCGGCTGGAGTTCTAAGCCAGAAAGAAGAACAAACTGTGGCACAAGTGCAGTGTCATCAGGGCAGATCAACGTCAGAGGCTGGGTATGCACACGCGGGCGCAAACAATCTTGCTGCTGTGGTTTCGCTTTCTCTGGATTGAGGCAGTACACTTGAGCAAACTCTGAGGTTGGTGGTGGCGGAGGTAACAGGCGTTGCCCCCCAACATAGGCAAGAACCACCGCCAGAGGGGCCGTTAACAACAGCGCCCCCCTGCCCCAGTTCTTCCCGATCAGAGCTAAGGCTGATCCAAGCCCCATCATGGCGATAAACAGCAGAACCGGGCTATCTAACGCATAACTCTTGAGCCCTAAAATCAGCAGCACTGCACTCCATAACATGGCAAAGCAAGCTAGAAAGAAAAATATAGATCTCATCTATCCGTTCCGGTCATGTTCCTGCCCCAGGTGCTGAGATTTTTTCAGGTAATTAACTACATAATCATATACCGCACTGTCCAACGTATGCTGGTCACCAGCATAACCGGCGGCACGTAATTTACCCACATCTGAGCAGGTATAGTATTGGTAGCGTGCGCGCAAATCGTCAGGCATATCTACGTACTCAATATTGGGAACACGCTTGAGGGCAGAAAAAATAGCCCCAGCCAGCTCATTCCAAGTATGTGCACTCGAACTGCCGATATTATAAATACCGTTTACCTCAGGATGCTTAAAGAAAAACAGGGTCATATCTACCACGTCCTTAATATACACAAAATCGCGCTTCTGTTCACCGTCGGCATATTCGGGACGGTACGATTTAAATAGACTTATCTTACCGCTGTGCATGATCTGCTCATAGGCTTTGATCACCAGTGAGCGCATCGTCCCTTTATGGTATTCGTTAGGGCCAAATACATTGAAAAATTTCAGCCCGGCAATACTGTCGAGCATCCCCTCGCGCCGGGCCCACAGATCAAACATCTGTTTCGAGTAGCCATACATATTCAACGGACGCAGGTTGTCCAACTCACCTTCCGCATCTACGAAGCCATTAGCACCATCACCATAAGTAGCGGCACTGGAGGCATAAATAAAGCGGGCACCACTGTGGCGCGCCAGCAAAGCCATATGTTTGGTGTATTCGAAATTATTCTGCACCAGATAACGCGAATCAGTCTCTGTCGTAGCCGAACAGGCCCCCATATGGAAAATTGCCTCAATGCCTGCAGGACCAAAATCGCAGATATGGTGCAAGCTCTCCCCTTGAGCATGGCGGAGAAAATCATCTTTTTCTACGTAATCGGCATAGCTCAATGGCATAAGATTGCGCCATTTTTCCGAAGAACCAAGTGAATCAACGATCACAATATTATCGTAACCCAGTTGGTTCAGACGCCACACCAAGGCACTGCCGATAAAGCCGGCTCCACCAGTTACAACTATCATAGCCTGTCTACTCCCATATCTAAGGTTATGGCAACTTTTGCATCACATAATCGATATTTGCTGCAACTGCCCAGCATTTTATAGGTTTCTATCTATAAACAAGGCTGCCCAAAATCGTAGCTTTGACAGCAACATATTAGCACTGCCTGTCCTAGCGACGCAAATAACAACGAATGCTCTCGCTACGCTGCCAACTACTAAATAGATACCATTTTACTTCAAGTAAACAGTGTTCTATATTTGCAGCCACACTACTTGATTTATTCTTGACAATTCCGCCTATACGAGTCTATGTTTCTTTTTCAACAAGCCTAAAATTCATGTATATTTCTTGCGCTGTACCAAGATGGCACACATACGTGCTCCTTACTGTAACTATGTATCCATTATGCACAACCTTCTGCTCTCGCAGCGCACCTCTAAATCTATTTACTCAGACTAAAATTGAAAGGAAATGCATAATGCCAAAAAAACGCGAGGCCCTTGAATACCACAGCTCTGGGCGTAAGGGCAAAATTGAAGTTATAGCCACTAAACCGTGTATGACCAGTCGTGATCTTTCACTCGCCTACAGCCCTGGGGTAGCTGACCCGTGCCTCGAAATTGAAAAAAACCCAAAAGATGCTTATGAATATACTGCTAAAGGAAATCTCGTTGGGGTTATTACCAACGGCACTGCGGTGCTGGGGTTAGGAGATATCGGAGCCTTGGCCAGCAAACCAGTTATGGAAGGGAAAGGTGTTCTGTTCAAGCGCTTTGCCGACATAGATGTGTTTGACATTGAGCTGAACACCTTGGATCAAGAGGAGATCATCCGCACCGTCAAGTTGCTTGAGCCAACCTTCGGCGGTATCAATCTTGAAGATATTAAAGCTCCTGAATGTTTTTACATTGAAGAGCAACTCAAGGCACAGATGCAAATCCCAGTGTTTCACGATGACCAGCAC
>CAYPNO010000088.1:5783-8912 GCA_964411865.1 uncultured Desulfuromonas sp. | reverse complement strand
ATGACTTCTCTAAAATTTTTATAATTTTGCCTTCTTGAATCATGTACTTTGCTTTCATTTTGTTTTTCCTTTTATTTTATTCCACAATCAGTTCGATGTCTGAGATTCTTTCTATTCCAACAACACTCTCTCTCAACTGATTGATTTTCAATCCAGAAAGTTTCAAGTTGTCTATGTATATTGTCTGTCCTTCATATGGTGTCAGGATTGCTGATTCAAACTGGAATGCTCCAATTCTTGGATTGACTTTTCCAGCAACTATTCCATCAATGAGAACTTCATCAGCTGAGTTTGTTGTCAATGTTGCAATTGTTGTCAACTCATTTGCAATCCAAACTTTCATTGGACAATTCTGATTGCCAAGAAATTTATTGAAAACTCTGACAGTGTTCTCACCTGATTCATGAAGATATTTAATCTTTGATGTAGATGAGATTGAGTCAACAACATCAACTTCATCCATTGCAAGCAACATTGAGAACATGTCCTGAAGGTCTATTCTTTTTTCTGTCTTTGATTTTTCATTCACCCAGTTCTTGATGAGTGTCTTTGTGTTGAACAATGAGAACTCTGATGCATAGGAAGGATTCAATGTCAACTTGATTTTTGGTTTCAACAGATTGAACACTGGATTCCTGTATTTGAAATAGATTGTCAATATCTTATATCTGTCAAGGTATTTGATAATCTCATCAACATTTTCTGAACTGTTGACAAAGTTGAATCCATCATCATAGAATGAATAATAAACAAATCCAAGGTCTCTTCTATATGTTCCACTTTCAATTGAAGTATAATCAATATCATCAATGGAAAGCGTTCCACATGTGTAGAGAACTGAAAGAACATATTTGATTGCAGTCTTAGCATCACCATATGTCACAATTGCATCATCAATCATGTCTTCAATGTCAATGTATTCTCTTTGTCCACCCCACGCTCTGATGTCTCTATATTCTGAAAACTTGTTTTTCAATAGAACATTGTAGTCAGATTCTGTCACTGCTCTTCCCTGTGTTGTTCTGAAAAGTGGAGCATTGATTTTGATTGATTCAAGTGACTGCCTCTCAACACCATTGTCAAAGAAAGAAAGTGTTCCTTCATCATCAACAAGTTCAGCTGAAATGAGTGTTGCAAGATTTGCTGGTGAAATGACTGGTGTCACTGAATCATAATTATATTCTGCAATGAGAACTTCTGTCTCATCTGTCTGAACTTCAAACACTTGGAAATCATGAAAGTCTGTCATCACAAATTCATTGTTTCCCTGTGTGTCATTGATTTCATCTCCTTCAGTTGTTGCAAAGAACACTCTGATTGTCTCTGTGTCAAGGATTGTTCTTGAGATGTGGTCAATGTCAAACTGAATTGACAATCCTGTTGTTGCATTGAATTTGAGATTGTACGACCTCAAATCTTCATCAAAGTTTCCTTCTCTCAGCGAATAATATTCATACCAGTTTCCATCTGTCTCTTTGACAAACACTCTGATTGAATCTTTGATGACCTTGTCATTGTAATAAACATTTGAAAGGTCTTTCAGTTCAACTTCCTGTGTGAATGTCAAAATGTCAACAACACTCTCAACAACATTCCAAGTTGCCTGATAAACTGGGATTGTCGTTTGAAGAGTGTTGCCTATCTTCTCAAGTTGACAATAGAACATATTCTGATTGAGAAATGCATTTGCTGTGACATCGGTGTATGATGATTGTTGCCATTTGTCTCTCAGTGTTGGAATGATTTGATATTCATCTGTATATTTGACATTGTTGAAAAACATCTTGAATTGTGAATTTGCAAGAGGAGTGTATGTGTCTAAATCATAGTTGATTTTCAGATACTTCTTTGCAGGTCTTCTCATTTCTGGGATGAAGTTGAAATTTTCAATCAATGAGTAAATTGATTCCTCAAGAGAGGCAGTATCAAGGAATATCTCTTCAACAGTTTTGTTCAACTGATATGCAAGGTTTCTGATGACAAATTTTGCAACCCTGATGAATATTGCAAGTGAGCCAGACTTGAAATTGTATGTTGAGAACTCTGGCACTGAGTTCAGGTAACTGATTAGATTAGATTCTATTAAGTCTAAATCTGCTTCATTGAGTCTGATTTTTGTTGACATTTATCTCTCCAAAGAATGTTCATAATTATTTATTTTCATCTTTTTCAAGAAAAAACTTGATTTTGATTTTTAAAATAAAATAGATAATATTGAATTTGTTGATTGTTTATTTTTAACTTGATTTGGAGGTTTAATTATGACTACAATCAGAGAAATTTTAATGACAAGGGACGGAATGACAGCGGATGAAGCCGACAATCTTATTAATGAAGCAAGAGAACAGCTTTTTGATTATCTTGCAGAAGGGGACATGTCAGGAGCGGAAGAAATCTGCTCCGAATTTTTCGGACTTGAACCAGACTATTTATTTGAACTTATGTAAAAGGTGAAAAAACAATGAAAAGCATTTTATCAAAGTTGCATCAGTGAAGTCAATCAGAAATAGCTCTCTGAGTTGCTAAAACCCGTCTAAAACAAAGAAACTCAGAAAACTAATATCAATAGCAAGGGTCATCATCTTTCACGCTAATTTCTTTGTTTTTTCTTTCTCAGTGAATCTGAGTACCCATCAATGATAGAATTATTTGTGACAATTGAAGTGGAGTTGTCTATTGAATTCTGTCTGATGTCTTTCAATTTTGTCTCATATCCTTTTGTTCCACCTTTCTCAAGTTTTGCAATTTCTCCTGAGAACTCTTTCACTCTTGAACCATAACCAGCAAGTGAACCATGTGTTGTCTGATATGACCACATTCTGTCTTCCTGTTGGATGTTGAAAAGTGTGTCAGCAAGGAATGCTGATGACTTGTCAAAATAGGACTCCATCTTCTTGAGAAAATCATTCTTGAAGAAAGTTGTCATGCCCTTCAGAATCTTTGAGATGTCTTTTGTTGTTGAGTTGCCTTTGACAATGTCTTTCTTTGTTGCTTCTGTCACATCTGCAACACTTGAGACAGCATCAGAAGTTTTGATTCCTGAGTCAAGGATTGTCTTAGCTCTGTTTTCAACTTTCTTCTCTTCATTCTTTTCTTTCTTGACAACTCTCTTGGTTGGTGTTGCTCCAT
>CAYPNO010000088.1:0-5683 GCA_964411865.1 uncultured Desulfuromonas sp. | reverse complement strand
CTTTGATTTCTGGGTCAAGAATCTGAGAGACAAAATTGACAATGAAACCAATTGCAAATCCAATTGCACCACCAACAATCATTCCAACCAATCCAAACGGAACTCCTATTGTTGAACCAATGATTGCATATTTTCCACCTTGAGCAAGTGAGTCTTTCCAACCTCCACCTCCACCTATGAAAAATGAAACAAGTCTGTCAACCAATGAACCATCTGTCTTGTCAAATTCTTGTTTGAGAAAACTCAATGACATTCCAATTGATGCTCCAATGAATGCTCCAACAATTGCTCCAGGAATGCTTCCAACTGCAAGTCCAATCGTTCCCCCGACCAATGCAAATCTTCCACCATTTGCTACGACTGATTTCCAACCTCCACTTCCACCAAAAATGAGGTCACTAACTTTTTGTCCAAGAGTCTTGTCTTCCTGTTCAAACACTTGTGCAAGATAATTCAATGTCAATCCAAATGATGCTCCTATGAGTCCACCTGCAATCGTTCCAACAACTGGAATAAATGAACCAATACCAGCTCCTATGAGTGCCCACTTTCCAGCATTCTTTAGAGTTCCCATTATTCCTTGGTCAGTCTTTCCAACAAATGCTCTATACAATCCTTCACCAAATCCACCCTTTGAAAATCCATCCATGAAGTCTTGAACAGCCATATAAACACCACCAATTATCATTCCTATGCCAACTGCCTTCATCAGAAGTGCACCCGCTTTACCTGCAAGTGCTCTTATCTTTCCCATTGGAAGTCCAAAGAATCCCCCTGCTCCAAAGAGTTTTGACAAATCAAAATTTCTTCCTCTAATCATTTCTTTTTCTTTTCTTGTGTTCTTTGTTATTTTCTCTAAATTTTCATTTATCTTTTCAGAGTCTTCTCTGTCCTCTGCTCTTTCTGACTCCTTTTGTTCTGACTCTGACATTCCTCCACCAAGACTAAAAATTCCCATGAACATAGAACCAAATCCTTTCAATGGAGAAATCAAAAGTGTGTCAAATGCTGAAAACAATCCTGAGAACTCAGACCTGAATGAATCCATGAGGTCTGGAATGAATGTGAAGATTTTGTTGATGCCTGATTCTCTTGAAAGAAATTGAGCAGTCTTTGAAAAATTCTGTGCTGCATTCTCAAATTGGTCAACTCTCTCAGACTCTCTCTTGTCTGTCTTTTGTTTGTTTTTCTTATCCTTCTTTGCTTTGGTTTCATTTTGCTCAACAATTTCCTCAACAGCATCTTTGACACCATCAAGTCTATCTTGCATTGCATTTGCCATCTTCTCAATTTCATCATCTGACATCTCAGCAAGTTCTTCTTCTTTGTCAAGAATTTTCTGATTGAATTCTTCTTCTGCTTCTTGTGAATCAAAAATTGCATCTGTCACTTCTGCTGTGAAATTTGCAGTTGATGATGCAAGGTCTTTGAGTGCTTTGAGCTGACTTCCTGAGAGAGCAAGCAGAGATTGGATGCCTTCTGATGTCTTTTCAGTGTTCTCTGAAAGATGTGTCAGGAGCTTTGTGAATTCAGAAATGATTCTTTTTTCGTCCATGATGTCCTCAAGAAATGTTCAATGTTATTTATTTGTAAGAAAAGTGAAGGGGAGTGGAGGGTGACACTCCCCATGAGTTGAAACCTATTTTGAAATCATTGCTTGTCTTTTCTTCATTGACTTTGTTCTTTTTCTGATTGCCTTTGCCATTGTTGCTCTTCTCTTCCTTGATGCCTTCCTCTGAGAAATCTTTCTTGTTCTTCTTTCCTTTGAACTCATCCTGACTTCTTTGCCATCTTTTGTCGTATATCCCTGTCTTGATGTTCTTTTGATTTTCTTTTTCTTTCCACCTCTGATGACAAATTTCTTGACAAGTCTTTCCTGAAGATTCTCATAAAACTCTTCCTCATCATCTATGTCATCAAAAAGTCCTATGTCATCAAGTTCCTCAAAGAGGTCAAACAAATCATCTTCAGAGAGTGCAATGAGTTTTGTTGCAGTGTCATCATTGTCAAAGTCATCTATGTAGTCTGCAATGATTTCATAAATCTCTTCATATTCGTCATCATCTGCAAACTCATCAACTTCTTCCCATGCCTCAATGATGCAATTGATTGCAATGTTTATATCATCATCATCAGAATATCTATTCTGAACAATCAAGAACTCATCACTAACTTTTTGAAGTATCATTTATTTTATCCAATTGATTTAATATTTTCTCTAACAAACTTATCATCGTTGTCATCTTACCTTCGAGTGTCATCCTGAATCTGATTTCTTCAATATCTGGCATTGAATGTCACCTCGTTTCTATTGTTATTTATTTTTCTTGTTTTCGTCCTTCTTTCTCTCAATGTAAAACGCTAATGCACTTTCAAGTTCCCACTTCTTCATTCCCATGACTTCTATCCTGCTCTTGCCAAGATAATATTCAACCATGTGAGTCAGTAACAACCAGTCTTTAATGTCCCCGTGCATTTCGGGGACTACACAAAAAAATCCTGAACTTCCCTCATGATGGAAACATTCTTTGCAGAACAAACTGGGCAACTCCATTCTTTCTTCCACTCATACATTGGTTCATTCTTAATGTATTCTGCAATGAATTTCTTGTACTTTGGAATCAACTTGGAAACAAATGCAGTCTTCTCTTCCATGCTCTTGTTCTCATGAATGATTTCTCCAACTTCTATTGAGTCAATGAATGATGCCTGAAATCTGTCTATCATCTCAAATGTTGGAATCTTTGCCTCAAACAATTCAGCATTTGCAAGAAGAATGTCAAATGTGTATGGTTTCATGTTGATTTTGATTTTTGTTCCATTCTGAAACTCTATGTCAACAAACTCTTTTCTTTCCTTGTTTTTCAGTTCTGCTTCTGGTAGATGAAATTCAAATGACTGGATGTAAGGTTGTTGTGTCTCTTCATCTTTGCAATCAGGATTTGAACATCTGTATCTGACAATGGATTGTTCACCATGTGTGATGTTCTTGAGTTCAACCATCAGTTTGACATAGTCTGCTCTGTGTAGTTCTTCTGAGTGCATTGGTTTGACACCAGTGACATCAGCAAGGATGCAAGAATCAATGAGATTCTTTTGTGCAAGGAATAATTTCTTCATTCCACCAGTTTTGTTTTTCTTGTAGTCATCAATGAGTTCAAGGAATGCTTTAGTCTCTCCATGATTGTATGGCTTGACCATTATTTCCTTGTTGATGATTTCAAGTGTCACTGGATACTGTTCTGGTTGAAGAATGCTTAAAAGGTCGTTCATTTTACCCCCCAAAGGAATTATTTTATAAAGATTATTTCCTTATCATTGAAAATGTTGTATTCAACTTCAGGAACTGATTCTTGAATTTTCACCATCTTGCCTTCTTGAACTACATACTTGCTCATTTTATTCTCCTTCTTTTCTATTGTTATTTATAAACTGCTGAAACTCATCTTTGAGAATGACACAGTCATCTGACAACTTTGAAACTCTGATGCATTGAGATTCATTGTCAGTTCTGAGACACCTGAAATGATGCAATCATGAAGATAATATCTTCTGACCTCATTGTTCATTGTGTCGTAGATTGTCACTCTAATTCTTTTCCATTTATAATCATCTTTGTATCCATATCTACCTGTCCTGAAAGACCTCATCTGATTGACAACTTTCTCAATGATTCTTTTGACAAGCAGTCTTCTGTCAATCATGAATGTGAAAACACAATTTGTTGGAAGTTGAATGTCTGAGACATCTTCATGTTTCTCAAACACCAAGTCCTGCTTTGCTGTTGTGATTTGCGTTCCTTCCATTGAGAACTCAGTGCATGATTCTGAGAGGAATGAATTCTGAAAACTTGAGAGAGTGTTGTTGTCAAGGAAGTCAACTCTCCAACGATTCATAGAGTTGATTCCTCTGCCATTGAAAATGTCTAACTTTGCATCTCTGTAGTTTCCCTGTTGAGCACTTTCTCTTGCATAGAAAATTTCATTTGCCGTGTGAGCATTTGCAAGTCTTGTGATTGCAAGTTTGAACTGTTCTGGGAATGTCCTGTTGTTTGCATCTATCAGTTCTGAAATCTTTGCTATTCCATACATGGCAAGAATCTGTGTCAAAATCTTTGCTCTTCCAACCCATTCATTTCCACCAGAGTCATTCAATGATGCTTGAAGCTCTTTCAGCTTCTCGGCTGAATCTTCTTTTGTTTGTCCACCAGAATCTGTCAACTGTGACTGAAGTCTGATGAGTTCTTCAATGGACTTCTCAATGGTGTCGTTGTTCAATGTGTCAAGAATTGATTCCTGAAGTCTTTGAACTTCTATTTTGTCTTTTTCAAATCTCATTCCTGAATCAACCTCTCTACCAAATAGATGAATTCTGCAAGATATTTATTCTTCAAGACAACGATGTTCCTTTTTGCATTGTTTTCTGCAACAAAATCATTCCAGTCACCAGCAACTTTCTCACCATCTGCAACAAGGATGTCAAACCACTTCTTGAGTGATTCAAATGTCAGTGGCAAATCATAGAATGCATCATGAATGTCATTGAGCACTGCAACAACCCACCAGAACTGAACATCACCATAGACATCAAATGCAATTGTGTCAAGGGTGTCACCATCCTTCACCTGATAGTTCTCAGTGTGGACATCATGAACAATGTCTTTGATTCTGACACTTCTTGTCAGATTGATGATTTCATTTCCATTGTCATCTATCCTTTTTCCGAGGATGTCTTGAAAGTATTTCAACAATAACCTCCACAATCAGTCAAATGACTTACGGAAACACATCTAAAACAAAGAAACTTTGTTTTTGAATAGTAATAGCAAGGGTCACACTTTTTCACGCTAATTTCCTCTTATAAACCACTCTGGATATTTTGAATACTTTCTTGCAATGAATTCCTTGCCTGTGAAATAACCATTTATCACTTGCAAAGAATTTTCTGCCTCATGAATCATGTTGTTCATTGCACATTCGTAGGCAGTGAAAACATAGCTCTGGAGTGTTTTTGCACATTCTGTATATTTTGAGTTGGTTGTGATTGCTTCTATTGTCTTGATGATATATTCCATGTTGTGTGCATGATAGATGTTGAATTTGTCTATTGCATATCTGAGCATGTCTTTTTCTTCTTCTGTATATTCATCGTTGTTGAAGAAAGAAGAATATCTGAGAACACCATCATTGAGGAGTCTTCGATTCTGTTCAATCAAGTCTGTCATCGGAATCAAACACTTTGAAGATGAACACACTGGATTGCATGTCTTGTCAATTCTCCTTGCAAATGAAAGCAACTCATTTCCCCAGATGTCTATCTGATGAATGAGAATGTCTTTGAAGATGTTTGTTTTGTTTTTGTCATTGAGGTTAAATTTGTGGAGGACGATGTTTCTGTGATGATAAAGTGATTTGAATAATGAATGACCAATGAGTGTTTGTTTGGATGCGAGAGCTGTTTCAAGTTTTTTGACATTTCTTATTTTTTGTGCCAAAACGATGATAGCAGTAAGAAAACCAAGAGCAGTTGTCAACATAATCAGAATTTCATTACTCGGAAGTACCATTTTCAATCTCCATTTGAGTTAGGTTACATTTCTTTTCTTCATACCAAGTTTCCATCCATTTGCAAGATATTCATCAACCTTGCTGATGTGAATGGTTGTATTTCTCTCACCGTTATT
>CAYPNO010000087.1:0-8935 GCA_964411865.1 uncultured Desulfuromonas sp. | reverse complement strand
ACAGGCTTTTAGCATGAAATCGACCCAGGCCGGTGCAGCCGCCTTTGACCCCGTCTCTTGGTTTCCTAAAGGACGCTGTTGGTCATATCCTACCCACGAAACCGCTACCAACTGTGGGATATAGCCAACAAACCATGCATCGAGCAGATTGTCGGTTGTGCCTGTCTTCCCAGCAGTTGGCCGCTTCAGCGCGCGTGCGCGCCAACCTGTTCCGTTTTGCACCACTGATTCAAGCATATTAGTAATAATACAGGCGCTTTCTTCCGACATAACCCGTTTTCTCTCCGGAGCTATAATTTCTTGCCCCTGTTTGGGCCCAGATAAAAAATCCGCTGGGTCGGTAGATTTAAGCACCTTGCCGTAGCGGTCATATATCTTATCGATATATGAAGGGGAAATTCTGATCCCTCCATTTGCAAATACCGAGTAGGCAGTTGCTAGCTCCTGCGGCGTAACGGCATTGGTACCAAGGGCCATACTCAAATCCTTATTAATATCTGACTCAATACCCAGATTGTGTAAGTACTTAGCCGCGTATTTAATGCCGATCTGTTTCAGCAGTTTTATTGAAATTACATTGTAGGATTTAGCTAATGCTTCACGCAAGGAAGTTGCGCCGTAAAACTTATTGCTGTAGTTATCCGGTTTCCACTCCTGCTTTTCCCCATCTTCAGTGGTGTTTTTGTAAATGAGGGGGGTGTCGATAATTATCGAAGCAGGTGTATACCCTTTATCCAGCGCCGCTGCGTAAACTAGAGGTTTTATAGCGGAACCCGGTTGACGGCGTGCTTGGGTAACACGATTAAATTGGCTAGTGGCGAAATCATATCCGCCAACCATAGCCCGAACTTTACCAGTGTGAGGATCCATCGCTAGAAAGGCTCCTTGGGCTTCCGGATATTGGAAATAATCAGCCTTAAAAGGTTCGTTTTCTGTGTCTTTGATTAAAATATTGATTATTGAGCCCAGCGCTAGAGTATTTGTATTTTGCGCTGCGTTCTCTGCTGCAGAGTTATTATATTGGGTATATGAAATGACACTAAATGGTTCACACCACTTCATATCGCTGCGCTCTATGTAACCAGTTCGACTCCCATATTGTACCAGCAGATCTCCATTCTTTGCGGTTCCGGTCAAAATTGCTGGGTATATCTTTTCATTTTCTAGCTTCTCCGAAGCAGAATTGAAGGTTTTACTCCATTGATCTGCTGGAATAACCCGATCAGGAGCTCTTAATCCTCTGCGGCGCTCATGATCCTGTAGGTTTTTGCGTACGGCTTGCTGCGCATTTTGCTGCATATCCAGGTTGATCGTAGTGTGAATTTGCATTCCGGCGTTGTAGAGCTTCTCTGCACCGAACTCCTGCTCTAGATAGCGGCGCACTTGTTCGGTGAAGTAGCCTGTGCCAGCAGCAGTATTGTCTCTGCGTGGATGAATGAATAGTTCTTCATTTTGTGCCTGATCTTTTTCGTGTTTAGTTATAAATCCATTGGCGAGCATGCGCTCCAATACATACAATTGACGTCTACGCGCGCCGTCAAAATTGCTGTAAGGTGAATAGCGACTCGGTGCCTGGGGAAGACCTGCAAGCATAGAACATTGCGCCAAAGATAAGAGCTCTACATCTGTAGCAAAGTAGTTCTCGGCAGCAGCCTGGACTCCATAAGCTCCGTGGCCAAGGTATATCTGGTTCAGATATAGATATAAAATTTCACGTTTAGAGAAATTTTGTTCAATTCGCCAGGCGAGAATTGCTTCCTTGAATTTGCGCGAAAATTTACGTTCCGGGGTGAGTAATAGACTTTTAGCTACCTGTTGGGTAATGGTGCTACCACCCTGCACTATTCCGCCGGCGCGTACATTTTTTAGCGCAGCGCGAAAGATAGAGATGAAGTCCAGCCCTTCGTGCTCAAAAAAAGATGAATCTTCGGCAGCGATAAAAGCCTGAATTAATTTTTGCGGCATACGGTTAACGGGAACCACAATACGCCGCTCGTGATAAAATTCAGCGATTCGGTGTCCATCAGAGCTATAGACATCGGTAACCACCGCAGGAGCATAATCTTCAAGTTTATCTAACTTAGGTAAACCGGAAGCTACGAAATAATATGCCCCAATTAGGGCTGAACAGCCGATGATTACTCCAGCTAGAGTGGCGATGCTGATATAACGAAGTATTTTAATGAGCATGTGGTTTCTCAGTATGTAGCAGGCAATCCTCTGGAACGAGAAGAATCTGCTGGGTTTAAATCTGGCGCTCCACTGCGATCTTTACAACAAAAACGGATATTACCAGAATATTTGCTGGAGGTAACTGCTCGCATACAAAAAACCGCTCTACCCCGTAAGGAGCAAAGCGGCTGCTCTGGTTTTTGTTTTTATCTGTTTTCACCGCTCCCTCTTGAGGATTACTCCACCGTTACAGACTTGGCTAGATTACGCGGTTGATCTACATCGGTGCCTTTGAGTACGGCAATGTGGTACGCCAGTAGTTGCAAGGGGATGGTGGTTATAAGCGGCATGAGGTCATCATGGATGGTTGGCACCTTAAACAGGGCGTTCGAGTTGTCCTTGAGTGAGGGTAGAATACTATCTGTGATGGTTATAAGTTGCCCGCCTCTAGTTCTTACTTCTTCCATGTTGGAGACAATTTTCCCAAAGACATGGTTGTAGGGCGCGATACAGACAACGGGCATATTTTCATCGATAAGGGCAATGGGTCCGTGTTTCATCTCTCCGGCGGGGTATCCTTCTGCGTGGATATAGGAAATTTCTTTTAGTTTAAGCGCGCCCTCAAGAGCTATAGGGAATTGATTACCGCGGCCAAGATAGAGGAAATCGTTGGTGTGGATGTATATTCTGGCTGCATCTTCGATCAGCGGGTCCAACTCCAGGGTTTCTTCCAGTTTGCGCGGTAGGGTTAATAACTCAGCGATCATGGCTGCTCTGGTCTGTTGATCCACACTGTCTCTGAGCTCACCAGCGTAGAGAGTAAACATAAACAGGGCAACGAGCTGGGTGGTGAAAGCCTTGGTAGAGGCAACACCGATTTCCGGCCCGGCATGGGTGTAGATAACGCCATCGCTGTCTCTAGCGATGGATGATTCGACTACATTGCAGATGGCCAGTACTTTGCCACCCTTTTCATGGGTTTCACGTAGGGCGGCAAGGGTATCGGCGGTTTCCCCACTCTGACTTATTACGATGGTCAGGGTTTTATCGGTTACAAGGGGATTGCGATAGCGAAATTCGCTCGCGATATCGACTTCAACCGGAACTCTGACATGTTTTTCTAGCAGACATTTTCCCACCAAGGCGGCATGCCAGGAGGTGCCGCAAGCGACAATATATATCCGCTCTGCGCTTTTTATCACCTCAGGATCGAGTCCTGACTCGGCCAGCACCACCGAGTCTTTATTTTTATTGATTCGCCCAGCGATGGTATCGGCGATGGCACGCGGTTGTTCGTGAATCTCCTTGAGCATAAAATGGCGATATCCACCTTTTTCCGCCATCAGCGGGCTCCAAGTGATGGTTTTGCTCTTTTTTTCTATTTTTTTTCCACTAAAATCGATAAATTCAAGTCCAGTTCGGGTACAAATCACCATTTCTCCGTCTAGGAGGAATATCATCTCCCGAGTATGGGAGAGCATCGCTGGTATATCTGATGCGACAAAATTCTCTTGCTTACCCTGCCCCACCACGAGCGGAGATCCAGATTTGGCCGCGATCATCTGTTCTGGGTATTTATCCGATATGACCACGATAGCAAATGCACCAGCTAGTATTTGCGCGGCCTCGCGCACCGCTTCGACAAAAGCCTGCCCTTGTTTATGTCGATCTTCAATCAGGTGCGCAATGATTTCGCTATCGGTCTCTGACTTGAATATGTGCCCAGCCTCTTGCAACTGTTGCTTCAGTTCCAGATGATTTTCTATGATGCCGTTATGCACTACTACAAAGCTACCGGCTCTGTGCGGGTGAGCGTTTTCGGTCGAGGGTTTGCCGTGAGTAGCCCAGCGGGTGTGGCCGATTCCAAGACTACCAAGAAGGGGAGATTGCTTTAACTGGTTTTCTAGGTTAACCAGTTTACCTTTGGCCCTAGCAGTGTGCAGTTGTCCATTTTCGCAGGTGGAGATACCGGAGGAATCATAGCCACGGTATTCTAGCTTCTTCAATCCATCCAGAATAATATCTGCCGCGTTATGTTGTCCTATATATCCAACTATTCCGCACATGTACGTATGTTCTCCACAGTTTAAATGTTAAGACGCCCAGTATGCACCTCAGGGATGCTACCTATAATGGTTATGTTTTAATCTTTGGTCTTTTTTCTCCAGCCAGGGATTATTTTTTGCTCCGCACGTGCGAGCGCCAACGAGTCAGGGGGGACATCTTTAGTTATGGTAGAACCGGCACCTATAAGGCTGTTACGCCCTATAGTCACCGGCGCGATGAACTGGGTGTCGCTGCCGACAAAGACATCGTCTTCAATGGTAGTTTTATGTTTATTTACTCCATCGTAGTTACATGTAATGGTGCCACAGCCTATATTAACACTTTCACCCAGTTCAGCATCCCCGATGTAGCTTAAATGGCTGGCTTGTGAGCGCATACCTATCTGCGCTTTTTTAGTTTCAACAAAATTACCAATTTTATTAAACCCATGCAGGTGCGTACCTGGACGTAGATGCGCCATTGGTCCAATGGTGCACTGTTCCCCTATAATTGAGCCTTCGATGGAACTTCCCGCGCGGATGTGGCTGCGCGCACCTACGCGGCTATCGCTGATAACTGAACCGGTTTCGATAATGCAGTCAGACTCGATGTGAGTATTTCCATGGAGATGAACGCCGGCCTGGATATACGTATCCGCTTCGATGTGAACGGTAGCATCGATATAGGTGGATTCAGGATTTTCTAGGCTTATCCCAGCAAGCATGTGCTCGTGATTGATGCGGCGGCGCATCAGGGTGGATGCCGCTGCGAGTTGGGAGCGATCGTTGACCCCCATGCTTTCGTTAATATCATCGAGGCTGGCTGAACTTACCTGTAAGCCTTGTTTGGCAGCGAGCTCTACAATGTCGGTAATGTAGTATTCTTGCTGGGCGTTATTGTTGTCAAGTTGTTGGAGCAGGGCGAAGACATCCGGTGCTTGGAGAGCGAAGATTCCTGTATTAATTTCACAGATTTTTTTTTGTTTATCGCTGGCGTCTTTTTCCTCTACTATAGAGCAGATCTGCAACCCATCTCTGATGATACGCCCGTACCCTTGAGGCTGCGCTATTTCGGCACTCAGAACAGATACGGTTGCTCCGCTGGTTCTGTGCACCTTGAGCAGTTTATCTAGGGTTTCACGCCGCAGCAGCGGTACATCCGCACATAACAGCAGCACCGTTCCAGAAAAGCTCGCAAGCTCTTCCCACGCCACTTGAACCGCATGCCCCGTGCCGAGTTGTTGCTGCTGGTGGACAAAATCTATGTGGGTGTCACAAAAGGAGTCTTTGACTAAATCGGCCTCGTGACCGACAACCATCACCGTTTTACTGCACCCAAGGGCGCGGGTGAGTTCGAGGGGATATGCCGCCATTGGTCGTCCGGCGATAGGGTGGAGTACCTTTGGGTGCTTGGATTTCATTCGGGTACCCTTACCCGCTGCAAGAATAATGGCTCCAAGATCGCTGCTCTTCATTCGTAATCACCTGTAGTATATGTTAAAATTCATCTTTTAGCGGAAATTTGAAGTTCAGTCAAGCCGTGGGGCAATAAGGGTTAGATAGGGATTTTGTAGCTATGAAAAGTGAACGGGAGCGCATTAGCAGTGAGCTCGATAGAGCGGAACTTATGCTCAAAGAGTTACGGATTAAATACGAACAATATTTTGCTGGGGTTGAGAAGATCGCACCCAGCAAAAATAAAGATGAGATGGAGCGTCATCTGCGTTTATTAGGACGCAAAATGATTACGCAGACCGATTTGCGCTACCGCTTGCAGAATTTATCTAGCGGTTTTTACTCTTATGCTGCGATGTGGGAACGGGTGCAGCGCCAGATGGATGAGGGGCGCTATGCGCGCCACGCCAAAAGAAATGCATTTAAAGCTGCTGCGTCTGCCGGTAATGCGGCCGCAACTCCTCCACCCTCCACAATTAATTGCGCGCAACTGTATCAGGATTATCTGCGAATGTGTAGAGAATGTAAGCTTACGCCAGCTATCGCAGGAGCAAGTAGCATGGAGACATTTGTGCGCAATAAGCAAGAAACAGTACGGCAGCGGTATGGCGATGTCCAGTGTAGTTTTACGGTGGTTAGTGAAGATGGTAAACCCAGAATAAAAGTAAAGTTCGAAAATTGAAACGCATAGAAACTGACCGCAGCGATTCCGACATCGCTGTCCCCAATACCTTAGATGTAATGTTTGTTGCCTGTCATGCGGGGAGCTTGTTACAGGCTACCCCCTTGGCGTCAGCTTCCCTGTGTGCGGAGTTGCCTGCGGGGAGTCGGGCGCAAATTCTTAACCTGCCTCCAGATTTTTCTAACGCCTCAGTATGCCAAGTTATACAACAGTTGCAGCCGCAGATCATCAGTTTTAGTTTTTATGTGTGGAATCGTACCGCTTTGTTTGAATTAGCCCGTATCCTTAGATCTATCTTGGGTGAGAGCATATTCGTGTGTGGAGGGCCGGAGGTTTCTTCCGCTACATCGGCATGGTTTGACTCCGGAATTTTCGATGTAGTGATCAGTGGGAACGGTGAAAACCTGTTTAAGCAGGTGACACAGCAAGTTTTAGACGGTGATTTCAGGCGGACCTCAGTGCCACAGATTTTAGTCGAAAATAAGCAGCTTATGCCTGGTTCTGCCTGGTTAAGCGGCGGCATTAAGCCAGAACAAGGTGTTCTGCTAGAGACGGCGCGCGGGTGTCCTTTTAGCTGTGCATATTGTTATGATGCAAATGGTAGTCGAGTGGTCACGCAGGTTCCGCATGCGCGGTTGCGACAAGAGTTGGAGTTGTTTGTGGCCAGCGGAGTTGAACAGGTCTGGGTGTTGGATTCCAGCTTCAACGTTCCTGTCGCTAGAGGTAAGGATCTGCTGCGCTTGTTCATCAAGTGCGCACCAGACCTGCACTATCATCTTGAAGCGAAAGCAGAATATATCGATGCCGAAATGGCTGAGTTGTTGTGTCAGCTTTCGTGCTCGGTTCAGGTGGGATTACAGTCGGTACATACTGAAGTGCTGAAAAATGTAGGCCGCAGTTTCAATCTGGAGCGTTTTGAAACTGGACTGTTAGAATTGCATCACAGGGGGGTGACTTACGGTATCGACCTGATCTATGGTCTGCCGGGGGATACCTACGCAGGTTTATGTACCAGTCTAGATACAGCTCTGGGATTTTACCCTAATCATATCGAGTTGTTTCCCCTTGCTCTTTTGCCGGGCACTGTGCTTGAACAGCAGCGGGATATTTATGCTCTCAATGCATTGCCTGAACCGCCATACACGGTTGAATCTAGCGCAAGTATGGGCAGAGAGGATTTTGTGCACGCTGCAAACTTAACAGCTGCATTAAACTTGTTTTACAACACCGGTCGCTCGGTAGCGTACTTTGACCTGTTCTGCGGGGCATGCGGGGTAAGTGGTGTAGAGTTTTTGCAGCAACTTTCACAGTGGTTAGAGCGCGAGCAACACCTAAATGTGGGAGATGATGTCCCTGACTGGGATGTGAAAGAGGTCTATCCGTTGCAGCAGGCGTTTGTACGCCAATATTTTTCCAGTATAAATTTGGAGGATATTGTCCCCGCCGCTTTAGATCTTATGCAGTATCACCATCTTTATTCAGATGTATTACTCGCTCCGCCTTTGCTATGTGCAGCAGAGCAGAGGAGTTTGTTACAAGCAGGCGGTAATGGGAGGTGTTGGCATTTAGCTGAAGAGGTTGTGATGGGAATTTTTTCTTATTCAGTGGAACACTATCATAACTGCATTATTGAAGATCTAGTTGAGTTTGTGTATCTCGAAACGCAAAATCCTTGTGGGGCACTGTTTTACCACACCACAGACGGCGAGATTATTTGCATGAGTGTTCCCCCAGAGGTGGTACACCTGTACCAAAGCTGCGCCGAAGCTGAACGTCTGCCCGATACCTTTGGTGCTCTAGATATTGCAGCCACCGCAAAATGGCTCGAGCACGCACGCTCAAGCGGCATATTGTTTCAATGTGACTTATTGTAGAGCAGGTTAAGCGCGCGCCTTATTCTGGCTTGCAGGCGTATGCCATTGAGTGGTTTCGCCATAAAATCGACAAAGCCCATATCCAGAAATTTTGCTTCTTCGCTAGCTGTGGCCTGGTAGGTAACACCGACTATCGGGCAATCGCGGGTGCAGCTATTGTTGCGCAGGGCTTCGATCAAGTTGGTTATATTTATCCCAGGTGCTTGCGTTTCGGCAATGACAAGGTGTGGGCAAGTTTTGGAACATAGGCTAAGTGCTGCTGTGTTGTTGGTAGCAGTTGTGACGCTGTAGCCAGTATCGTGTAGCATACTTTCAGTTATGCTTGCTTGTTGCACCGTGTCGATCACTAGAATACGCCAGTGGGAATCAATGAATTCTTCATGCATAGTGTTTAGATAATGAGTGTTGATAGCCGCGTAGATATCGGTGGGGGTAGTGATTATGGGTACGATGTGTAAGCCCGTTGCAAAAGAGAGGGTATCCGTTGTTTCAATATCCAGAGGATTCACCATCGCCAGGTAGAGTTTTTTCCCCTCCACTTTAAGCGGGAATACCATTTTCTTTAGCGCTATATTGCTATCTATTAAATCGAGAATAGAAGCTGGAAATTTGTGAGCAGCTATATCGCGTACCGTTTTGAAGCCAAATTGGTGTGCTAGGGTGGCGGCAATATCTTTGTGGCCGATTATTTTCTGTTCTTCCAGAAC
>CAYPNO010000086.1:0-8988 GCA_964411865.1 uncultured Desulfuromonas sp. | reverse complement strand
CGAGTCCATGACGGGCTTTGATTCAGCCGTGCAGTTGCAGGAATACATCAAGGTCAGGAAGATCCCGGCACTCGTGTATCAAGACATCAAGAACAATCCTGAAGCAGCAGCCAAGCAGTATGCGGATTATTATGCCAACCTGGAAGCTGTTGCCGTGTCATGGGAGGTTGGCATGACGCTTACGGCACACCAGGCGCATCCGATCAGTTATAACGGCAAGTTGTATGAAGTTGTTCAGGGACATACCACGCAATCAGACTGGACACCCAACACTGTCCCGGCGCTGTTCCATGAGATCCCGAAACCTGCTGGGGATGGTTATCCTGAATGGGTACAACCAACAGGGGCGCATGACGCCTATAACATGGGTGATAAAGTCCAATGGCCCGAAGGTGTAGTGTGGGAGAGTGCAGTTGACGGCAATGTTTGGAGTCCAACTGAATATCCCGCTGGATGGATAAGAACAAACTAACACAACAAACTAACACAAGACCCAACCAGAAATGGTCGGTAAAAGTTTAATAAAAATACAGGGATTATTAAGGGAGCAAACAGTGGCAAACGAAAACCGAGAGACTACAAAACATGTAGCACCTTCTGAACCCGAGCCTATGACATGGGACGAGATAGAGAGAGTAGCTCGAGGGGAAGCCGACTCGGCCATAAGGTATTGCCGAGATATATTGTCAGTTGACCGCATTGAGAAGTGGGATCGATACTATGGCAGGCCATTAGGTAATGAGGTTAAAGGCAGATCGAGGTACATGTCACGTGATTTGCTTGAGACAGTTGAATGGATCATGCCAACCCTTATCAAAACTCTGGCCAGTGGTGACCCTAAAATCAAACTCGATATAGAAGGCCAACCAACATGGGTGGGTCCGGCGCTAATGCGCAAGATCTATGAAGACTTAAGTGCTGACTCACAGGGGTCAATGTTCTTTGTTTTCTATCAATGGTTTAAAGATGCCCTGGTCTCAGGCTCAGCTTACTCAAAGCTCTTTTGGGAAGTAGAGTATGAAGAGAAAGACGAGAAGCTTGCAGCAGTAACAATTGATCAATTTGACATGCTTGAGGCTGACGAAGACATTGAAATAAAGCGGGCCAGGTATATTCCGGGTGGTTATTCAGATGTGTCTTTAACAATCCGCCAGCTACGTCGAGACCAACTGGTCACAGAGAACGTTCCTACGTGGGAGTTTATCACAAGTAAGCGTACACGCTCAATCAATGATGAACACATGAAAGGCCATGTCACTTATGTGACTATCGACTATCTTAAGCGCATAAACCGAGCAATGACGATTGATGATGATGAGCCTTTCTTTATAGGTCTGGAAGAAGTTGAGCGCTTAGCCAGTGCTTCTCAAGGTGAACAAGATTCAAGCGTTAATTCATTAGACGCAGAGAAGCAAAGCTACATGGGCTTTGAAAAGTATGGTGATCAATTCGAAGACGGTGAAGCCGCAACAGGCCTTAAGTCAAGAGTGCAGCTCGAAGAACTCTACACACGTTTGGACATTACTGGGTCTGGCTACTTACGTGATGTAATAATTTGGATGGCAAATGGTAAACTCATACGCTGGGAAGATAATGATGATGGGTTTGTGCCCATTGCAACTCTCTCGCCAATCATTGACTGCTATAAGTTTAATGGTATGTCTTATGCTGACTTGGTTATCGAACTTCAAACGCTGAAGACTGTTCTGTTTAGACGGGTTTTAGATAACTTTGACTGGCAAAACCTTGGGCGATGGTTTACTACACCCGGGGCAAAGGTTGACATTAAAGCCTTACTTGACGGTGTACCTGGTGACTGTGTAGAGGTAGACCCAAACAGTATTCGTAATGAAACACCTCAGCCTTTCCACCCACAGAACTTAGCACTCTTCGATTATATTGATGGTGTTAAAGAGCAGCGTACAGGCTCAACAAAGTATACACAAGGAACAGATTCAGGTACCTTAAACAAAACTGCTCAAGGTATTCAGATGATTCAAGCTGCGGCGATGCAGCGAATAGAATTGATTGCTCGTATTTTTGCTGAAGGCCTTAAAGATTACTATCAAAAAGCGGCTATGCTTTATCAGCGTAACATGCGCCGTCCCTTCCTGGCCAAAGTTAATGGTGAGGACGTTGAGATAACACCTGAGATGATTCAGGGCAGAGTGTTGGCCAGAGTTAACATGGGTGTTGAAGCTCAGATAGGAATGGCTGAAACACAGAGACTTGAGAGAATGGCTGGAACACTTCAAGGTTTTGACAAGATGGCTCCAGGCTTATTTGGTACTGAGCAGGTCCACAATCTTGCAGCTAAATATGTTACTGCTATGGGTTACATTGCGACTGAAGAGTTTATAATGCCCCTCAAAGAGCACATTGCTAAGAATGAGCAGTTGCAGCAGATGCAACTGCAGATGCAGCAAATGCAAGTTCAGATGCAGCAACAAGAAGCACAAATTAAAGCTCAGAAGGTTCAGGTTGAGGCTCAGAAGGTTCAAGCAGATGCTCAGGTTAAACAACAGAACCTTAACCTTGAAACTTCTAAGGTTCAAGGTACTCACAAAGTCGATATTGCAAAGATTGAAAATGATCGTACAATAGCTGAAAACATTGTTAAACAAAAAGAGGCAGACTCTAAACGAGACCATGCTTTAGGTTTGGCAAAGTTGGAGGAGGAGCGTGACAAGAACAGAAGAAGCTCTAAGTAAAGCAAGAGACGCCAGTAAGTTACACAGGCTACTCAGCAAGTTCTTTACAGAGCAAACTACCGAAACAATAGAAGACATGAAGACGTGTGCGCATGAAGAACTACTTGACAACCGCGCATACCTTCTGGCCATAGACAGACTTGAGCGTGATTTGCTTGAGCACATAAACGAGTACAATCTCATAGAAGCAAGGAGTGTGTATGTCAGCAATCGATCCAATGGAAATGACTGAAGAAGAGTATCAGAAGAGCTTAGATGATCTCATGGGCCAAGAGCAGGAACCTGTTGAGGAACCTACAGAGGAACCTACAGAGGAACCTACAGAGGAACCTACAGAGGAGCCTACAGAGGAACCTACAGACGAAGAGCTCTTTGAGATAGTCTATAAAGGTGAAACCAAGAAGCTGACCAAAGATAAGGTTATAGAGCTTGCTCAGAAAGGTTTCAGCTATCACTCTGATATGAATCGAATAGCACCACACAAGAAACTTGTTAAGCTCATCGAAAGTGATGAGGAAATTAGCAAGCTTGTAAATAATTATGTGCAAGAACGTGTTAAGCCTAAAGTGTCTCGCATTGAAGACTTTGATACCGAAGAAGAGTGGCTCGAAGATAACTTCCAAAGACGACAGAAGGCTGAACAGCTTGCGAAGAGTATGCCAGCAGATTCACCTGGCCAGGAGGTCATAGATTTCTTTCGGACAAAAGATCCGCAGAACTATGAAAAGGTACTGACCGCGATAGGAGAACGAGCATCCCAGTTGACAGTAGCAGAGTATGATGCTATCAATACGGACATCAATAAGCTCGAAGAGTTCTACGACAAAGTTAAAGTAGAGGTACTCAGTACATCTCCTGGTAGACCCGCAGCAACATTCAGGTCACGATCTGGTGGTGGAGCACCACCTCGTAAGAGTAAGGCAGAAGCAAATGCTTGGGATTTATCTTCCAAGGATTTCAACGCATTGATCAGAAAAGTGAAAGGATATTAAATCATGGCTTCAATAAATCCGGCGACTACGCCTGTTAACGCGACAACCACTGGTGATATTAACATCACTATCCAAGGTCATTATGACCGTAACCTACTTGAACGCGCCCTACCTGTCTTGCTCTATAGCAAGTTCGGTCAGACACGTCCGCTACCCAAAAACTCTGGTGATCGTATTACCTTCAGGAAATACGCATCACTGCCTGTTAACACCACTGCATTGACCGAAGGTGTAACGCCAGCTGGTAAGACTCTGTCAGCTTCTGAGATCTATGGAACGCTTGCGCAGTATGGTGATTATGTGATGATCACTGATAAGCTTCTTGACCTCGGTCTTGATCCTATTCTTATGGAAGCGGGTGACTTGCTCGGTGAGCAGGCTGGCTTGACCATGGACACACTACACCGGAACGCCCTTCTCGGCGGCACGTCTGTACGACGAGCAAATGGTGTAGCAACACGAGCTGAAGTTGTTGCTGCTCCTGGTCTTGTAGATGTGAAGAAGATCATTCGAACTCTTGAAGGTAACAATGCCAAGAAGATTCGTGAGCAGGTTAATGCGGGTGTAAAGATCACAACCTCACCTCTGCGAGCAAGCTTCATAGGTATCACTCACACTGACGCACGGCAGGACTGGGAAGCCCTTGAGGGTTTTGTGCCTGTTGAGAAGTATGCAAGTCAGACTGAAGTGATGGAGACCGAGATTGGTGAGCTTCGTGGTATCCGCTTTCTTACGACAACCAACGCAAGTATTCTTACGGATGCTGGCGGAGTCAAAGGGTCGATGATCTCGACATCAGGTACAAAAGCAGACGTCTATCAGACTCTTATCCTGGCCAAGAATGCTTTTGGTATCGTTCCGCTGCAGAAGGGTGGTATTGAAAACATCATCAAGAAAGCACAGAACTCTGGTACAAGTGACGCACTCAATCAGAGAAACACTTCAGGCTGGAAAGCTTACACACTTCTGAAGATTCTCAATGATGACTTTCTCATCAGGCTGGAGCACGCTGTAACAGCGCTTTAGTCACAAACATAATATAAGTCAGATATAAGTAAGAGCCCTCCACTTGAGGGCTCTTTAAAGGAGATCACATGACAGAGAAGCAAGTAGCACCAAGCGCAGTTAAGGCTAAAGAAACAGACCCGCGTAAAATAGTAAGACGAGTTATTGTTAACCGATTGAACGTGGCAGAAGGAAACCAGGATACTGAGATCGTTGTCAACGACATGGGTGTCAATAATGGTCGTAAGTCATTCTTCCCTGGCCAGGAAGTTGAACTCACAATGGCACAGATTGAGATACTCAAAGACGCTATTGACCGAACACAGATTGACATTCCTGCCGGCTCTGGTATCTATGAAAGTGATAACCCTATCGCCGCAGCAAAGAAAGCTTATCCAGGTTTCAGGGCTGCAGTTAACTCACACACTGGTTCAATCTATGTTGAAAAACATAAGCCGAACTATTCAATATCGGATGTCACTGACATCATGTAAGGAGTAGCATGGGAACTCTATCAACCGCTTTAGATAGCGTAAGGTTGCGGATTAAAGACCAATACAAGAATGAGTTCACAGATGAAGAGCTGATTGTCTTGACTACAGATATCATGTATCAAGTGCAAGAAGCTCTTCGTCGTATGGAGTCAAATCTGACAATCAGTGGGATAACAATGGATATTGTAGAAGGGGTTAGTACATACCCTTTAACAGGTATTCGAAACATCGTTGATCAGAGTGTATGGATTTTAGACAAAGCTTACCCTCTTCAGCTGTTGATAGATCCTCCTCAAGACTTAGACGATGGAGTACCAAGGTTCTTTATCTTAAACCCAGATGAAACGATCACGTTCATACCTTTGCCTGACCAGGATTACACAGTTAAACTAATGTGCCAAAGTGACTTCGTTGAGCCTACATTAGCTGATTTAGCTACCTATGATTTTCCCTGGTCAGGAATATGGGATCGCGCAATTATGCGGTCTCTTGTACTTGAGTGCTTGGCCATACTTGAAAGATCTGTAGGCGTTGCTGTAGCACAGGCAGAAAGTGCATGGAACCAAGCTGTTATTAAAACATATGACCATGGTAGAATACGCCGAACAAGTAGAGGGAGGTTATTCGATGGCATATAGTAAATTTAAAAATATAGCGCAGAACGCTCGAGCGCCTCAGCCTATTGTAGACGAAGCTTATATAGGTTTCCCTCATGGCTTGAGAACATCAGTGCCTAAAGCCATGATCAGGCCTACAGAGTTAGCAGAGTGCATAAACATGCAAGTTAACAGAGGAGGCCAACTTCAGTCAAGAGCAGGCTTGCGTAAGTTAAATATAACAAGCTTAGGCAAGATCATCTCCCTGGCCTCATGCAGGATAGCAGGCCAAGTAGTTAATCTTGCTCAAACTGCAGACTTTGTTATACACCGAGTACTCGCAGATGGGTCGAGTGTAGTGATAGGTACTGCCGAAGACAAGGCAGACATTAAAGGTTATAATGGCTATGCTATGATAGCTGACGGTGGGTACCTCAAGTATATCGATAATTCTTTAACTATCAAACTTGCTTGGGATGGTGGGTCTGCGTACAGCGCAACCATGTTCAACAATCTTAGTTCTGCAGTTACAGGTTCTATAGATTACACAGAGGCAAAAGAAGATAAGGTCACTTTTACTACACCCTCCTGGCCAGATGGGCTAACATTAGAGTTAACAAAAATTGAGTTAAAGCTCGGCAGAGTCGGTACAGGTGGTTCAACATCTTTGTCTGTTTCAGTATACCGTTCTTCAGACGATCAGCCCACTGCTGAAAGCGTATTAAGTGCGGAAGGCATAACTCAATTGGCACCTGACCCAGGTGACTTCCACACTTTTAATCTTAATACGCAACAGCCTGTACTACCAAATACATCCTATTATGTTACGCTAAGCCGAGACACTTATGACACTACTGACTATATTAAGTGGTACACTACTTCAGGTAGTAGTCCTTTAGCCAGTGTGTCTCCAGGCTTGCCGCCCAAAGGCAAGCATTTGCTACTCCATAACAGACAACTATGGTTATATGGCGCTGAGGGTAAAGAAGGAACGCTTTTCTATAATAACTATTCACCATTTGACTGGAGCACTGAGAACTTTGCAGGATACTTAACAACACTCGATAGTGACCAAGCAACATACCCTATAGGCGCGTGCGTGTCGTACTTTGGCAGCATGTTCGTGTATGGTACACAACGATGGCCTTATCTACTTGTGCTCTCAGGGTCAGGCGCGCAAATGAATTTAATAGACCAGCACCAACCTCTCTGGTCAAGTCCTGCAATGGTCACAGATGTTCTTAATGACATGTGGTCTCTTAACCAAGGCGGAGTCTCAAGTCTTACAGGTGTTAACATGTACGGTGATGTGCGGACGTACTCTGAGTCTTTTGCAATAGATGACCAGATAGAAAAGCTCTGGTCTGAAGATTCATTCGCTGGTTACTACGTTGACCGAGGCCAGTTGATAATTGCTGTAGGCTCAAAGATATTCGCTGGTCATACTAAAGCGCCTACTGAGGGTATCAACAGAGTGCGCTACCCATGGACAGAGTATCAGTTTAACTTTAAGCCTTCATGCTTTGGTGTTTGGAAGGACTTAGTGATTGGTTCTGAAGAAGGGTTCATCTATGAGTTTGCGAATACCCATAATGCAGATGATAATGTACCTTTCTACATGAGTATTAAAACAATGTACCATCAGTCACCTTTTAGGTACATAGATGTGCTTGAAGCTAAAGTGCTTGTTGAGTCTCGTACTGGTGTGCGTTTTGAAGTTGTGGCTTACAAAGATGGAAACACTTTTGAGGAAGTTAATAGATGGTTATTAGCTTCAGCACTGCAAGACGATGTCACTATAGATGACTTAGGTGACGCTTTAATAAATGATATGGATATACAAATAAGTTCTATGAGTTCTCCTCTGGTCTTGAGGTTAGGTTTCAGGTGTTTCTCTTACCAGATACACTTGGATAATCTAAAACTCTTAGGAACACCACTTTTTATAGACGGGCTTGTTTTAAGATACCGTCCAATGGAGGACTAATGGCTAAGCAAACGTGGATAGGATCAGACAGAGTAAAGCCTGTTCTGCTGACTAAGATTCCTTCAAACACTGATGAGCTTTATGCAACAAAGGCAGAAGTTGAAGAAGCACGAGATGGCGAGGCAACACTCCTGGCCAAAGAGCAGGCACAAGACAGTGAGCATCTACAGCTTCGGTCTGAAGTAATTAATGCAAGGCTTGGATCCCAGACCTTGGGGGATAAGCTTACCAGTCAAGACTCTGCCCACCTACAGCTTCTTGACGAAGTTGTAAGTGCCAGAAAAGGCGAACAGAGCTTAGAAATAAAGCAAAGTGCTCAAGACCTGGCACATAATACTCTTAGTCAAGAAGTGTCAAATGGGCGAAGTGGCCATGCGTCATTGAGGGCAAAGCAAGACGCTCAAGACAGTCTCGTATCAAATTTAACACAAGCACACAATACTTTTGCTGGAGAAGTGATAACAGCAAGACAGGGTTTTGCCAGTCTTACAGCAAAGCAGACTGACCAAGACAATAATCATAGCAGCCTTCTAAATGAAATAATTGATGCACGAACAGGATCAGATACACTTCTTGCTAAACAGCAGCAACAAGATAGTGATCATAGCAGCCTTCTAAATGAAATAATTGATGCACGAACAGGATCAGATACACTTCTTGCTAAACAGCAGCAACAAGATAGTGATCATGCAAGCTTAGTAAGCGAAGTAACTGCTGCAAGAGACGGTGAACTAACACTCCTGGCCAAAGAGAAAGCTCAAGATAATGCTATCGCAGCACTTGTGGCTGGCTCAGGTGTAAAGGTTTCTGACTCAGACCAGGTGGTGGGTGGTCTTGCAGACAAGCTTTTAGCCGGGACACACATAAACTTTAGCTTAGGAAACGCTGGAGCTAATGAAACTTTGACAGTTAACCTTGCAGAACACTCGCATAGTGCATCACAGGTGACAGGTTTGCTATCATCATTGGAAGGCAAGCAAGATAACTTGACTTTCACAACTGGTCTTACCGAGACATCTGGTGAGGTTACAGTGCGATTCGGCAACACTTCTGGGACAGCTTGTCAAGGTAATGATAGTCGTCTGTCAGATGCACGAGCACCTGTAACACACGGCAATACACATCATGCTGTAAATTACCTTGATGCTACTAACTATGCAACGAGTACTGTAGGTGGCACAGTTAAAGCCAGACTTAATGGTA
>CAYPNO010000085.1:0-9121 GCA_964411865.1 uncultured Desulfuromonas sp. | reverse complement strand
CCCGGAGATTTTACTCAGGTAAATCTGGCGCAGAACCGAAAACTGGTGGAGATGGTGGTAAATCTCGCCACCGCTAGTGGAACGGGAATGGTGGCAGATGATATTGTCTATGATTTGTACTGCGGAGTGGGGAATTTTGCCTTGCCCCTCTCTCTTCGAGTCGGTGAGGTTGTCGGGGTAGAGGGCAACAGGGGCGCCATTACTCAGGCGCGTAAAAACGCTAAAACTGCTTCGATCTCAAACATTCAGTTTGTGTGTGCTAATGTTATAGATTTTCTTAGCAATGCTGATACCGCCACAGGAGATTCTGGAAAACGGGTGAGCCCTGCCACCGTTATCCTTGACCCGCCGCGTGCTGGAGCCAAAGAGGTTGTAGCCGCTTTGGCGGCGATGGGGGCAAAGCGTATAATCTATATTTCTTGCGACCAGCAGACCATGATGCGTGATCTCACGACCTTGATTTCAGCAGGATATGCGCTGCGCTATGTTCGTGGTCTGGATATGTTTCCTCACACACACCACTGTGAGGTCGTGGCATTGCTTGAGCTGAGTGTAGTTTGAATTAACTTCTAGAGTAGCCAAGCTGTCGCGATGTTAGAGATTAAGCTTGTACAGCACTACTTGCTGTGGTATTTTACGTGCGTTTAAAGTCTTCTTTTTTTGTAAGTGTCATTAAAAGTGAGCCCAAAGCTCGCTTTTTTTATTGCATTGAATTTATGCAATTATACTGCGGGATAATTTTATGCCTACGCAACAGCTAAAAAAGCAGGTAGAGATACTTGCAGCGCCGATTCTTGATGAGCTTGGTCTCGAATTGGTTGATGTCGAATACACCCAACAGGGACGCAACATGTTGCTTTGCCTTTATATAGATAAGCAAGGAGGGGTGACCCTTGACGACTGTGCTGACTTTAGTCGTGAGTTTAGCACTGTGCTTGATGTGGAAAATGTTGTGTCTGGAGCATACCGTCTTGAGGTGTCGTCGCCGGGACTCGACCGCCCTCTGAAAAAAGAAGCCGACTTTATCCGCTTTACAGGCGAAATGATCAAACTTAGAACGAAAGCCTTGTGCGACCCTGATGCGCGTGGCTACACACGCAAGACTTTTATAGGGATTCTGCTTGGTCTAGATGGCGAAAGTGTAGAATTGGAACAGGTAGATTCAGCAGGCGGGAAGGTTTTGATATCGTTACAAGAGATAGACAAGGCTAATCTTGAACCTCAATTTTAGATATGGTACGCATGCTTAGTGCGCGTAAGCGCATGTAGATACGGCTTATTCAAAGGTACGCTGGACGTTGTATGACCGCTCTAGCACTGACAATGGACGCGGTTGGCAACAGGTATAGGAGAAAACAAATGGTTGTAAATCTCAACCACGTAATCGATCAAGTAGTTAAAGATAAAGGTGTCGACCGAGATGTTCTGGTTGAAGCCCTTGAGTCAGCTGTTCTTTCTGCTGCTAATAAAAAATATCGCAATACGCGGGATATAGAAGCTCATTACAACTCCGATATTGGGGAGGTAGAGCTGTTTGAGTTTGTTGATGTCGTGGATGAGGTCCAGGACTCATACAAGGAGATCGACATAGATGAGGCGCATGAGATTGATCCAGATGTGAAGTGTGGTGATTCTCTGGGGATGAAGATGGATTCCGGCACCTTTAGTCGTATCGCTGCCCAGACTGCGAAACAGGTTATTGTGCAGAAAGTACGCGAGGCTGAGCGCGAAGGGATCTATAACGAGTTCATAGGCAGAGTAGGGGAGCTGGTGAACGGAATTGTACGGCGTTATGAGCGTGGTGACCTGATCGTCGATTTGGGCCGGGCGGAAGCTATACTGCCGCGACGCGAACAGATCCCGCGGGAAAGTTATCGCCAAACAGATCGTGTTCGCGCATATATTGCGGATGTCAGGATGTCGCCAAAGGGACCGCAGATCATTTTGTCTCGCGCACATCCTCAACTAGTAGTCGAACTGTTTAAGACAGAAGTTCCTGAAATAGCCGAAGGGATCGTTGAAATTGTGGCGTGCTCACGTGAACCTGGTAGCCGCGCCAAAATTGCGGTGGTTTCTCACGACCCCGATGTTGATCCAGTTGGGGCATGTGTAGGGATGCGCGGTTCCAGGGTGCAGAATGTTGTTTCTGAATTGCGCAGTGAGAAGATAGACATTGTTCCCTGGTCTCCCGATATGGCACGTTTTGCCTGCTCTGCCTTAGCTCCTGCAGATGTCTCTCGGGTATATGTAGATAATGAAGAGGAGGCTATGGAGGTTATTGTGCCCGATGACCAGCTTTCTCTTGCTATCGGTAAAAAGGGGCAGAATGTGCGACTTGCGGCCAGACTCCTGGGTTGGAAGATCGACATAAAAAGTGAGAGTCGGGCTGCTGAACTGGCTGAAGAAGGTCTTGCTGAGGATGATTCCATTAAAAATAATGTCGATACAGACGCTGGCTCTGTAGAGTCAGCTGACGCAGGAACTGCTGGGATAGAAGATGCGGGCCATTTCGTCGAAGATGGTAGGCCTGTGCTGGATGATGGTCCTGTGGATGAAATGTCTAAAGATAGCACTGCGCTAGAGGCTCAAAACTCTGAGTCTGTAGAGAACTGAGGCGGTAGGTGACTAAACGCCTCCGCGATCCTGAGCGCAGCTGTATTGCCTGCAGAAAAAAACTCCCAGCACAAGACTTGCTCCGTTTTGTCTGTTCGCCAGATGCTGAGTTGTTAGTAGATTACAGACATAAACTGCCAGGCCGAGGAGCATATACCTGCTGTAGCGCCGTGTGCTATTCCCGTGCGCTCGAAATAAACGCATTTGCCCGTGCGCTTAAATGTTCCTGTAATGCAACCTCCGACCATGTTATTCTACGTCAGTTGCAAGCGCAGATCCTTTATAAAATCGCCTCTCTTATTGGAATGGCGCGTAAGTCAGGTGCAGCTGTAAGTGGGCAGCAGGCTATTTCTATAGCGCTTCGGCGTTCTAGCTATGTGGCCTGGGTATTGGTGGCAGACGACATGTCAGCCGCAGGAGCGGAAAAACTACTGCGTCAGTTGGATGCACGAGACATAAAGGTGTTGCGTGGTCTTGATAAAGAAACGCTGACGCAGGCTCTTGGCGGCGGGGAACGCAGTGCTGTTCTACTGTGGAAGGGTTCTCTTGCACAAGCGCTTGAACGTGAGTTGCAACGATATATAGATGTTATGGGGGAAGATTGATGGCAAAAATTAGAATTTATGAACTGGCACAGCGTCTGGGTCTGGCCAACAAAGATCTTCTTAAACGACTACGCGATAAAGGTATTGAAGCAAAAAGCCATATGAGTGTTATTGACGAAGATACGGTCAAAGAATTTGAGGGAAAAGGGCAGTCGTCTGAAGAGGAACAACCACAGACGTATGCAGCAGATGAGCGCATTAATACTGGTTTGATTCGCAGACGCCGTAAGCCGCAGCCTGTGGTAGAAGAAACCGTGAAGCCTACTGCTGATCCCAAGGCGCAGGAAACTGTTCCCGCAACCTCTGAAAGCAAAGATTCCGCACTAAGCAAGCCTGATGCAGTTGGTGATGTAGAGCTACCGAGTGCAGCAGACTCTACTGAGGAAACGGTACCTGCTGTCGATGAATCGCCAGCAAGTGCGATAACCACATCAGAGCTACTTAAAGAAAAAGCAGCGGTGGTTTCGGAAGAAACAGCTGCTTCTTCAGAAGAAGTGCCAGGAGCTGCGCCTGACTTGCCACGCAGCGCCCCCACTAAACATGTTGCTTCCATTATCTCTACACGGATGGAGAAGCCGGAGCAAGGACACCCCGCTAGAGGTGGTGCTACAATCATTGGACATGTTGAGTTGCCAAAGTCAGCCATGCGTCAGGATCCGACTGGACGTGGAGGTAAGAGACCTGCAGGAACAGTTGATAAGCGAAAAGCTCACGGTGGTGCGCGTCCAACTGTTGATCCAAGATCTGCAGCGGCACCAACTGGCAGCAAACCACCTGCAGGAGCTAAGCCCTCTGTAGGAGCTAAACCCTTTGCAGGAGCTAAACCCTCTGCAGGAGCTAAACCCTCTGTTTTTGTTGATGTTCCCGTTGACCCAGACAGTGATAAAGGGCGGGATCAGCGCCGCAGAAGTAAAAAGACTAAAGGTACCAAGGAGACTTTTGGCGGGGAGGATTTCGGGGTTAAAAAGCGCGAACGTGTTGAGGTTTACAAGCCTGATAAGATGGGTAGAAATCGTAAGGGTAGAAAAAATCAAAAACAGGTACGTCAGACTGAAATTACCGTACCGAAGGCAATTAAACGTAAGATACGTATCACTGATGTCATCACTGTCGGTGAGCTGGCCAAACGAATGGGTGTTAAGGCTAATGATCTTATAAAGGAGTTGATGCGTCAGGGCAGCATGGTGACTATTAACCACCCTCTCGACTTTGAGACCGCAGCTATTTTAGCGGCAGATTTTAACTACGAAGTGGAAAACGTTGCCTTTGATGAGGGAAGTATCCTTAACAGCGAAGATGACATCTCCTTAGTTGATGACGTTGTGTCGGAGAATGTCGCAGCACGTCCACCTGTAGTTACAATAATGGGCCATGTAGATCACGGTAAAACCAGTTTGCTGGATGCTATTCGTAGCGCCAAGATAGCAGATGACGAGGCGGGTGGAATTACTCAGCACATCGGCGCATATGATGTGCAAGTTCGTGATAAGACTGTCTCATTCCTTGACACTCCTGGGCATGAGGCGTTTACTGCCATGCGCTCGCGTGGTGCTCATGTAACCGATATTGTTATACTAGTTGTAGCCGCTGATGATGGGGTTATGCCTCAGACAAAGGAAGCCATCAGTCATGCTAAGGCTGCCGGCGTGCCAATTATTGTTGCGATCAATAAAATGGACAAACCCACAGCCAACCCGGAAAGGGTTAAGCAAGAACTGACAGAGTTTGCGCTTGTGCCGGAAGACTGGGGAGGAGATACCATCTTTGTAGAGGTATCGGCTAAACAGCGCACTAACCTTGATGGGTTACTAGAAATGGTATTGCTTCAGGCTGAAGTACTCGATCTTAAAGCTGATCCTACCAGACGGTGTCGTGGCACTATTGTCGAGGCTCGGCTCGATAAAGGTCGAGGTGCAGTGGCGACGGTTTTGGTACAGGATGGCACGTTGAAGATTGGTGATCCTATAGTAGCGGGGTTACATTATGGGCGCGTGCGGACCATGATCAATGATCGTGGTGAGCAGGTACAGGAAGCTGGTCCTTCGATCCCAGTTGAGGTTACAGGCTTGCATGGTGTGCCAGACGCAGGGGATAACATCAACGCGGTTGAAAGTGAAAAGCTCTCCAAAGATGTGGCGCAGCATCGTCAACATAAGAGTAGAGAAGCAGAGTTAGCCAAACACAGTCGGCTTTCTCTCGATCAACTGTACGCACGGATTCAGGAAGGTAACGTTGAAGAACTCAAGGTTATCATCAAGGCTGATGTGCAGGGCTCTCTCGAAGCGCTGAAGGAATCACTGGTCAAACTCTCTACCGATTCGTGTCGTCTGTTAGTTGTACACACTGCAGTTGGTGGAATTAAGGAAAGTGATGTGTCTTTGGCCACGGCTTCAGACGCTATTATTATTGGTTTCAGTGTCCGTCCCGAACCAAAAGCCTCTGCTATGGCAGAAAAAGAAGGGGTGGACATCCGCCTGTACAGCATCATATACGATGCTGTTGCCGATGTTAAAGATGCGATGGAGGGCTTGCTTGCTCCAACCCTGAAGGAAAAATACTCAGGTCGTTTTGAAGTACGTGAAACCTTCAATGTTTCTAAAGTCGGGACAATTGGAGGCGGCTTGGTTCAGGATGGTATCCTGCGCAGGAACTCTTTGGCGCGGTTAGTGCGTGACGATGTTGTTATATGGGAAGGAAAGTTGAGTTCACTCAAGCGTTTTAAGGATGATGCCAAAGAGATTAAGGCTGGCTATGAGTGTGGTGTTGGGCTTGAACGCTATAATGACATCAAGGTTGGTGACATTGTCGAGGCTTATGAAATAATTGAAACAAAAACTGAGTTGTAGGAGATGGTGGTGGGTACTACGCAACGTTCAAGCAGGGTTGGGGAACAGATTCAAAAAGAAATTTCTGACCTGCTCCTGCGCGGGGTAAGAGATCCGCGTATTGGTTTTGTCACTATAACCTCTGTTGAGGTAACATCTGATTTGCAGCATGCGCGTATCTACTATACCGCATTTAATGCCGCTGAAACCGATGCTGAACTTCGTAAAGAGACGCACAAGGGGTTAGTGAGTGCAACACCTTATTTACGCGCTGAGTTGGGTAAGCGGGTTAAGTTGCGCCGGGTGCCAGAACTGACCTTCAAGTACGATGAATCTACCGAATACGGTAACCGTATTGAAAACCTGCTTCGAGAGATACAAGTTGATGACGCATAGTCCAGACGAAGATGATGTTTTATCTCAGATAGCTACAGCTATTCGCCATAGTGATACCTTCTTGGTTGTGGCGCATGAGTCTCCCGATGGAGATGCCATTGCGTCAACCTTGGCACTGAGTAACGCTCTGCGGGAGATGGGGAAAGAAGTTCTAGCCTTTAATGCGGATCCGATACCTCAGAAACTTAGCTTTTTGCCTGGGGCTGAAACGGTATGTGCTCAGCTTGAACCAAGTAGTCGTTACGATGTTGGAGTTGTACTTGATGCGGGGGAATTGCGACGTACTCAGGTTGATGTTCCGAAAGTTTGTACACAGAGCATTAACATAGACCATCATCCTCATTCTGAGGACTTCGGGGATATCTACTACGTTGATACTACCGCAAGCGCCACTGCGGTTCTGATTTATCGGATTCTGCGATATATGAATCATCCTGTGTCTCTAGCAGTAGCTGAAAATATATATACGGCTATTCTCTCTGATACCGGATCTTTTCACTATAGCAGTGCTAACTCTGAAGCTTTTTTTGTAGCTGGTGAAATGATTAAGTTGGGCGTTGACCCCTGGAAAATTGCTGGGGGTTTGTATGAGAACCAGGAGGCGGAACGGTTACGCTTGCTCGCTAGCGCTCTTGCCACACTGCAACTTTCGGCCTGTGGACGTATCGCAGCGATATATGCATCCCAGCAGATGTTCGATGATGTCGGAGCTGGGCCGGAGCTGGCCGATAGTTTTGTCAATTATCCCCGCTCAATTCAGGGTGTTGAAGTTGCAATTTTTCTGCGTGAACTTGCTCCTAGTGTTTACAAGCTCGGTATGCGTTCAAAAGGGAAAGTTGACGTGGGGCAGTTGGCCCGCGACCTAAACGGTGGTGGACATCATAATGCTGCCGGTGCTGAAATACGTGGATCGCTTCCGGACTTAGTTACCGATTTATTTAAACTCCTTCAGCCTCTTCTACCCTGATTTATGCATGTTATGCATGGTTTTCTTGCACTGGACAAGCCTGAGGGTCTGAGCTCTCATACCCTGGTACAGCAGGTAAGGCGGGCGTGCCATACACGTAGAGTAGGACATGCGGGTACCCTTGATCCTCTGGCAACAGGGGTATTGCTGGTTGGAGTTGGCAATGCCACACGTTTGATTGAGTATCTAACTGCACAGAACAAGTCTTATCGCACCACCATGCGTTTGGGAACAATCACCGATTCTCAGGACATTACTGGCGCGGTAGTTGAGCAGCGTGAGGTTACATCGTTTTCTACTGCACAGATCGAAGATGTCTGTTGTGGCTTTATTGGGGAGATTACCCAGTTGCCGCCGATGTTTTCAGCTCTTAAACGTGACGGGGTACCCCTGTATCGTCTAGCGCGTAAGGGTGAAGAAGTTGAACGGCAGAAACGTGCGATATCAATCCATCGTATTGAGTTTATTGATCATTGCGAAAATGATGTTGTGCTAGATATTGAGTGTTCCAAAGGTACCTATATTCGTACTCTGTGCCATGATATCGGAGAAAAACTAGGGTGTGGTGCCTGTATGGCTACGTTACGCCGTACCGCCAGTGGTTTTTTTAACAGTGACAACCTTGTTTCCATTGATGATTTGCGCAGCGGAAATTTTAGTTTGTTATCCGCGCAAGAAGGGTTGGCGCATCTACCTCAGCTGGAGTTGCTTAAGAGTGGGAGCGAGCGTCTGCGCTATGGTATTCCGCCCCGTATTGAGGATATGTGTGCTATCGATATTACCCATGAAAAAGCGGAGCTGGTTTTATTGTGCCACTTAGGAAAACTTGTGGCGGTAGCTACCCCGGATTTTACCCACCAACATGAGCAACGTGGAGACTTTAAACTTCACAAAGTGTTTCCTGACGGAATCTGATTCATCCCCCTCCTTTTTTATTGGTTGAGTATTTGATATTGATCTTTAAGTGGTCACTTGGTGCAGTAAGGCAGTGTGCGATAAATAATATTGTTAAACGTTAGGTGTTGTTGCCGCAATTGAATTGCTGTGGTATAAAACACAACTCAGAACACACAAAACATGACGCGAATGCGCTTTACAGCGTGTAGTTGATGTGATAGATAACACTTTGTATTTCACTAGGTTAACCATGATTACCGGGAGTTACCGGACTTTGAAGCTTGAAAGGAGATGCCACAGTGTTGGCCACAGAAAAAAAACAGGAAATCATTAAGGAATTTCAGACTCAGGAGGGCGATACCGGTTCTTCTGAAGTTCAGATTGCATTGTTGTCTGGTCGTATTACCGAGCTGACTGAGCATTTCAGAACCCATAAGAAGGATCACCATTCACGCAGGGGTCTGCTTAAGATTGTAGGACAGCGCCGTCGTTTGCTAGACTATCTCAAAAAGAATGATGTTGAGCGATATCGTAGTATTATTTCCCGTCTGGGTATCAGACGTTAGTAAGTGATGTTAATACGGCAATCTGCATAAATGGCAGGTTGCCGTATTTAGAGACAGGGCGGGGGAGGATGTCCGGAGAGGGCTTCCGACTAAGGGGTGTGTATTTTGCAAGTTATGCATTGTTCCCCTATTATGTCGGGTGCTGTCTCAGGTCAACCTCCTGAAGCCCTTTTTTTTTACACCAAGAATACAGGCAGGTTTAATGTGACCTGCGCAGGAGTAAATACATGAGTTATCAAAAAGTTGAAATAG
>CAYPNO010000084.1:0-9211 GCA_964411865.1 uncultured Desulfuromonas sp. | reverse complement strand
TCATCTTTACTATAGGTAACTCCTGAAACCAGTACGGTCTCCATCTCTGAATCCTCCTTTAACACAAGCGTGCCGGGATTATCGTTAAAACTTGAACGCACGTGAATGACTACACCGTATTTTTTGGCAAACTCAACTGAACGGATCTGCAGAATTTTCGCCCCGAGTGACGCCATTTCCAGCATCTCGTCATAGGTAATTTTCTCGATTTTACTCGCACTCTCAACAATGCGTGGGTCCGTGGTATACACCCCGTCTACATCGGTATATATCTCACACACATCCGCCTTCAAAGCCGCTGCCACCGCCACCGCCGAGGTGTCGGAACCACCTCTCCCCATGGTTGTGATATTACCTTCAGCGTCTATCCCTTGAAAACCTGCAACGACAACAATGCTGCCCCCAGCAAGATCTTGGCGAATATTATCCTGCCCGATCTCTTTGATACGAGCCTTAGAGGAGGCACTGTCCGTTATGATGGGAATCTGATGCCCAAGGTAGCTCTTGGCCTTATATCCCATCGACTGCAGACACATGGCCAACAATGCAATTGTCACCTGCTCCCCGGTAGATACCAGCACATCATATTCACGCTCACTCGGGAATTCACACATCTCGTTGGCCATAGCAACCAGTTTGTTGGTCTCACCCGACATGGCCGAAACCACCACCACCACATCGTTGCCATCATCATGGGTTCGAGCCACACGCTTTGCAACATTTCTAATTTTATCAATTGTACCTACGGAAGTTCCACCGTATTTCTGAACTACAAGAGCCATTGTCCTCTGTCCTCCCCGAAAGCATCTCTTTGCGCATAACGCAGACAGGAATACTCCCGCAATAACCTACGTGGCCAATTATCAGCTTCTGCGTATACCATGTCCGCACATAACTGAACTACCATATTTATGCACTCAGCCAGCGGTGCAGCACGAAACTTGTAACAATATTTTCCCCTGCGGTCAAAGCCTTTTCACACCTTGCGTAGAGACGTACACCACTGGATATACGCGCGATTTTATACCTGATATGATATTTTTTTCATGCAGCCCATTTGCGCGCAATTTCACGCCTTACTTCTGGCTGATCCAAACAGAAATCTCCTAGAGCAACACAGAGAATGCGCCGCGCATTTTCACCCTCCCAACTCAGGGTGATGTGGAGGGCATTGTGATGTAACTCTGGGTAACGCTCCGCCCACTCAACCAGGGCGATACCATCTCTGTGCAGGTATTCGTCAAATCCCAGTTCATGTAGTTCATCAGGGTCACTCAAGCGATAGAGATCAAAGTGGTATAGCGAGGAACACCCCTGCTTGGAACATACCGAATATTCATTCATTAAGGTATAGGTCGGGCTTGTGATGGCTACTTCAGCACTTACCCCTGCACCCCGTGCAATGGCACTACTGAGGCAGGTTTTCCCTGCCCCTAACTCTCCACACAGGAGCACCACCGCACCGGGCTTCAGCAAACTTCCGAGGTCGTGCCCGAAGCGCTGGGTGTGCTCCGTGCTGGTGCTAATAAACTCACACAGAATCAAACATTTGCCCCAATGCTGGAGTTGGCGCTCATGCTGCGAACAATATCCAACCGACCAACAACTCCAACCAGCTTGTCTGCCTCCAAAACTGGAATAATGTGCACCTTGTTTATAACCATCATCTCCGCCACATCGGAGGCGTGGGTATCAGGAGTACAGGTGATAACCTTGCGCGTGCATACTTCCCCCACCGTGCGCGCAGTTATTCGCCTCACCTGATCTGTGAACTTTTTTTCACTTTCAAGATATAAGACCCAGTCGAATATTGAAATTACGGTAGGGATATGCAGCGGGCGGTCACTCTCTATCAGATCGGTCGCCGAGATAATGCCAAACAGGGTATTATCCGGATTAACCACTGGCATCACACTGACCCCTGATTTCTCCAGCATGGTACCAAAATCCTGAATAGACGTTTGCGGCTCTACGCTGATTACTTCAGCGGTCATTATGTCGCGGGCATATGCCATGAGAATCTTCTCCTCGAGAATGTATTAATTTACCTAAAAGGGAAATACAGTAATGCGGCGGGGTGGTAAATCTGCGCGGCGCTGGGGTTCACACGCAGCAGGATGATGCAAGGTTCTGCCTAGCCTGTCCCAGCATTTTTGCGACATCGGTGGCAGCGTACCCAACGCAGCCATATTGCTCTGCACACAAGTCAGCAGCGCTGCCATGCAGATATACTCCAAGGGTGGCGGCGTCGAGGGGCGAAAGGCCCTGGGCAATAAATGCAGTGATAACTCCGGTCAGCACGTCGCCCATGCCTCCACTGGCCATACCAGGGTTGCCACTGGAATTGATGCGCACTTCACCATGCGGATCAGCAATAACGGTTCTTGCCCCTTTTAACACCACAATAACACCGCAGTGGAAAGCAAACTCCTGAGCGGTACAGATGCGTTCAGCCTGAACCTGCGCCACACTGCAGCCACACAGGCGTGCCATCTCTCCGGGATGGGGAGTCACGACTGTTGCTCCGGGACGTTGTTTGAAAATTTCTGGCGCAGCAGCCACGGCATTGAGCCCATCAGCATCGAGCACTAAGGGCAGCGGACACCGGAGTATTAGCTCACGCACCATGTTGGTGCACGTTCCGCCCTGTCCGAGCCCGGGGCCGATAGCAACTACATTGCGCTCCTGCCACAGACGCTCTAGTTCAGGCAAGATCTCAACACTCCAGCTGGCATCACTTATTCCGTGGGTCATCACTTCCGGTATGTGCCCTGCGATACTGTGTTGTACCGCTGCAGGGGTGACTAACGTCACCAGTCCGCTGCCGGAGCGCACACATGCCTCAGCCGCCATTTGGGCTGCGCCCCCCTTACCCTGAGAGCCGGCGATTATGAGGCTATGCCCGCAGTTACCTTTATGCGCATCAGTACGACGGACTGGGAGCAGTCGTTGTGCTTCTGCGTCATCGACAAACAACAGGGTCTGCGCGACCGAGTCACGCAACACCTTCGGCATGCCGATATCGGCAACATACAAGGTACCGCCAACGCTGCATGCCGGAGTACTGACTTGTCCTACTTTGGCGCAGGCAAAACTGATAGAGCAGTCAGCCTTTACCGCATCTCCAAGGATCTCACCGCTGGTAGCGTCCACCCCAGAGGGCATATCTACAGCCGCAACCAACGCCACAGCGGCGTTAATCCAGTGCAACGCCTTGAGATAATGTCCTCGGATCGCCGAGGTGAGGCCATTGCCAAACATAGCATCGATAATGAGAACATCTCGGCTCGGCAAGGTCGGCAACAGGATATCCAACGCAGCAGAGTCCGGAGCGAACACAATATCGATGCGGGCTAGCTGCAATATCTGGAGATTCGCTGCGGCACTACCTTCAAGAGCATCTGCGTGGGTCAGCACCACTACCTGCACCTCCCAGCCACGAAGTTGCAGATGGCGCGCTATGACATATCCATCTCCGCCATTATTGCCCCTACCACTGAAGATCAAGGCACGCTTGAGGGGTGCGCCAGACGAGTGAGTACGGTAGCGCGTGTGGAGAATCTCAGCCGCACTGCGGCCGGCGTTCTCCATCAGCACCAGCGCAGGGACACCATAGGTTTCAATTGCACACCTATCCATCTCACGCATCTGTGCAGCAGTAACCAGTTTCATGCCCCCTCCAGTACTACCGTAGCAACGGCGTATTCTCGTTCGTGGGAATAAGAAAGAAAAATGCTCCGCAGACCCCGCTCACCAAACATTTGAGCCGCTGTACCGGTAAGATCCAAGGATGGTGCGCCAGAGAGATCTCTGCGTACCTCCATATCTAACCAAGTGAGCCCATCGCGCAAACCGGTCCCCAATGCTTTTAAAAACGCCTCTTTGGCCGCAAATCGCGCTGCGAGATGTTCTGCCGCCTGGCGGCGCGGCAGCGCATATTCAAGTTCTGCAGGGGTAAATAAGCGCTCCAGCACCCCACGGTTATTTCTGGCGATAAATTCCGTAAAGCGCTCTACCCGCACAATATCGGTTCCGATGCCGGCAACAGCCATCCGTCTCTATCCTTCGTGCCTTTGCAGCAGCACCTTCATCTCGCGCACCGCACGCTCCAACCCAACCAGCACCGCGCGGGAGATAATACTATGTCCGATATTGTATTCAGCAATCCCCCCTAAGGCAACTACAGCCCCTACGTTCTGGTAGTTGAGACCGTGGCCGGCATTTACCTGCAAGCCGCTAGCATGACCCAAACTGATCGCCGCAGCTATCTCTTCAAGTTCGGCTTGACGTTTTTGCACTGAATTGGCATTGCAATATGCCCCAGTATGGATCTCGATAGCCTCAACATTGAGCGCTGCTGCCTGCTCTATCTGATCTGGGTCTGGGTCAACAAATAAACTCACCTTGATGCCAACCTGATGCAACTGCTCAATACAGCTACGTAAAGACTCATTCTGCCCGACCACGTCCAGTCCCCCTTCAGTAGTCAGTTCTTGGCGCTTCTCCGGTACCAGCGTGGCGCAATACGGTTTTATTTTACACGCGATATCCACCATTTCAACAGTAGCTGCCATCTCTAAGTTTAAAGGAGTCTGAAGTGTTTCACGCAGAATGTGTACATCTCGGTCCTGGATGTGGCGGCGGTCTTCGCGAAGGTGAACAGTGATACCATCTGCTCCGGCCAATTCGGCGATAACTGCGGCCGCTACTGGGTCAGGCTCGGCACTACCACGCGCTTGGCGGATAGTGGCTACATGATCAATATTAACTCCAAGACGTGCCTGTATCATTTTTCTTGCCCTCCAAGAGATTCAATCACCTGTGCGGCGATTTCGTCTGCCATAATTTCAATTCGCTCCCGATTTGGCCCCTCAAGCATGATACGCAACAAGGGCTCTGTCCCAGAGTAGCGAATCAGCAACCGCCCTTCAGCACCGAGTTCTTTCTCACAGCTGCAAATAACGTCATGTATCGCCTGAATTTGACGGATATCTTTCTTCTGCGCTACTCGTACGTTCAGCAAAACCTGTGGCAGCTCCGTCATTACTGAGGCCAACTCAGACATGGGTTTGTTTCTTTCGCGCATGATACGCAGCACTTGTAACGCGGTAAGTGTCCCGTCTCCGGTGGTGCTATGCTCAGAAAAAATCATGTGCCCAGATTGCTCCCCGCCAAAATTATACCCATGCTCAAGCATCTGCTCATGTACGTAGCGGTCACCAACAGCGGTCTTGACTACAGTTATCCCAAGTTGCTGCATGGCTAGATCAAGCCCCATATTGCTCATCACTGTGGTGACTAAAGTATCATGGGCCAACTCGCCTTGTTCATACATGTAGGCTGCGCAGATAGCCATTATATGGTCACCGTTAACAACGCGCCCGTTCTCGTCCACAAAAATCACGCGGTCGGCATCTCCATCCAGCGCTATCCCAATATCGGCGCCGTGCTCCTTCACCGCCTGCGCAACAACCTCAGGATACAACGAACCGTAGCCGGCATTGATATTGGTGCCATCTGGCGAGACCCCGAGGCGAATAACCTCAGCGCCGAGTTCTTCGAATACTGCCGGCGCGACCCTATATGCCGCGCCATGGGCGCAATCGAGTACAATGCGCATACCTAGTAGATCCAGGTTACGCGGAAAACTATTCTTCAGAAAAACGACATATCTGCCAGCGGCATCATCTATACGATAGGCCTTACCCACCTCGGCTGCGGTGGGACGAAGTACATCAAGCTCAGATGAAAACAGCATCGACTCCAGTTCCAGTTCTCTTGCGTCGGCTAGCTTATGCCCCATGGAACAAAAACACTTGATGCCGTTATCCTGATATGGGTTGTGTGATGCAGAGATCACCACTCCGGCATCAGCACGCATGGAGCGAGTAATGAAGGCAATCCCAGGGGTAGGGAGCGGTCCTACCAGTTGAACGTCAACCCCCATGGAGCAAATACCCGCTGCCATAGCATTTTCGAGCATATATCCTGACAGCCGAGTATCTTTACCGATTACTATACGACGTCGTTGACCTGGTCCCTTGAACATATAAGCCAGAGCTCGCCCTAGTTGCATGGCTACTTCTGTAGTCATAGGGTAAACATTGGCCATTCCACGCACTCCGTCGGTACCAAAAATTCTTTTTGTTTCAGTCATACATAAACCTTATATTGGGAACACTTTATCCTCAGTATATCGTCAGATGAGTTAAGTATTCAACGAAGTTGAAAAACAAATTACTTGGAATCTTGGGGAGAAACTATAGAATCGTTGAGATCTAAAGTCTGTTCTATCTCCGGAATTTTATGTATAAGCACCTGCACATCCGCTGTTTTAATCTTAACCAAACGAGTATAAATACCCGTGTAATTGATAGGAACGGTCAAGGAAAAGCTGGTCTTCAAACCTTCTATATCGACAATCTCCGTCTCAACTTCGGTCACCCGCCTCATCTCACTCTCTGCCCCCTCAACCTCAATCAAATCCGGCGCTGCCAGAACCTTTTCAAGGCTGTAACCTGCGGCAGGAATTCCGCCGAACACAACGCGCAGCGGAACTTCTCTCTTCACAACACGCTCAAGCTTTATATCCACGTACGAAGGGGACAGCCGACTGACCACCACTGACCGAGGAAGGTTTAAACGTTCGTCCAAGCTGCGAAAGGTGGTAATGCCAGGCTTGGCGTCCTGCAAATCCACTGAAATTCCCAGATCAGAGCCTTGAATGTTAGCCAGCAGCGTGCGTGATCCAGCTAAGCGCACATCGATACGCCCAGGCACCTCGCTAGCTATAATCAATCCCTTGGGTACATTTTTGATCTCAAGGGAAACTGTATAACCAACTTCAGTGTTCTGCTCACCCATGACAAGCAGCCACAACATAATCGCAAATGCCAGCGAGAGAAGTTTGATGGGCCAGTTTGTCAAAATACGTTCCATCATTAACTCACCTCTTACGCCTAGTTTGTGACTGATCAAGCAAACGCACTAAAATTCGCCGCAGCGAAGTAGAATCCAGACCACGGGTCATGCGCCCTCCAACTGCTACAGATATTTTACCTGTTTCTTCTGATACGACTACTACCACGGCATCGACCAATTCAGTCAAGCCTATAGCCGCTCGGTGGCGGGTACCTAGAGTCTTGCTGATATCTGGATTTTGTGATAAAGGCAAAAAACAGCCAGCCTGCTTAAGTCGACCATTCTGCAGAATAAGAGCACCATCGTGCAACGGAGAGAGCGGTAGAAATATCGCAGAGATAAGATCCGAGGATACTTTCGCGTCTATCTCTACCCCTATTTCAAGAAAATTTTTCAGGCCGGTTTCACGCTCAATAACCACCAAGGCCCCGATTTTTTTGCTCGCTAGGCTTACGGTTACCGTAACCAGTTCATCTATTATTTTAGATTCTTCGCTATAGGTAACATCGGCAAAAAATGGGTTTCGCCCCATATGCATAAGGACTCGGCGAATATCGTTCTGAAAAATAACCACAATAACCAACACAATCGAAGTGAGGAAATTGTCAAGTAGCCACTGAAGAGTGTAGAGGTTGGCTAAAGAGGAGACCACATAAACAGCGAGAACCACCGCCATGCCGACAACCATCTGCACCGCACGGGTTCCTTTTATGAGGAGAATAATCCGGTAAATAATAAAGGCGACGAGGGCCACATCCAGAGCATCCAACAACCACCTGGTGTTTTTAAGAAGTTCCTCTAGCTCGCCCATATCCACCTTCTATGTAAGTCCTGCAGGTTTATTCGTTAGTGCATACAGCCCATGCCATGTCCAACGCCTGCCTGCTTGGTTCAACATCGTGAACCCTGAAAATTCGCGCCCCATGTGCCAGACCAAGAACAATGGTTGCTAAAGAGCCAGCCAAGCGTTGGGATGGCTGTGGTTGCTTGAGCACGTGGCCGATAAAGCCTTTTCTGGACGTCCCAAGCAACACCGGATAGCCCAGGTCCGTTATCTCTTGCAAACGTTGGATGAGGGTGAGATTACCGCTTAGATTCTTGCCGAACCCTATACCGGGATCGAGGGCGATGGCATCGGAGGCTACTCCGGCCTCTTGAGCCCATGCTACAGAAGTCTTGAGACTTTCAACAACCTCCGTCATTAAGTCGGTATAACTAGTATGCTTTTGCATAACCTCAGGGCGCGCAGGAGTATGCATAATAAACACCCCAGCCTCACCCTTAGCTACCACCTCAGCCATGTGCGGATCAAAGGTAAGGCCGCTGATATCATTCACGAAAGCAGCTCCACATTCTAAACTTAAGCGCGCCACTTCAGCTTTACTGGTATCAATCGATACGGGGAGGTCAAACTCACGTCTTAACGCCTCAACAAGCGGCAGAATCCGTTCGAGCTCCACATCTTGAGAAATCTGTGGCGCACCAGGTCGAGTACTTTCACCTCCGACATCGAGAAGATCAGCCCCTCCCCGAACTTGCTCTGCCGCACGGCGGAGCAAAGCGTCCAGATCAGCGCATGTACCCCCATCATGAAACGAGTCTGGGGTAGCATTTAGAATGCCCATAACACACGGGCGACTAAGATCCAACGTTGCCCCTTTGCCCAGCAGTTGGTGAGATGTACGCCCATGGCGTTCAAGGACGGTGACCAACTGTTGCCCCATCTCTCTGAGGCCAAAAGGCTGTGCTGCCAAGCGCTTGGAGAGTGCATATAGTTGTCGCGATGTTCCCATCAACATCACATCTGAATGGGGAACATCGCAACACACGGTACCACGCGCCACCGCAGCATCACCTCCAAGAGAGAGCATCTCCTGTTTGAGAATATTGGCGGCGCCACAGGAAACCCTGTGCAGCAAAATATTCCGCTGTGCTGCCTTCCCAATCATGCGCAGAATCCCACTGGGATCAACACCGATCAATTCCATTTGCGCACGTACCTGCGCTGGAGTTGACACAGAGAGAACACGCATCTGCTCAGACATCAGTCTGCGTCAGGTGTTTTTTCAACAGCAGAAGCTGCCTCTACTGGTTCTGACTCATTCGTTGCAGCTTTTGTTGGCGCAGGTTGAGCCTCATCCTTCTTCTTCTCGAGCGGTTCGCCAGCCATCAGTTCCTTGCGGTAGGAAAGGACGAGATTCGGTATCGCCGTGTCGTCGCCCGGGAAGACGTCGGGGGGGCAGCCGTTGGCCAAGTCATGGAAATACCGCAGCAACCGCTGATGCGTGAA
>CAYPNO010000083.1:0-9235 GCA_964411865.1 uncultured Desulfuromonas sp. | reverse complement strand
GATGACCAGCACGGTACCGCCATCATAGCTAACGCTGGCTTAATAAATGCTCTTGAGATTATCGCCAAAGATATAAAAGATGCGCGCATCGTAGTAAATGGCGCCGGCGCAGCTGGTGTTGCATGTGCGAATATGGCCATAACCCTCGGAGCCAACATTAAAAACATGATCCTATGCGACAGCAAAGGGGTTATCTATAAGGGCCGCACCGAAGGGATGAACCCTTATAAAGAACGTCTGGCGACAGAAGAAAAGGTGCGCACCCTTGAAGAAGCCATGCAAGGGGCAGATGTGTTCTTCGGCGTTTCGGCCAAAGATGTAGTTACTCCAGCAATGGTCGCCAGCATGGCACCTAACCCCATCATCTTTGCCATGGCTAACCCTGATCCAGAGATTCTCCCGAGTGAAGCGTTCAAGGTGCGTGATGATGTTATTATGGGAACCGGACGGAGTGATTTTCCAAACCAGGTGAATAACGTCCTGTGTTTTCCCTTTTTATTCCGTGGAGCGCTTGACACTCATGCAACGGCCATTAACGATGAAATGAAAATGGCTGCGGTCAAGGCTCTGGCTAACCTAGCGAAGGAAGATGTGCCGGATTCAGTCATTAAAGCCTACGGCAACACCAAGTTTTCATTCGGGCGTGACTACCTCATCCCTAAACCGTTTGATCCGCGGGTTTTACTCCGTGTGGCTCCAGCGGTGGCGCAGGCGGCAATTGATAGCGGCGTGGCACAAACCCCCATCGAGGATATGGTCAAGTACACCGAGTCTCTCGAAGCGCTGCAGGGGCGTTCTAAAGAGATCATGCGCACCATAATTAACAAAGCTAAAGCCTGCCGGAAGCGGATTGTGTTCCCTGAGGGTGACCACGATAAGATTCTGCGCGCCGCTCAGGTGCTCGTAGATGAGCGTATCGCCATCCCTATCCTGATCGGACATGAGAAAGAAATTATCAATAATATTCGCCGCCTCGGGCTAGATCTACATGGTGTGCAAATTATCGATCCTCAAGATAACCCCAACACGCGCAAATACGCAGATGAATTCTTCCGTCTGCGCCAACGCAAAGGGGTGACTCCGGCAGAGGCCGTACGCATCATGGGGCATGAGCACAATTATTTCGGCGCCATGATGGTTCACATGGGCGACGCGGATGCTATGCTTTCAGGCATAAATCATCATTATCCCGAAACTATCCGTCCAACGCTGGAGATTATCGGTAAGCAGCAGGATATTATGGGGGTTCATGGCCTGTATATGCTCGCGTTTAAAAACCGTGTGGTCTTCTGTGCTGACACCACTGTTTCCATCGATCCCAGTGCCGAGGAACTCGCGGAAATTGCCATCTTGGCCGCCAACAAGGCACGTCATTTCGATGTTGAACCACGCATCGCCATGCTTTCTTTCTCGAACTTTGGCAGCGTAAATCACCCCTACACCACCAAAATACGCAAAGCTACGCAGTTGGTGAAGGAGTGGGCACCGGAACTGATTATCGAAGGTGAAATGCAGGCCAACGTAGCTTTTGATCCCGACCTAACTGAGCGACAGTATCCGTTCTCCGCCATCAAGGGTAATGCCAATGTTCTAATCTTCCCCGACTTAGACGCGGGTAACATAGCGTATAAGCTGCTTAACAAACTCGGTGGCGCTGAGGCCGTCGGACCAATTCTCATGGGGGTGAAGAAACCGGTTCACATTCTTCAACGTGGTGACGATGTCAATGACATTGTAAACCTCGCAGCCGTGGCCGTAGTTGATGCCCAGCAGCCATACGTACAAGAAGTACATAAAAACAATGCGTAATTAAACATCCCATAACTACCAGTGCGCCCCTTCCCGCAGTATGCCAGGAAGGGGCGCACTACGTTAACCCACAACAGTTTCAGCGCAACTGAGCGTTTTCAACTCCGCGCTTGATACCCTTTCAAATTCAACATATCCCTGTTACAATCCGGCAACTTTTTTTGCTTCATACAGCCCACATCAAGTGACTCTCTCTTTTAGATACATTCATCCATTTACAGCACTACTTCTTAGCAGGAGGTTCTGGCATGCGCTATAAGAGCACCAGAGGCGGCGTTAGCGGTCTAACTTTTTCCGATGCAGTAATGATGGGTCTCGCCACTGATGGCGGGTTACTTTTACCTGAATATATTCCGACCATATCAACTCAGGAACTGCACAGTTTTCGCTCCATGGAATATGTGGAGATTGCATGTAATATCATATCCAAGTTTGTGGGAGACGAAATCCCAACGGTTGATCTGAGGAATATAATCGAGCGCTCATATTGTAAGTTTACCCACCCACAGATCACGCCGCTGCAACAGTTTGGCGATATCCATATTCTGGAACTCTTCCACGGCCCTACTCTAGCGTTTAAGGATGTTGCACTACAGTTTCTGGGGAATCTGTTTGAGTACCTGCTTGAGCAACGTGACACCCACATGAATATCATCGGAGCCACCTCTGGAGACACCGGCAGTGCGGCCATCTATGGCGTTAAGGGCAAGCAGAATATAAATATCTTTATCCTTCATCCGCACGGCAAGGTTTCTGTGGTGCAGGAATTACAGATGACCACAGTCACCGATGCAAATGTCTTCAACCTAGCGATTGAGGGTAACTTCGATGACGGACAGCGCATTATCAAAGAGATTTTTGGGGATCTTGTGTTTAAACAGCAGCACGCTCTGGGGGCGGTCAACTCGATAAACTGGGCCCGCGTGCTCGCGCAGATTGTGTATTACTTCTACGCTTGGAGCAGGACTACGTCAGATGAAGCAACCCAAGTGGACTTCTCTGTCCCTACAGGAAACTTCGGAGATATTTTTGCTGGCTACGTAGCTAAACAGATGGGACTACCGATAGGGCAACTAGTACTGGCCACCAATGAAAATAATATCCTGTCGCGCTTTGTTGCCACAGGGGATTATTCGATCGGCAATGTAGTTGAAACCCTGTCACCCTCCATGGATATCCAAGTGGCTAGCAACTTTGAGCGCTACCTCTACTATTTGCTTGGCTCAGATAGCGCTGCCTTGGTCAGGACAATGAATACCTTCAAGATCAAACACGCCCTGAGCTTTGACGCCGCGCAGCAACAACAGGTGCACACAAACTTCAACACTCTGACCGTTGATACAGATACCACCCTGCAAATGATGAAAAACTTCTATACCGATACCGGCTATATTCTCGATCCTCACACCGCTGTCGGGGTCGCCGCCGCGCAGAAACTACGTTGCGAAGCTAGGCCCATGATATGTCTGGCGACGGCACACCCCGCAAAATTTGCAGACGCCGTACGCCGTGCCATCGGGATAGATCCGCCGCGACCGGAGTCACTACGTGACATCGAACAGCGCCCTAAACGCTGTGAGCGGATTGACGCAGACACTGATACCCTTAAAGAGTACATAGCCAAACATGCTCTGAGTTAAAAATCTTACAAACCCTAGCCATGCAGGAGATTTTATAAATACCTATGTTTACCCCTAGCGCAGACATAACCCACTGGATCGCATTCAGCGCCGGACTATTATCGTTTTTTTCCCCCTGCGTTCTGCCTCTTATACCGTCTTTTATGGCCTACATTACTGGAGTCTCGTTTGCAGATCTGAAGCAGGAGCACCAAAGTTCGCAGGTACGTTGGCGCGTAATGAGTCACTCTTTTGCCTTTGTATGTGGATTTTCTACCGTGTTTATTCTACTAGGTGCTGCGGCTGGACTCCTTTCGGGCTCAGTTCAGACCGCTCTAGATGAAGGACTGCTTTGGCTGCAGCGTGTCGGCGGGGTGCTAGTGTTTGCCTTCGGCGTACATATGACTGGCATTTTTCGCTTCAGCATGTTGATGCAGGATAAACGGGTTAATATAAAAAGTAAACCCAGCGGCTACCTAGGTAGTTTCCTGGTGGGGTTAGCCTTCGCCGCTGGCTGGACACCATGCATTGGTCCTATTTTGGGCACTATCCTCGCCTTAGCTGCTGGCACCTCAACTGACACCATGCACGGTATCGCGCTGCTGACAACCTACTCTGCTGGATTAGGGATTCCGTTCATGCTAGCCGGCCTGCTATTTCACAAGTTCTTGGAGTTTTTCAACCGCTTCAAAACCCATATTCGCTTGATGGAAATCCTCACTGGTGTTCTGATGGTTACGGTTGGTGTCCTTCTCTTTACTAACCAATTTGGAAAGATTTCTTCCTGGATCTATCAGATCATCCCTATGTAGAAGGCCGCTAGAAACGTAAGAACTTCCGCTCAATCCAAGCAGGGGCGTATATCTTTCACCTTAAGTTGTAATGATGTACGCCCCTGCCAGGTATTGGTATCTACTTGATATAGAACATCGACGCGCCCCTGTAAAACATCTAACTTGTGTGCCAGCCCAAATCCGATACATGGGAGGCTGCAACCACCGCTTTGAACCCTAAAACGCAAATGCCCTCCGCCAACTACACTTGCCTGCTGTACATGCAAATCTGTGCTTATAAACACCGGCTCTGGATTCCCCATCCCGAACGGTGCGAGGAGCTGAAGCTCTGCATGCAACTGAGCGGTTATCTCATCTAGGGGTAAAGGCAAATCGTAGGTGATACGCGGCTTTAAATCTTCCGGCTGTAGTTGTTCCAGCGCATATCCTTCAAGTGCATGTGCAAAGTTATCGACGTCTGCCGGATCTATGTTAAGCCCCGCCGCCATCTCATGTCCGCCATACCCATGCAACCAATTATCACAGTTCTGCAATGCCTGATACAAATTAAAGCCACGGATCGAGCGTCCGGAGCCTTTGCCTATCCCGGTTTGTGCATCTATGGCGATCAAAATCACTGGACGGTGAAACTGCTCAACCAGACGACTAGCTACAATACCTATCACCCCTGAGTGCCAACTGGAATCTGCCAATACGATGGTACGCCGTGAATTAGATAGCTCGCCGCTAATCCGTTCTAGGGCATGGCGCAAGGTCGACGCTTCAATCTCACGGCGCTCAGTATTACAGCGTTCAAGTTCAGCAGCAATGGCTTGAGCATGGTGCAAATCAGGGCTTAGCAGCAATTCAACTCCAGCAGCAGCATCTTCGAGGCGGCCAGCTGCGTTCAAACGCGGGGCAAGGCGAAACCCCACCACTCCGGCATTGACCGTTGTTACCCCAGCTACTTCACGCAGGCGGGTTATCCCAGGGCGGTGATCTCCCTCTAATAGGGGTAATCCGGTTCTGACTAGAATGCGATTCACCCCTGTCAACGGGACTATATCCGCAATTGTGGCTAAGGTTACAAGGTCGAGCAGCATCCGAATATCAAAAGTAGAGGTATCGAACGCTTTCCGCCGCCGTAACTTACTAGACAGCCCTACTACCAGCATGAATGCGATTCCGGCACCACATAAAGGAACATATGGATATTCCGATTCAGGCAACCATGGATTTATACACGCAAAGGCTGACGGCAACTTAGGCCCGGGTTGGTGGTGGTCGGTAATAATAAGATCAATACCAAGATTCTGTGCTAATTGAGCCTCTTCAAGCGCGCAGATGCCACAATCAACAGAAATAATCAGACTCACTCCTGCAGCCGCATCCAGCTCCATTGCGGCAGCATTTAACCCGTATCCATCACGCTGACGTAGGGGAATATTATAGGTAACTCTAGCTCCAAAATGCTCCAGCGCAGAAGATAAAAGCGCGGTAGCACTGATTCCATCCACATCGTAATCTCCGTGAATGGAGATATACTCTCCAGCATCGATAGCGCGGAGTAAGCGTTCCACTGCCTTTGGCATATCAGGCAACAGCAGCGGATCAGGAATATCCTTCAGGCGGGCATACAAGAAAGCTTGGGCCTGTTCCTGTTCCACTATCCCCCTCAGTGCCAGCAGCTTTGCTTGCAAAGTACTGACCCGCAAAGAGCTAAATCTTTGGGTCGCGTACGCCGTTGTGGCCACTGGTGTAACCGAGGGGAACATGCGTTGGAGCCACTCACGCTCGGTATGGGCACGCATAGGCATAAATTGAGATACCTCTGATTTTGCTGCCACAAACTTCTCCTACAAATAGAAACAGGGCCGCAAGCAAATCACGGCCCTGAATATAACTCAACTTATGCCAGCAGCGTGTTTATCATGCTGTTGCTTACAACTAAGCCTTTTTTACATAGACCTTGTCCCATAATAGCAATATCGAGCTCGCGACAAAGATAGAAGAATAGGTACCTACCATAATGCCAATAAGCAGGGCGAAGGCGAAATCGTTAATCACTGCACCGCCGAAGATAAACAGAGATAACACCACCAGCATGGTTGTGGTAGACGTGAGAATAGTACGCGACAATGTGTCGTTGATACTGCGATTGATAAGATAGGGAAAATCTTTGTCATGGTAGCGGCCGCGATTCTCCCGAATACGGTCGTAGACAATAATGGTATCGTTAAGTGAGTAACCAACAATGGCCAGAAATGCAGCGACCACAGGCAGGCCAATCTCTTTGTCAAATAATGAAAAAATCCCAAAGGTAATAAGCACATCGTGGATCAACGCGACAACGGCACCCACGGCAAAGCGCAGTTCGAAACGCCAGCTTATATAAACAAGAATACCAATCATTGCGTATACAATAGCCAAAAGCCCTTTTTGGCGCAGATCTTTACCTACCTGAGGCCCAACCATCTCAATCCGACGCAGTTCCACGTTGCCGGCACCGTATTTCTCTTCCAGTTTCTGCATCAACACCGTGCGCAGCCCCTGCAGGCCATCATCTGTTTCCTCCGCTCGAATCAAGAACTCACTCTGTTCATCCCCAAAACGCTGAATCATAGCAGAGGATAACACCTCGGGAACCAGGATCTCTTTTAACGCAGAAGCATCAGTGGGACTACTAAAACGGACCTGAGCCACGGTGCCGCCAGCAAAATCGACCCCGTAGTTGGGGCCGCCACGCATAACCAGAGCAGCAAGTCCGACCAGAATAAGGACAACCGACAACACAGCCGCATACCGACGTTTACCTACAAAGTCAATATTTACATCGGGTTTGATCAACTCCATCAGTTGCTCCTTCTATATGCTGATCTTCCGGACACCACGTACATCCAGGAAGAAATCGAAAATCAGGCGTGAAACAAATATCGCGGTAAACATGGAAGCCAGAATCCCTACTGAAAGGGTCACCGCAAATCCCTTGACCGGCCCAGTTCCGAATTGGAACAGAACCAGCGCCGCGATTAATGTGGTTACGTTCGCATCCACAATAGTGATAAAAGCTTTGGAATACCCAGAATCGATGGCTATGCGCGCGGACTTACCGTTGCGTAGTTCCTCACGAATACGTTCGAAAATAAGTACGTTGGCATCAACCGCCATCCCTATGGTGAGGACGATGCCTGCGATTCCCGGCAAGGTCAAAGTAGCCTTAAACATCCCCAGCATCGCCATAATAAAAATCATGTTAAGAATCAGGGCGATATTGGCCACCACACCGGAGGCGCGATAGTAAACCAGCATCATCGCAATAACTAGCCCCGCACCTATCAGAACCGAGTTGATCCCTTGTTCGATGGAGTCGTGCCCGAGCGAAGGGCCAACGGTTCTATTTTCCAAAATGTTGACCGGCGCCGGCAGCGATCCAGCACGCAGGACAATGGCAAGATCTGTAGCCTCCTGCTCAGAAAATGAGCCACTTATCTGCGCACTACCACCGGAGATACGCTCTCGTATAACCGGAGCTGAATAGACCGTATCATCCAGTACAATGGCCATACGATTGCCCACATTCGCTGCGGTTATCTGGTCAAAGCGCTGTGCCCCGGCTGAGTTAAAGTCTATCGATACATATGGGTCGTTGTAACGCGTGTCGATACGCACCTGCGCGTCGGCAAGCAAATCACCAGTCAGAGCGGCCCGGTCCGTTACCACAATGGGGCGCTCGGTTACTTGGCCGGTGCGCGCATCCACATTGCGTTCATACAGCAGGGACGTCCCCGGCTTTAATATGCCAGACTTGGCTGCTTCGATATCGGCATCCTCAACAACCATCTTGAATTGCAACTGTGCCGTCTTGCCGAGTAAATCGATAGCTCTTTGCGGATCTTTAACCCCTGGAAGCTGAATGAGAATGCGATTCTCAGATTGGCGTTGAAGAACCGGCTCACTTACCCCAAACTGATCCACACGATTCCGCATGGTTTCAAGGGCCTGGCGCACAGCAAAGTCTTCTATCTGGGCAATTTCCTTATCACTAAAGCGATAGTTCTTCTCGATATAGCCCGACACAGGAGCAATGGTCATAGGCTGAAGAGAAGGGAAACGTTCACGCATGAGTGCATCTACTTCTTTGCCTGCCTCGGCGTCATATACGGTAACTTTCAAGCGCTCGCCATCGTAACGGTCTACCGCCTTAAAAATTATGTCTTGGTCGTTAAGAAGCGTCTCTGTCTCTTCTATAATACTGTCAAGACGACTCGCAACAGCTTCATCAACTTCAACACCTAATACCAGGTGCATACCTCCCTGAAGGTCTAACCCCAAATGGATTGGGTCAAAGAGACTTTGCCACCACATGGGCAGACGATCTTTCATCACCGTAGGTGCCAGTGAGGCGAGGGCTATTAGCAGGCTAAATAATACTAGCACCCCCCGCAATTTAATGCTGTTCGTCATATCTCAACTCCACTCCCTTCAAGAAGTCTGTGGGGCGCGTAATACCCCGGACAAAACCTGTTGCGCTCCTTTTATGCGTTTAAGCGCATAAAGGATAAAATGAATAGCCTACTCGCTCTGTGCCGGAGCTGCGGAGACAGAGGACCGGTTAACTTTCAATTTAATCCCTTTGTCCACCTCCAGGGTAATCACATCATCCTGCACTGTCACAATCTTGCCATGAATACCTCCGGCGGTAATGACATTGTCGCCGGATTTAAGGGATTCAATCAATTTACGGTGCTGCTTGGCGCGTTTCTGCTGTGGACGAATAAGCAGAAAATAGAAAATCGCAAACATGAGAACCAGCATGACGATTCCCTCGTAGCCCTGCTGACCACCCTGTGCTGCACTACCACCCATTGCATAAGCTGTTGAAACCATAATAATTATTCCTCCTGATTAAGTTAATGACGTAGAATTTTTAAACCCCGTTTATAACCTGTTGAGCCGCGCTTTTCAAGTACAAGACCACTATTGGAACCCAACATAAACCTCTATGCTATTAAATCGCTCAGTAATTATGCTGAT
>CAYPNO010000082.1:0-9331 GCA_964411865.1 uncultured Desulfuromonas sp. | reverse complement strand
GTTTGTCCTTGAAGCAACACGCGAAGTGCCGGAGTTGTTGGTAACGCGGCAGCGTACTGTGGGGGTAAGAATCCCAGATAATAATATTGTGTTAGAGATAGTCCGTCTGCTTGAGCATCCGTTAGTGACCACAAGTGTGAATATTACCCAGCAACAGACCTATGAAGACCCCAGCCTTATCGAGGATGATCTTGGAGGACTGCTAGACATGGTGATAGATGGTGGGAAGCTAAGTGGAGATCCATCTACAGTCATAAGCCTGCTTGATGATAAAATTGAGGTGTTACGCCATGGCTGTGGAGATATATCTTGGATAAAGTAATTGTTGTTTCCCGCAACTAAATTGCCTTAGTTTCTGAAAATAAGCCTTGTGCCTCCTCTGAAACAGGGCTTTTTAATATGCGCTGCATGAATACGCATTCACAATTTGTACATTAAAAAGGCAGCCGTTGGAAGATTCCGGCGGCTGCCTTAAGATCAAACTTGCACTTCCCTATCTTAGGGGGTTAGATGCCAAGTTCCTTGAAGAAGTCATTTCCTTTATCGTCAACTAGGATGAATGCAGGGAAATCTACAACTTCAATTTTCCATACTGCCTCCATGCCGAGTTCTTCAAAGTCCAGACATTCGACACTCTTGATATTGTATTCTGCCAGCGCAGCTGCCGGGCCTCCGATAGAGCCAAGATAGAAACCACCATATTTCTTGCAGGAATCGGTTACCTGCTGAGAGCGGTTTCCTTTGGCGATCATGATCATGGATGCACCGCGTGACTGAAGCATATCGACATACGGATCCATGCGTGATGCGGTGGTCGGGCCAAAGGAGCCTGAGGGCTTGCCTGCCGGTGTTTTTGCCGGGCCGGCGTAGTAAATGGGGTAATCCTTCAGGTATTGAGGCAACTCCTCACCACGCTCGATGATTTCGCGGAAGCGCGCATGGGCTATATCGCGTCCTACGATGATGGTTCCGTTTAAGGACAGTTGGGTTTTAATAGGGTATTTGGAGAGCTCTGCCCGTACTTCGTCCATCGGGCGGTTGAGGTCGATTTTTATCACCTCGGGGCGTTGACCACTCCGCTCTTTAGGCATTAGGCGCGCAGGATTGTCGTCCATCTGCTCCAGCCAGATCCCCTCTTTGTTGATTTTGGCCTTGATGTTGCGATCCGCCGAACATGAAACTGCAAGGCCGATGGGGCAGGACGCGCCGTGACGACTGCTGCGCACTACTCGGATATCGTGGGAAAAGTATTTCCCCCCAAACTGCGCGCCAATGCCAAGCTCTTCAGCGCGTTTCTGCAGCGCTTTCTCTAATTCCACATCCCTGAAAGACTGTCCGAGCTCATTACCTTCCGTGGGGAGCTCATCAAGGTACCCAGCGGAGGCGAGTTTAGCGGTTTTGAGGCAGGTCTCGGCACTGGTACCGCCGATGCAGAATGCGATGTGGTACGGCGGACAGGCTGCGGTACCCAATGATTTCATCTTACCAACAAGCCAGTCCACTAAAGAATTTTTGTTAATAGTGGCTTTGGTTTCTTGGTAGAGGTAGCTTTTGTTGGCACTACCACCACCCTTTACAACGAATAGAAACTTATATTCATTGCCTTCAGTAGCCATGAGGTCGATCTGAGCTGGTAGATTGCACTTGGTATTTACTTCGTCATACATATTGAGTGCGGCATTCTGGGAGTAGCGCAGGTTCTCTTCGGTGTAGGTTTTGTACACACCAGCCGACAGCTGCTCTGCATCGTTGCCGCCAGTCCAGACGTTCTGTCCTTTTTTGCCCAGAACCGTTGCAGTACCAGTGTCCTGGCAAAATGGCAGCTCAAATTTAGCTGAGACCACAGCGTTCTGTAGCATCGCCATGGCGACGCCGCGATCGTTGGCAGATGCTTGCGGATCTTTCAGGATTGCCGCAACTTTATCATTATGCGCTGGGCGCAAAAGAAAGTTTACCTCTCGAAAAGCTTGGTTGGACAGAAAAGCCAGACCCTCTGGATCAACCTTCAGTACTTCTTCACCCTCGAACGTTGCAGTGCTGACATAGTCTTTAGTAAGTAGTCGGTATTGAGTTTTGTCTTGCCCCAATGGAAATGGATCCTGATACTTGAATTCAGACATTCGTGTTCTCCTTCACATTGAATTGAAATAACGATTCTATTGAACAATATCGGGGGGGATATCCTCCCCTTCCAACCAAGCTTGACAAACTGTAGTATAAATCAAATTGTATACAATTGTCGATAGCTGAACGCTGTTTTATCCCCAATTAATAGGTGTGCCTTTACAGCAACTTTTGCGCCTTTGATTGATTTTAGCCCGATTTGCATGATACAAAGTGCGCAGTCAGACACAGGTATATTCTTGCGCATATGCTTATTCTACTTATCATTATATGGGGGAAACACCAGATGCAGGCAGTATTGAAGCGTATTTTAACCTCTAGAGTTTATGGTGCCGCCGTGGAAACCCCCTTGGATAAAGCGATTAAGTTAAGTGATAAACTTAAAAATAACATTTTTCTTAAACGCGAAGACTTGCAGCCGATTTTTTCTTTTAAACTGCGAGGAGCATACAATAGCATTGCTCACCTGAGTCCAGAAGAGCAGAGCCGAGGAGTTATCGCAGCTTCAGCAGGAAACCACGCGCAAGGGGTGGCTTTTTCTGCACGTCAGCTTGGGATAAAAGCAATTATCGTTATGCCGGTAACCACTCCAGCAATCAAGGTTGAAGCGGTACGTAGCTTGGGAGCTGAAGTTGTTTTGTATGGAGACAATTACTCAGAAGCTGCTGCGCACTGTGCAACTATCCTGGACGGGAGTGGCATGGTGTATATCCATCCTTTTGATGATGATTATGTTATCGCAGGACAAGGTACCGTAGCAGACGAAATTTTGCGCCAGAGTGCAGGTACGTTAGATGCGATCTTTGTTCCGGTTGGCGGCGGTGGTCTTATGGCTGGCATTGCGGCTTATATGAAGGCGGTAAACCCCAAGGTGAAAATTATCGGCGTGGAGCCAGAGGATAGCTGCGCTATGACTCGCTCAATGGAAGCCGGGGCGCCGGTGCATCAAAAACAGGTGGGGATATTTGCCGATGGTGTCGCAGTCAGAGACGTCGGGCATAAGACTTTTAAGTTGTGCCATAAGTACGTAGATGAAATGGTGCTGGTTACCACCGATGAAATCTGTAGCTCTATTCGGGCTATATACCAGGAAACTCGCTCTATTGTCGAGCCTGCGGGTGCTCTGGCTGTTGCGGGGCTGAAAAAATATGTGCAACAACATAATCTGCAGGGGCAGCATCTGGTAGCGATAAATTCTGGTGCTAACATGAACTTTGATCGTCTACGTTATGTGGCAGAGCGTGCCCGCATCGGTGAACACGAAGAGGCTCTTTTTGCGGTAAATATCCCAGAGCAGCCCGGCACGTTGCGTAATTTTTGTACCAGCATTGTTGCAGAACGCAACATAACTGAGTTTAACTATCGGCGCTATGATTGTAGCGAGGCGTGCATATTTGTAGGAATATCCACGTTCCATACGGATGAGCGTAAAGACTTCTATCAACAACTTTTGCGGCACGACTATAAAAGTCTGGATATAACGGATAATGAACTAGCTAAAACGCATGTGCGTTACATGGTAGGGGGACGTTGTCCGCAGATTCAGAATGAACTGCTCTACCGGTTTTGGTTTCCCGAACGCCCGGGCGCATTGAGCAGGTTTCTGGCCGCACTTGGCTCGACATGGAATATCTCGCTTTTTCACTACCGCAGTCAAGGGGGATGTTTTGGGCGTGTTCTTGTTGGGCTCGAGTTGCCGGATGCCCAGCGGGATCAAGTTAATGAGATTCTAGACTGTCTTGGTTATGTGTATATAGATGAGACGGACAATCCCGCATATCGCCTCTTTTTGTAACTGTCTTGAGCCCAAGATAGTTGATTGAACGAGTATGGAATGCTATATATTCAATTTCCTGTATTCACTCTAGGTTGCCATTAAGCCTATAAGTACCAACGTGGCCAAGAATATCTTTGAATATACTGATGTGCTTGGCGGAGTTTAGGAACAATATAAGATGATATATCGTTGTGTAATAAATAATTTTAGTCATGGAAACATCAGGGGATCAGGAGATATAAGCATACATGTTTAGCCGAATTAAAGAAGATATCCAAGTTGTATTTGACCGAGACCCAGCAGTGCGTTCTGTTCTGGAGATTCTCATCTGTTATCCGGGTTTTCATGCGCTGCAATTTCATAAGGTTTCTCATTGGCTATGGAAGAAGAGATTGTTTTTGCTGGCGCGAACGCTTTCCCATTTTACCCGCCTCGTAACAGGGATTGAGATTCATCCTGGGGCAAAAATAGGGCGCGGATTTTTTATCGATCACGGTATGGGGGTTGTCATTGGGGAAACTGCTGAGATAGGTGAAAATTGTACTGTTTATCACGGGGTTACCTTGGGTGGAACCTCATGGGCCAAGGAAAAACGTCATCCAACCCTGGGGAATAATGTTGTCGTGGGCGCTGGCGCTAAAATCTTGGGGCCATTTTTTGTCGCAGATGGAAGTAAAATAGGCTCAAATTCGGTTGTAGTAAAGCCGGTGCCTGAGAATGCCACAGTGGTGGGAATTCCAGCGAAGGTGGTTGTAAATGTGTCTAAACATAAAGACGGGGCGCACGCAGAACGTCTAGATCTGGAGCATGGTAAAATACCCGACGTGCAGGGGAAAAATACAGCCCATCTTATGGCTAAGATGCATACGCTGGAGCAGCGACTGCGCGAACTGGAGAAAGAGTTGGGGAGATAACGGATAATCGAGCAGGCAATGCGTTGCGTTCAAAGAAACTAATACTACTTCAAGGGGTACATTATGCGTTTTTCCAAGCGGTCGTTGTATGCCATTCGGGCGCTGGTTCGTCTAGCAACTCAGCACGATGATAAGCCGGTATCAATTCGGGAAATATCTGAAATAGAAGATATTTCCCTGCCATATTTAGAGCAGTTGTTCGCGTGTTTGCGCCGTAGTGAACTAGTAAAGAGCGTACGCGGCCCTGGCGGTGGGTACGTTCTTTCGCGTGATGCCGCAGATATAAGTCTGGAGCAGATAATAGAAAGTGTTGATGAAACCATTGCTCCAGCAGCGTGTGCTGACAACCAGTCTGTTTGCCTGCGCCAACCTGAATGTTTTATGCATCCAGTCTGGAATGAACTGGGCGAAAAAATTAGAAGTTTTTTAGCCCAAATTTCTTTAAAAGATCTTATGGGAAGAGCAAAAAAACATAACGAATTCATTGCGTTGAAGGAGCAATGAAAAGATGTTTACGCTTTTATGTGTGCCGATAATTAAAATTGGGCTCTAAACTGTATTCTGCCGGTATCAAGGTGTTAATTTTTAAGGAATTCGGCCAACGCGCCGAGTGGAGGTTGTTTTGCGTCAGGTATATCTGGACAATAATGCTACTACTCCGTTGCACGCAGAAGTTGTCGAAGCTATGCTGCCGTGTTTGCGTGCCGAGTTTGGCAATCCGTCAAGCATCCATTGGGCTGGGCGCCAGAGCAAAGCAATGTTGCAGCAGGCGCGTGCACAGGTTGCCAGTTTGCTGCATGCGCAACCTCACGAGATTATTTTTACCAGCTGTGGCTCTGAGGGGGATAATTTTGCCCTTTTAGGCAGTGTTGATGCCTTGCAGAGCAAGGGGAACCACATTATTACGTCGATGGTAGAACATCCAGCAATTCTGGATACGTGCCGTTACTTTGAGGAGCGCGGCGGGCGCGTGACCTACATCCAGGTCGACAGTAATGGAGCCATTGATCCTGCCGCTGTTGAAGCAGCCATCAATTCAGAAACGATTCTCATCTCGCTTATGTGGGCCAATAACGAGACTGGTACCGTGTTTCCGATTGAAGAAATTGCGGCCATAGCTAAAAAGCATAAGATCCGCTTCCATACCGATGCGGTACAAGCATTAGGACGGCTGCCCATCAATGTTAAACGCTGTCCGATTGATCTATTGACTGTATCCGCGCATAAAATCGGAGGGCCTAAGGGGGTAGGGGCGCTCTATGTTCGTGATGGAGTTGAAATCTCCCCCTATATCCACGGGGGCCATCAGGAACGACATTTGCGCGCCGGCACCCAAAATGTTGCCGGAATTGTCGGCTTTGGGCGTGCCTGCGCATGGGCTGAGGAGCATCTGGTTTCTGAAGCAACGCGCATCACTGCTCTGCGCGATCGCCTCGAAAAGGAGCTTTGTTCTCGTCTGGAGCACGTAAGGCGCAACGGCGATCGGAGTAATTGCCTTCCCAATACGTTGAATCTTACCTTCCCGTATGTGGAAGGGGAGGGGTTGTTGCTTGCGTTGGATATGCTCGGGATAGCGGTCTCTTCAGGTTCTGCTTGTACTTCTGGGGTGGAAGGTGCGTCACATGTGTTGCGCGCTATGCATGCCGATGATATGACCCTTAATTCCAGTGTGCGTATAAGTCTTGGTTTTCATAATACAGCAGAAGATGTGGAGTATGTGATTAAACACCTCCCGGTAGCAGTGGAGCGACTACTGTCCATGAGTCCTGTCTTTGACGACCTCAAGCAGTATGATTGTGAGGTTATCTCATGCGAAATAGAAACCCATTCCCATTGACTCCCTAACATGACAGCATCAATACAACATCCGAACAAGATCCTTGTCGCCTTGAGCGGTGGGGTAGATTCCACCGTTGCAGCGGCGTTGCTTCTGGAGCAAGGGTACTCTGTTGTCGGGGTGACCTTGAGGTTTATGCTGGGGTCACAATCCGATGCAGTTGAAGAGTCAGCGCGCAAAGCTGCAGCTGAGCTTGGCATCGAGCTACAGGTGTTTGATTGCAGTGCTGCTTTTGAACAGCGCATAGTTCAGCCATTCTGTAGTGCTTATCTGGCTGGTTACACTCCCAACCCCTGTGTGATTTGTAACCGCGAGTTCAAGTTCGGTTATCTGCTAGAGATAGCCGATATGCTGGGGTGTGGTTATTTAGCAACTGGGCACTATGCCAGAGTTCAGAATACTGACGGGTGTTTTATGCTTGCGCGCGGTATAGATCTTCACAAGGATCAGAGCTACTTTATGTTCAGTATCGCCGCTATGGACTTATCCCGTTATATCTTTCCTCTTGGCGCTATGAGTAAAGAACAGGTACGTCAAACGGCGCAACGGTTTGGCCTTAGTGCTGAAAGTAATGAGGATAGTCAGGATATTTGTTTTGTCCCAGACAATGATTACAAGCGTTTAGTGATGGCGCGTGCGGATCACGCAGGTGAGGCACAGCCTGATTGTCTAGGAAGTGATATCGTTCACGGTGATATTCTTCACGTAAACGGTACTGTGCTTGCTCGACATCAGGGGATCTATGCTTACACCGTGGGGCAACGTCGCGGTCTTGGAATCTCTTGGCCAGAGCCGTTGTATGTAATTCGGCTGGACGCACAGCACCATCAGGTGATTGTGGGTGAAAAAAAACACTTGCTCCAACAGCGAATACATGTGCGGGATGTGGTGTGGGGAGTAGATGTAATCAGCGGAGAAGATATCAGAACCCAATGCCAGATTCGATATCGTCAGCAGGGGGTTGATGCTTTGGTAACACCGGATGTGTCGAGCGCATTGGTGCAATTCGACACGGCTCAAGAGGGGATATCCCCCGGGCAGGCGGCGGTGTTTTATCGCGGTGACACCATTCTAGGTGGCGGGTGGATTTGTTGATGCACAAGGCCGCTATCCTTACCCTCGGGTGCAAGGCAAATCAATTTGAGTCTGCTGCTATGCAAAGAGAACTGGAAGATCTAGGCTTTCAGGTCGGTGATCTTGAGCGGGATTGTGATCTGGTCGTGATTAATACCTGCACCGTGACTGGGGCTACAGATACCCAGTCACGCAAGCTGGTGCGGCGCGTGCGCCGAGTTTGCCCAAATGCCAGAATATTTGTCACCGGTTGCGCGGCGCAGGTTAGCCCTGGCATGTTTTCTGGTTTAGCAGGGGTGGTGCGCGTATTCGGCAATATGGAGAAGCAGTTGCTTGAGCCTTTGCTTGCAACTGGTGGATCTCCAATCCAGGTAGGCGACATTGCAGAAGCTGAGCACTGCCCAACCTTTAAAATTAACGGGTTTGCCCATCACAGCCGGGCTTTTGTCCAGATTCAGACTGGATGCAACAATTTCTGTACCTACTGCATTATCCCCTACGCCAGAGGACGCAGTCGTTCCGTTTTACCTGCGGACGTAGTGGCACAGGTCCAAACCCTTGTTGCTGTTGGTTTTAGCGAAGTAGTTTTGACCGGAATCCACATCGGACAATATGGCAAAGATCTTGATAATCAGGTGGATCTCGCTAGCCTTGTTGCACTGATTCTACAGAACACCTCAATTGCGCGGGTTCGCCTCGGTTCTATCGAACCGCAGGAGCTTACCTCAGCGCTTATTGAATTAGTTGCTACCTCGGATCGGGTGTGTCCGCATCTGCACATACCTCTTCAATCGGGATCTGACGCAGTTCTGCAACGGATGAAGCGTACCTATACGACAGATTCTTTCAGAGCGAAAATAAGCGTAATCCGTGAAGTTCTTCCCACTGCAGGGCTTGGCTTTGATGTGATAACCGGTTTTCCAGGAGAAAGTGCTGTTGAATTTGAACAGACAAGGGCCATGCTCATGGCGCTGCCGTTTAGTTATTTACATGTGTTTCCATATAGTTCCCGAAATGGAACTGTAGCGGCGCAGATGCCGAGGCAAGTCCCAGTTGAGCTCCGCCGTGAGCGTGCCGCTGTCCTACGTGAAATAGCGCGAGAAAAAACGGCCGCCTATGCGCGTAAATTCATCGGTAAGGAGGTGGATGTGGTGTTTCAAAAACATGCGAGCGTAGACGCTGAAGACGAGACCTCACTCTGGCGCGGCGTCAGTGGTGAGTACTTGGAGGTTAAATGTGCAAGTGATGGCCGTTTGCCGAGTCAGTTGTGCCGAGTACGGGTGCAGGATATTGAGGCTGGGTGTGCGCTGGGTATTATTCTATGAGTGGACTATGGAACGCTGGCATGTGTTTTGAGGTTTGTTTTTCATTTCGATAAAAAATGCCCCGGGCTAAGGAGGAGGAAAGCGCCGGGGCTTAACGGGACTGATGGTGGACTTTTGTCCGTCCAATTCTGTTGATAAGCATTTATCGTACCATGTTTTCTGAGATAACTTTCTATTGCATATTTCATATACAGAAATCCACCGAACCTCCCCCTATAGATAAAAAAATTGGTATATAGTAGCAATTTATTGTAACCGGATGCAGGTATTCAGGTCAGCC
>CAYPNO010000081.1:0-9359 GCA_964411865.1 uncultured Desulfuromonas sp. | reverse complement strand
GGTTGCTGGTTGTGGGAGTGAGTCAAGGCGTAGGTGCAACTCCTGTGGATATGCAGGAGGGGTTGTGGGAGATCACCACCCGGGTGGAAATCCCAGGGATTCCGATGGAGATCCCGCCTGTGACCATGACACAGTGTATCACCCAAGAGGATCTCATTCCGCCGAGCGAGCAGCCAAATAGCGAATGCAAAGTGACCAACCACCAGATCAAGGGCAATACCGTAACCTGGAGTATGGTTTGCCTTGGAGAGGAAGGCAAGATTCAGGGGGACGGGCAAATTACCTATCATGGCGACGGTTTCGAGGGCACGATGAAAATGTCCCTGCCCGAAGGGATGACGATGACCAACCATATGAGTGGTCGACGAATCGGAGTGTGCAAGTAGGCATAGAGCGCAATGTGCGGCGCAGCGTATCCTCCCTGGGTTTGCGTAGGTATGGCTTTTTTATAGGTTGTCGGTTGGGTCAGGGGTAGAAACATATTCCTTAATGCAGTGATCCTCGATGGGTAAGGCGGTTACCTCCATATCTGCAAGAGTCAAAGATTGGATATAGTCGATCAATGCCTGGTTTACATCGATGAAGGTATCGGTAGCGCCGCGTTGCTGCATGACGTGCGCCACGGTGGCGTAACCATCCTTGCCGGCGGCAATGAAGCTGTTGGTAACCAAGGTGTAGAGGCGGTCATCTTCAAGAGGAATAAACTCCTCCGTGTTGCGGGGGCGAAACTCCAGTTCGGTTATCCGCTCTCCGAAGGCTTTGGTCGCGTCCACTGAATAGCGTATGGCGTATGCGTAGGGGAAGCTGCCGCTGGAACCGCCGCTGGCGATGTTTTCAAGGGTATCCTCTAGGGTCTGCTTTATTTCGGCGCCGCTTATTTCCAGAGTGAACAGGGTGCCGGTAAACGGCATTATCGTATACACACTCTCAAAACGGACGTCGCCTGCGTGCAGATCTGTCCGGATAGCTCCGGCATTGATCAGACCAAGATCCGCAGCGGGGATGCGGGCGTAGAACGCTTGCGCTACGAACGGAGCGAGGGTGCTGCCCAGCGCCAGCTTGGGGTTGATGTGGTGCGGGTCCGGGACGCGGAGATGAGGCAGGGTTTCCGGGGCGTAGCCGATCACCTGCTCGGCCATCTCTTCGAGCTGGTCGGCGTAGAAGCCGATGATCTGCGCTACCTGCGGATCTTCTTCACCCAAGGTCAGTTGTGGAGCTGCCGCAATTTCAGCATATACGCTATCGAGCTGTGTGGTTGTGAGCGCCTCTTGTTTGCCATCTTCACCCATGCGGCTGAATTGATGCCCCAGCAGCAGGTGGGGGGTGCCACTACATTCGGCCACGCTGTCGCCCGCAAAAATGACGTTCAATTCACCGACTACTTTAGAATTTTCCCACGCCTGAACAATGCAAACAGGCTCCCCTGAGCTATTGGTCTCCATGATGGGATAGGAAGCGCTGCTCTCCAGCCCATACGGGGCGAAATCACCGAGGAGGCTGTGGGAGTCGCCATCTACAATTACATCAACCCCGGGTATTTGCCGAGCCAAAGAGAGCACATGCGGGTAGCCGTAGTGGCTCAGGAGAATAATCCTGCCTACTCCAGCAGCCAGGAGTTCTTCTGCTGCCCTTTGCACCGCGATAACTTCATCTTCAAAGTGAACCTCGGGGCCGGGGGAGGAGGAGGCGCGGGTTTTGTCGGCGATGGTGAGACCGATAATGCCGATATCATGGTCACCGACTTTCTGGACGACATAGGGTTTATACATTCCGGCCAGGGGATTATGTGCGGGGACGCTGACATTCGCGCTCAGGATAGGGGTATCCAGGCGGGCAAGAAAGTCCGCGAGCCAGAGGTCGCCGTTATCAAACTCATGATTACCGATGGCCATGGCATCGAAATCCATAGCGTTCATAACCTCAGCCTCTGCAGCGCCGTCAAACAGGGTGCAGTACATGGTGCCCTGTACCGCATCCCCAGCGTGAAGCACCAGATGATTGGGGGTTGTCGCCCTGCGTTCCGCGATCAAAGCGGCAGCTCGCGCCATCCCCCCCACCTCGCAGCGAGTTATCTCACCACCGAGTAGCAGGTCAAGTTCGGTTGCATCCAGATGGGAGTGGACATCGTTCATATGCAGGATTTTAACCCTGTCCCGTTCCGGATCGCTATGACTGCTGCTACTGCTGCATCCGGTAATGCAGGTAGAGACACATAGCGCTGCCAGCAATAGGAATGCATAGGTAAATCCGGTAATATTGATTCTGCGGTGCATTGATTTTCTCCTGGATAACGGATGTTGGGTTTTTGCCTGAAGCGGTCACCTTTAATGCTCTGGAATGACACCTTTTAAGATGTAAGGCCAATTCATGGATTGCTCTTACGCTTACTCTGCGCCTCCAGTTGCTGAATACTCCATAGATGGGCGTAGCGTCCATCGGCTGTGAGTAGTTGCTGATGGCTGCCCTGTTCGCACACACGTCCGTGGTGGAGTACCACGATGTGATCCGCTTCGGCAGCCAGGCGCAGATGATGCACAATCATCAGGGTGGTACGCCCGCCAGCCAGGGTGCGCATGCCGGCGTAGATCAATTCTTCGCTGTCACCATCGAGATGACTGGTGGCTTCGTCCAGCACCATGATGGGCGGGTTGAGGACCTGCGCCCGGGTCAGACATAACAGCTGGCGCTCGCCGCTGGAGAGATTCTTGCCGTGTTCCACCAGATGTCCTTCAAGACCACCCAGGCGTTCCACTACCTTTTTGGCGCCGGTGGCTGCGATGGCGTGGAGTAGTTCCGCGTCGTTCAGGGTACCGTGAGGATCGAGGTTGGCGCGCACCGAGCCGGAAAACAGGAACGGCTCCTGCGAGACCCAGCCCACCATGCGGCGCAGCGCCGCTTTTCCGATGGTGGTGACATCCACTCCGTTGATGCGCACCTTCCCCTGATCGGCGGCGTAAAAACCCAGGAGCAGTTGAGTCAGGGTACTCTTGCCGCTGCCGGTTTCCCCCACCAGGGCGGTGCGTTTGCCGGGTTCAAGGTTGAAACTGACCTGTTTAAGAATATCTTCACCGGGGAGGTAGGCAAAGGTGACCTTGTCAAATTCCACCCTGCCGTTGCCGGGGACCTCCTGACGCCCCTCTTGGGGCTCATCTTCCTGATCGAGGATGTCGAAGATCCGCTCCAGCGACGCATTGCTGGTCTGCAGGACCGAGAACTTGGAGGCCAGATCGGTTAGGGGCATGAAGAATTTACGCGAATATTCGATAAACGCCACCAGGGTGCCGAAGGTCACGCTCTGCTGGATCACCTCGCCGCCACCCTTCCACAAAATAGCGGCCACGGCCAGGCTTCCGAAGATATGCACGCTGGCGTAAAACACCGCTTCCAGGCTGACCCAACTCAGGGCGCTGCGGCGGTATTCATCCTGCAGCTTGTCAAACTCGATACTGCTGCGTTGTTCCTGACTGAATATCTGCACCTCGGCGATGCCACTGGTGCGCTCGGAAATAAACGCATTAAGGGTGGCCTGACGTGCCCGTAACTGCCGCATTACCCGGCGCATGGGTTTGCGCAGCAGCAAAATCAGGAGCAGCATAAAAGGGATAACCGCAAAGGCCACCAGCGACAGGGGCACGTTGATGGAAAGCATGATGACGAAGATCAGTACGATGGTAGCAATGTCGCCAATGGCGGAGACAATTCCGGAGCCGAACAGGTCGCCAACGTGTTCGATATCGGAGGTCAGACGGGTTAGGATGCGGCCTGATGGCTGCCAGTCGTACCAGGAGCGTGGCAGGCGCATGAGTTTGGCAAAGCCGATGCGGCGCAGGTCGGCCATGATGTATTGCCCTACGATCTGGACGCACCATGCCTGGCCGAAGGCCAGCACCGCCTCGATGCACAACACCGCCAGCAGTATCGCTGCGATGGGCAGTAGGCCTGTTAAGTCACCGGGGATGATGCAGGTGTCAATTGCGGTTTTTATAAGCAGTGGTGGAATAACCCCCACTACGGAGATAAAGGGAAGGAGCCCAAGTCCGGTCAACGCCAGTTTACGATAGGGGCGAATGAAGGGGAGAAAACGCTTCAGGATCTGTCCGTCGAAATGGCGGCCGCGGATTTCATCGCTGGCAGATGATTTCATAACCCCTCCATTTCGCGGTGGAGCTGCTCGCGCTTTACTAGACGCGCATATTCTCCATTTAGCTGCATGAGTTCGGAATGATTGCCTTGTTCAATAATTTCTCCATTATATAACACTATAATTTTATCCGCACCCTGCAGCATGGAGACCCGACTGGAGGCAAACAGCACGGTTTGATGGCGCAGCTGCTGCTGTAGCGCATCCCATACCTTGCGTGTGGTTGCGGAATCCAGGTGGCTGAAGGGATCATCCAGCAACCAGAGTCCGCGCGGACGGGCCAGCGCACGGGCAACCCCGACCCGCTGACGTTGTCCGCCGGAGAGGGTCAGTCCCCCCTCGCCGATACGGGTATCGAGACCATTGCGAAAACCTTCAACCTCTTCCTGCAGAGCAACAAGGCCGATGATCTCGTACAGCGCTTCTGGTGCAAGGTTGGGGGCGGCAAAGCGAAAGTTATCCGTCAGGGTTCCGCTGAAGAGCTTGCCCTCCTGGAGGACGGCAGACAGGCGCTGACAATGGCGCTGCGGATCAATGGTGCTAAGATCCTCGCCATCGATAAACACCTGCCCTGCAGCGATAGGATAACGCCCGGTCAGGAGATGGAGGAGTGAACTTTTACCACTGGCGACGCCGCCGGTGATGCCGAGCATGGAACCGGCTGGAATCTCCAGATTCAGCTGATGCAATACCGGTTTGGCGGCGTCAAAGCCGAAGCTGGCGTTCTTAAGCTGGATGGCCGGGGCGCGGGCAGCTTCCGGCGGGGCTTCAAGTAGCGGCTTGGGTGTACTCAGATTGAGGAGCAGGCTAATGCGATCCATCCCCACTGCGGCGCGTTGTACCAGGGTCAAAATCCAACCTAATAGCATGGTGGGCATGGTCAGCTGCACCAGATAGGCGTTAAACGCTACCAGGTCGCCAAGGCGGAGGGTGCCGTCAATCACCTGACGTCCACCGAAATACAGTACCAGCAGAATTCCCATGGGGGTGGCTATCCCCATGATCGGGCCGATCAAGGCGCGCATCTTTGCCATATTTACCGAAGCCTTGAGGTAGTGCCGGTTGAGCCCGTCGAACTGGTCGCAGCGCACATCCTGAAAACCACTACTGCGCAAGCTGAGCTGACCACGGATCGATTCTTCCACCATGTCGCTGATATCGCCAAGACGCTCCTGCACTTGGGTGGAGTAGTGTAGCAGGCGGCGGCTTATTCTTTTGACGCCAAAAATAAGCAGCGGAAACGGCAGCAGGGCAGCAACAGTCAGCGATGGCGACATCCACACCATCATACTGATGGAGATGGTGTAGATCACCGCAGCATTAACCAGTGATACCAGCCCGAAACCCACCACCATGCGTACATTGGTAAGGTCGTTGGTGAAGCGCGACACCAGATCGCCGATGCGGTGATCATTGAAAAACGGGCCGGGCTGATACAATAGGCGCTCAAACATGGCGCGGCGTAAATTCACCTCCACCCGCCGTCCGGTGTGGAAAAAATACAGGCGCGAGAGAATGCGGATCCCCCCACCGAGGAGGGTGGTCAGCATGATTAAGGCGGCATAAAACTGTACATCTTGCCCCTGACGTTGTTCAATAGCGTCTATTCCCAAGCGCAGTAACTGCGGAATCATGAGGATAAGGGCGTTGGTGACTATAACCAGGAGAAAGCCGAGGGCGAGGGTGCGCCGGTATGGCCGCAGCCACGGCCATAGGCGCTGGAATAACTTCATGGCGTCACTCCGGCGCTGCGGACAAAGGCGTAACAGTTGCGCCCAGCGGTGAAATAAACTTCTAAACAAGCGGCGAAATAAAAGATGGAGTAAGTCATGCACCTATCTCAACCTATTTGGGCGCGAATTTCCACTAATAAAATAACCAGAGCACAAGTTGCATCGAGTGTGGCTGTAGTGACGGTGGTGCGATGAGTATAGATTCTACTAAAACAACTACCACCACCCTTCTCCGCCCCGAACGTGTGGCCTTAAGAGTTTTGCTCGGCGGTATGCTGGGTCTGGCGGTAGTGATGGGAATCGGGCGCTTTGCATTTACCCCTATATTGCCATTGATGCAGCGGGATCTGGGGATGGGCCATGCGGTGGCCGGAGGGCTGGCCGGGCTGAACTATCTCGGCTATCTCGCTGGTGCCATTGTATGCACCGTTGCGCCGCGCCTTCTCCTGCTGCGCGTCCTGGCGCCGGCAACCCTGCTGCTGAGCCTTGCCACTACGTTCCTGATGGGGATGACCCAGGTCGAACTGGGCTGGGAACTATCGCGCTTCTGGGGTGGGGTAGCGAGTGCGATTCTGTTTGTGCTTATCTCCGCCGAGGTTGGCGAGAGGCTGACGCGCCTTGGATATGCACACTGGTTCGGGGTTCTGTATGGCGGGGTTGGTACCGGTATCGCCCTCAGTGGCCTGCTGGTACCACAGCTGGACAGGCTCTGGGGCTGGGACGGTGCCTGGATTGGGATGGGGACAGTGGCAGCCGTCCTGGCCCTGATTGGAGCATCCCTCGGGCACAAAGCCTCGCACGTCCCTAAGATCAACCCTGCCCCCTCTGCTGCGCCAGCTCCATCCAGCTTGAGAGCGGTGTGGTTGCTGGGGGTGGCGTATTTCTTCGAAGGGTTCGGTTATATCGTCAGTGCCACCTTTATGGTCGCTATTGTAGCGCAAATCCCTCAATTGGCCGGAATTGCCGCGTATAGTTGGGTCGCTGTAGGGTTGGCTGCAATCCCTTCAACCCTGTTCTGGCCGTGGCTGGCACGCCGGATGGGGTACAAAAAGGCTCTGGTGCTGGCGTATTTGCTGCAGGCGGCAGGCATTCTGGTGAGTATCAGCGCAGATTCGCTGATTACGGTGTTGTTTGCTGCGGTCGCCTTCGGCGGCACCTTTATGGGGATTGTGGCGCTGACCTTGACGGAGGGGAAGCGCAGGCTGGAACGCGCCGCCGGGCGCGCGGCCGCATTTCTGACTGCGTGTTTCGGGGTTGGCCAGGTGATAGGGCCGGTTGTCGCCGGAGCGCTGGCGGATAGGTACGCCGGTTTCACCCTGCCGTTGCTTTTTGCCGGCGGCAGTGTGATTTTGGGTGCGCTTCTGATTCTGGCAGATCGACGTTTTTAACCGCCTGAGCGTGACAGGCTGTTGTGCTATAGCCCGTCACGCTCAGGTTTGGGGGACGCTGAGTTTAGGTTAACTCAACGGATACAGATTTTTTTGCATCCCTCGCGGAGCCTGCTTTCTCTGCGTACAGGTAGAGTACCGGCAGCACAAACAGGGTAAGCAGGGTCGAGGTGAGCACCCCGCCTACTACCACCGTGGCCAGAGGGCGCTGCACTTCGGCACCAATCCCGGTGGACAGCGCCATGGGGAGAAAGCCGACCGCATCGGTTATGGCGGTGGCCAGCACCGGAATGAGGCGCAGACGCGCGCCGGAGGTTACCGCTTCGAGCAGCGGGGTGCCCTGCTGACGCAGGGTGTGGATGGTGCCGACCAGAATCTGGCCGTTGAGAACAGCGATGCCCGCCAGGGCGATAAAACCGATGGCGGCACTGACACTGAAGGGGATTGAGCGCATGCTCAAGGCTATTACGCCGCCGATAGCCGCCAACGGGATACCGGTATAGATTATAGCTACATCGCGCAGACGTTTCAGGCTGAAGTATAAAAGCACGAAGATCAGCAGCAACACCAGAGGAACCACGATGCTCAGGCGCTGCTGGGCAGCTTCAAGATTTTCAAACTGCCCCCCCCATTCAATCCTGTAGCCACTGGGCAGTTTCACCCCTGCATCAATCTTCGCTCTGGCTTCGGCCACATAGGAAGCAATATCGCGCGCGCCGATGCTGACATCAACCTTCACCAGGCGCTGCCCCCATTCACGGGTGATGGTCGAGGGACGTTCAAGGATATGGATATGTGCCAGATCCTGCAATGGGATCAGAGCGCCGCTCGCGGTCGGAATCAGGGTCGCGGCCAGTACCGCCGGATCGTTGCGCTGTGCATCCGGCAGGCGCAGCACCAGCGGGAAGGAGCGTTCTCCCTCATACACCTTGCCCACCTGTGGAGTTCCCACCGCTGCAACTATCTCCAGCACCTCACTGGCGCTCACTCCATGGCGCGCCAGCGCTTCCCGGTTGACCTCGATCTGCAGGGTGGGCTGGCCGGTTATCTGTTCCACGGCGGCTTCCGCTGTACCGGGAATATCGGATAGCAGGTGCTCTACCTGTTCCCCCAATTCCACCAGCTGGTTGAAATCAGGGCCGAAGATTTTTACCCCCACGTCACCGCGAATCCCGGACAACATTTCGTTGACCCGCAGTTCTATGGGTTGGGAAAGCACCGTGCGGATCCCCGGAAGTCCATGTACAGCGGCTTCAATCTTTGCACTCAACTCTGTCTGGTTGCGGGCTTTACGCCACTGCTTGCGCGGATAGAGGGTTATGAAGATGTCGGTTAATTCAACCCCCATGGGGTCGGTGGCAATCTCAGCACTGCCGATGCGGCTCCATACATGGCGGATTTCATCCGGGAATTCATGCAGCAGCAGTTGTTCCATGTGGGTGTTATATGCCACCGACTCATCCACCGAAACCCCGGCCAGGCGCACCACACTGACGACGACAGAACCTTCGGAGAGGCGGGGGAGAAATTCTCCTCCCAGACGATTTCCTATAAACACCGTCCCGACCAGAGCTATGCCCACCAGGAGTAAAAAGATGCGCCGCTGACGCAAAACTCCCTGCAGGGCGGAGGTATAGGCACCTTTCAGCCACCCTTCAAAGCGGTTCTGTCTGGGTTTAAACGTGTGTGGCAGACAGTAGTAGGACAGCACCGGGGTAAGAAATACGGCTACCGCCAGAGCGCCGAGGAGGGCAAATACAAAGGTCCACGCCATTGGCTTGAACATCTTGCCCTCAATCCCCTCCAAGGTAAGAACCGGGATAAATACCAGGGCGATAATTCCGAGCCCGAAGATAACCGGGCGCACCACTTCTCGACTTGAAAGGAGGATTGAGTCCAGACGTTCGGCGCTGGTTAAAGGGCGCTTAAGTTTGCGCTGGCGCGTGCTCAGGTGGCGCAGGTTGGCTTCGGTCATCACCACCGAACCGTCCACGAGGATGCCGAAATCGATCGCTCCCAAAGATAGCAGGCTGGCGGCTATGCCAAGATACCCCATGCCGAAGGCGGCAAAGAGCATCGCGATGGGGATGGTCGCTG
>CAYPNO010000080.1:0-9562 GCA_964411865.1 uncultured Desulfuromonas sp. | reverse complement strand
CTTTTTTGGGATTAGAATCTAAAGAAAACTGCTCAAGGACACACGCTTTGCTATTGAAAATATTTTGTAAAGGCTTGCAATCAGGCTGAGGGTTCTGATCCTGTTCGTAAGAAGGCGGAAAAAGCCATTAGTTCCCATTAAATCTCTATTGGGTTCATACTATGAAAGAGTGACGATGCACGTCTATCTTGAACTTCTGCGCCCGCATCAATGGCTGAAAAACCTGATTCTGCTGTTTCCGCCATTTCTGGCGGGTAAAATCCACCAGATCCCCTCATTGGTCGAGCTGTTAGCCCCGCTCGCAGCGTTTTCCCTCGTTTCCAGCGTAATCTATATTATCAACGATATTGCCGATTGCCGCACTGATGCGTTGCATCCGGCCAAGCGCTTGCGTCCGTTGCCCTCCGGCGCTGTTACCCCGAATGCCGCAGGTGTTATCGCGCTATGTTGCGCAGTAGTCTCGTTTACGCTGGCGTACGTGCTGGTGCCGGTTTTAGTCCCGTGGATGATCGTTTACCTGCTGAGTTCAGTGTTTTACACCTTGATAGGCAAACATATTTTTTTGCTCGACCTCGGCATGATTGCGTTCTTGTTTGTGGTGCGCCTGCAGGCGGGTGGCGCTGCTTACGCTATAAACATAACCCTATGGCTGTATATGGCGGTTTTCCTTCTCGCATTATTTCTAAGTGCGGGCAAGCGCTTAAGTGAATTTTACGCCTTGGGAGCCACGGCGGCGCAACATCGCACCTCGCTGGCACGCTATCGCCCGGAGAGTTTGCGCTTAATTCTGTATATAAGTGGTGGTTGTGTGTTAATTGCGTATGCGTCCTACTGTTTTACCCATTTGCGCGTGCTGATTACCTTGCCACTATGTGGCTATGGGCTATGGCGCTATCTGGGCCGAGTGCGCAGGGGAGGAGATGGCGACCCGACCATCTCTTTATTGCACGATAAGCATTTACTTGCGGTGGGGAGCTGCTGGGTTGTGATTATCGCCTTGGCGCAGTATCCTGTGGGGTGAAATTTGGTTGTCCAAATTATTGCACCTTCGGCGTACTTGAAAGGGAAATATGACGCAACTCGATTATTCTGCTTTAAAAAAGGCAATAACAGAGCTGGAAAAAAGCCTCAAATTTGCCACTTCCGATATGGCAGAAGATGAAGAGGTGTTCAAGCAGTTCCGTAATTCAGTGATCCAGTGCTTCGAGTTCACCTATGAACTGAGTCACAAAATGCTGAAGCGCTATTTAAACGCAATATCCCCAAGTCCGGAAAGCATAGAAACCGCATCATTCGCCGAAATTATACGCACTGGGAATGAAAAAGGTCTGTTGCGTTCAGATTGGCCGCGCTGGAAAATCTATCGTCAAGCTCGCAACAACAGCAGCTATACTTATAATGAAGAGAAGGCCGCAGATGTTTATGCGATCTCTCCCGATTTTTTGCTTGAGGCCAGTTATCTCTACAAGCAACTTATCCAACGTTCGCAAACATAATGAAGAGGACATCTTTTGAACAACTGGATGTAAGCAGGGAAGAATTGATAATTGTACTCGATATCCTGGATCAGCTCGTACCGGATTGTATGGTATGGGCGTTTGGTTCGCGCGTTTCCGGAAATGCGCGTCCCTATTCTGACCTCGATCTTGTGATTGTTGCTAAAGAACCGCTCTCGTTAGCCCAGAATGCCGACCTTGCCGAAGCATTTGATGAATCTGACCTCCCTTTTAAGGTTGATATAGTCGATTGGGCCAGGGCCGATGAAACCTTTAAACAGATTATCAATAAACAAAAAATTGTTTTGCGTGATAACAGAAACTTATCCAGTGAAAAGCAGATTTGAGCGTGCCGCAAAATACGCCAGGTATATGTAGCCCTGACGCAGCATCAGATTCTGTGAGATGGGGATGAAAATGCAGCGGTTCAACCTTAGCGAAATGTGGCGCAATAGCCTGTTCAGGGCGATCTATAAGATGTGCCCGCACACATTGCAGCGCCGTTTTCGGCTGCTGCTGCTGGCCATGCTGCTCCTGGCCGGGGCGGAAACGTTAGCCGTCGGGCTGATCGCGTTTTATGCTGCGGTAGTGTCAGATCCGCAATCCAGCTTTAATATGCCTTTGTTTGCGACCCTACGCACGCACGGCGTAGCGTCTGCGTTGCTGGCAACACCCAAAGCGATGATAGGCTCGCTCAGTGTGGTGCTGATTCTCACCATTCCGGGTAAAAATATTATCCGGGGGCTGGTTACCTACCACATGGCCTGCTACAGCGCTACCCTTGAGGCTCTGTTCGGGCAGCGGGTGCTGGAATCTTTTCTGGCGCGGGATTACCGCTGGCATCTTCGTCAGAACAGCGCGGATCTGGTGCAGATGGTTAACTGGCGCCATCATCTGGGGCGCAATTTTGTCGGCCCATATCTTAATATTGCGTGCGAGATTTGTATGCTGGTGGTTCTTTTCGGTGCCCTGCTAATGGTGCAGCCCCTGGTTACTACATTATTCTTCACTATCCAGGGTGTGGCCGGAGTGGTGGTGTATCGCAGTTTACGCCGTGGGCTGGATCATAGCGCTACAGGGTGTCGTAACATCGATCTGGCCATGAACCGCCATGCTACCCGCGCCATCCACGGGGTTAAGGATGTAAAAATAACCGCAACCGCAGGGTATTTTACCTCGTCATTCGGGCAGCAGGCCCGCCGTTTTGCGCGTCTGTTCGGGCGGCAACAATTTTGGCGCGAATCTCCGCTGCTGGCGTTGGAATCCATCGGTTTTGTGCTGCTGGCAGCGGCAATTCTGCTGATGTTGTTTGTCCTCAATTACTCACCGTTGCAGACCACCGGCACCTCGGCGCTCCTGGCCGTAACCGCGTGGCGTACCCTGCCAGCGTTCAACCGTGTGGTTTCCTCCCTTGCGGGGATCCGTGTTGCGCGTCCGTATGTTACCTCTGTGCTTAACGAGCTGCGTCAGAATCAGCAGAATATGCTGCAAACGCAAGATGATACTATGCAGGCGTTACCTTTTACGCAGACCGTAGAGATGCGGGATATAAGCTTTTCCTACGCGGATAACTCGCCGATTTTGCACAATCTGAATCTGAAGGTAGCCAAAGGATCATCGCTCGGAATTATGGGGCCATCCGGCTGCGGTAAAAGCACCCTCGTAGATATTCTCTGCGGTCTGATTGAACCGGATAGCGGCGCATTAGTAGTTGATGATAAACCGCTGCAACCATCCGATCTGCCCGGCTGGCGGCGCAATATAGGCTATGTGCCGCAGTTTCCGTATATTTATGACGGCACCCTGGCAGAAAATGTCGCGTTTGGAGTAGAAACTGATAAAATTGACACCGCCCTGGTGCAGAGTTGCTGCAACCAGGCTGGGATAGATTTTTTAGATCGCCTCCCGGCTGGAGTGAACAGTGATATCGGCGAACGCGGAATCCGCCTCTCCGGCGGGCAGCGTCAACGTATCGCCATAGCACGGGCGCTGTATCGGCAGCCACACATCCTTATTCTGGACGAAGCCACCAGCGCCCTCGATGAAGAAAAAGACGCCGAAATCCGCGCTTTGATTGCTTCGCTCAAGGGCAAACAGACCTTAATAGTGGTATCGCACCGCCCTTCCACCATACAGAATTGCGATGAGATTGTGCGCCTGGGGTGAAGAGTGCGTTGGCGTGGTGGTAAGAGCAATTTTGGCTCTAATTACCAAACTACCGTCATTACGGGCTTGACCCGCAATCTGACTCGAACACCAGAAAAGTAAACACCTGACCCCTGTGATCTTTGGTACCTCTACGCAACGACAGAACGACAGGAATTGAATGATGAGTGAGAAAGATCTTCGTTGGCAGCAGCGCTTCAGTAATTATGAGAAGGCTTATTTGCGTCTGGAAGAGGCGATAAATTTAGAAAATCTGAATGAGTTGGAGAGAAACGGACTGATCCAACGTTTCGAGTTCACACTTGATTTGGCTTGGAAAGTTTTGAAGGATTTTTTGTTGGAAAAAGGTTTCGTGTTTAAACCTTCGCCCAAAGATACCTTACGCATGGCACAACGGGGTGAATATATTACCTATGCTCAGGAACTCATTGATGGGCTCGACATAAGAAATGAGTTGTCTCATGATTACAGTGGGGAAAAGTTTGAACGGTCAGAAAAAATTCTGCGGGAAGAAACTTTTATTGCCCTGAAAAAACTCTATCAGTTTTTGAAAAATGAAGATTAAATATGTCGTCTAACAAAAACAAATTTGGCTTGACTTCTAGGGACATGCAAACGCTTAAGGAAGTTTTTGCCAAATACCCGGAAGTGAAAACCGTTATAATTTTTGGTAGTCGCGCAAAGGGAACATTCTCTGTCGGCAGCGATATTGATCTGGCAATCATGGACAGATTGAGCAATGAAAAGCTCATCAGGGAAATAAAGGAAGATTTGGAAGAAAGTTCGCTACCTTATTTTGTCGACCTGGTCGGTTATCATTTTTTGCCCGATGCAAAGTTCAAAGAGCATATTGATCGGGTGGGGATGGCACTGATAAAAGATGGGTAGTTTCAAAATAAGACTGGAAGGTGGATTATGTATATGTCTGGCAAAACCCTCCTGTGATTTTTGTGATTTTAGTTACTATGGAGCTTTTTTGATAAACGAATTTAAACGCACGTACGGCAAGGTGCGTGACATTTCACCAGTGGAATTAAAAAGGGCATTCGCTGCCATCGACTGGGTAACGCTTGCGGTGCTGTTCGGCTCCAGGGTTGGGGCGGAAGCGGGGCAGATCAACCCTAAAAGCGACTATGACTTCGCCGTGTCGCTGGATAAAAGCATCCCGGCCGACTGGGGGCACATAGCTCAGGCTCGTCTTGAGATCGGCCAGGCTCTGCACTTGGCTGATTGCGACTTCGACCTGGTTGATCTTCAGATCGCTCCCGCCGGAATCAAAAAGAGCATAAGAAACAACTACCTTCTCCTCAAAGGATCGGAAGATGAGCTTCGCAACTTACTTGGCCAGCACTCGACAAGTAGCTGAAACCGAAAAAGAAGTTCTTGATCAGCTACATGATAAAGCTGCTCAGACCGGCACCCTCGACAAAATCGAGATTCGTGCTGCCCGAGCATCAATGCAGATCATCATTGAAAATGCCATTGGTAAAGCACGCCGCATACTGAAACAGTATAATTGCCCGTTGGTTCCTACCCGCGCACGGGATGCCATAGTAATTATGTACGATATTGGTCTGTTCAGTGATGAAATATATCAAAGCCTGATGTCCGCAGTAGGCTTTAGAAACGCCATGATTCACGATTACATGAATTTCGATGAAAATGTGCTGCTTGGTATTCTGGCGCATAAAAAATACCTGGATATATACGCTTTTTTAATCGAAGAACCAGACTATAGTGCGGTACAGCTAAAGCGTGTTGAAAGTTATACGGTGTGAACGGAAAGAAAAGTAAAATAGTAAGCACCTGACCAATAACAGTTTGCTAACAGGAGCCTGATGTTAATGGATCCGTCAATAATGTATCAAATAACCCGCACACTTGAGCATGTTGATGGTTTGCAGTTAGCAATAGTTTACGGTTCGGCAGCTGCCGGCACTATGCGCAGCGACAGCGATGTCGATATAGCCATCCTACTTGATCACACTATTGCTGCTGCAGAGAAGATTGAGCTAACCGGTGTCTTAGAACAGGCGCTGCTACGTGATGTTGATCTGGTAGATTTGTCGGAACTGTCGGGAACTATCTTGAAGCAGATTTTGTGCAAAGGGCAAGTGGTTATCAATAAGGACGCCACTAAGTTAGCAGAACTGTATAAGCGGATGATTTATAACCAAACTGATATGATGCCCTATGTTATTCGCACCCTTGAAGAGCGACAGCAGAGGTTTCTCAATGAATAGAGATGTTGTCCTGAATAAACTGGAAAATTTAAGGCGCTGTGTTAAACGGATAGAAGACAAGACGCCAGCGACGTATGAAAAATTAGTTAATGATTACGATTTGCAGGATATTATTACCCTTAACCTTGAGCGCTGTGTTCAGCAATGTGTAGACATCGGGCTCCACATTCTAAGTGATCTTGAAGTTGCGGCACCTGAAACAATGTCTAGAACCTTCTGGGCTTTGGAGCGCGCTAATTGTCTTAGCCATGATGTAGCTGAGAGAATGACTAAAGCAGTTGGGTTTAGAAATACAGCAGTTCACGCCTATCAGGAGATTGATTGGCAGATAGTATTCACCATTATAACAAAACATCTCGGTGATTTCCGTGAATTTGCGCGGCAGATTATGATGTTTGTTGGTTGAGCCAGGTTGTTTAAATAGTAAACACCTGACCCCTGTTATTTTATAAAAGGTGTTTCGACTATGAGACATGTGGAAAAAAACCCGCAGAATGGGTCAAATATTATGAACATCGAAAAACATCTCAGTTCCGTTTTGGCGGGCCAAACAGATATTGCCGCTGTTTATCTGCTGGGCTCTGCACACTCTGGTAAGATGCGTCGAGATAGCGATATTGACATAGCCCTGCTTCCTGTAACGGGAAAAAAAATATCACTGCGTAAACGTCTGGAATTGGCGGCGCAACTTGAAGATAAGTTGAAGAGAACAATCGATGTTGGCGTGATATCGGCGCAAAATCTGGTTTATGCCAGAGAGGCGATACTTAATGGCCGACGTCTTATCACCTTGCAACAGTATGACACTGAGGCGGCGGAAACTCGCTTGTTGGGGAGTTATTTCACCTTTCGTCAAGATCGAAAAGAAGTAGAGGAGAGCTATCGTGTCGTCAGACAATATCGGCCTGAATAAAGCGGCAATTATCGAACGCTGTATCCGCCGTATGCGCGAAGAGTATGGAGCAGACCGCACCCTTTCTGTGCCCACCCATTTGGATGCACTGGTTTTGAATATCGAACGCGCCTGTCAGGCCGCGATTGATCTGGCTATGCACATTGTAGCTAAAGAACATCTGGGGATGCCGCAAAGCAGCGCCGAAGCATTTAAGCTGCTGCAAAAAGCTGGTAAGCTGAATGGCCCACTGGCCGTGCGCCTTTCTGGTATGACCGGTTTTCGGAATATAGCTATTCATCAATATCAGGATATCGACCTGGATATTATTCACTGGATTATGGCGGAGGGGTGGCTGGATCTGGTCGCCTTTTGTGAGGCCCTGGAGTTGAGAATAAAACCGTGAAGTTTGCCCCCCTCTTTCCGGCGCTTGCTGAATGAGATTGTCGATTGAGATAGAGAGATGGGCTTGTGAAGTTGCGCCTGGCCTCATTTGGTGTTCCTTGGCAGAATAAATGAAAATGGAAATAATTGATCAGACAATCAGCGTGCTTGAAGGGGTCGAAGGGCTGAAACTGGCGATTATTTACGGTTCGGCTGTCAGCGGCACCATGCGTGGCGACAGTGATGTCGATCTTGCCGTCCTTTTTGATCATGCTCTGGAGGCAGAACAGAAGATAGAGCTGAACAGGCTCTTGGCGCAAACGCTTCGGCGAGATGTCGACCTGGTTGATTTGGCGGAGCTGTCCGGGACGATCCTGAAACAGATTCTGTGCAAAGGGCGGGTGGTGATCAAAAAAGATCCCCAGGCGCTGGCTAATCTTTATAAGCGGATGATTTATAATCAGACAGACATGATGCCCTACGTGATTCGTACCCTTGAGCAAAGGCAGCAGAGGTTTATCAATGGATAGGGCTGTTGTCCTCAATAAGCTGGAAAGTTTAAGACGGTGTGTCAAACGGATACAGGACAAGACGCCGACGAAATATGAAGAATTGGTTGATGATTACGATTTGCAGGATATTATTACCCTCAACCTTGAACGTTGCATTCAGCAATGTGTTGATATTGGCTTGCACATTATCAGCGATCTTGAAGTTCCCGCACCGGAAACCATGACGGGAACCTTTGTTACCTTGGAGCGTGCTGGTTGCCTCAATCATGAGATTGCGGAGAGAATGACCAAGGCTGTCGGCTTCAGAAATACAGCCGTTCATGCCTATCAGCAGATCGACTGGAAGATTGTGTTCGCGATTATCACGAAGCATCTTGGTGATTTTCGTGAATTCGCGCGGCAGGTGCTGGCGTTTATGAATCAAAACAGCGGACTGGCGACCACGGCGCCGCAGTAGGATGCTGGTGAGCGCAGCGAACCGCATCATCCGGCTGAAGAGGTCCTGATAGCAGGGACTGGCTCCGCAGGTGCCTGTCCCTCTTCCCCGTTCTTGTGCAGGCGTGAGGTGTAAACTCCATGGAACTCGATTTTTCGTCACTTCAGAGCGCCATTGCTCAGCTGGAAAAAAGCCTGAAATTCGCCACCTCAGAAATGGCGCAACAGGATGAAGAGCTGTTTGAGCAGTTACGCAACTCCGTTATCCAGTGCTTTGAATTTACCTATGAGCTCAGCCATAAGATGCTCAAGCGCTATTTAAAAGAAACCTCGGCCAGCGTCGATGCGGCGGAGTTCGACAGTTTTGCCGATCTGATCCGCACCGGCAATCAGCATGGTTTGCTCCGGTCCGATTGGTCGCGCTGGAAGATTTATCGGCAGGCCCGCAACGACAGCAGCCATACATACGATAAAAGCAAAGCCGAGGCTGTTTATCGGCTTGCCCCTGATTTTCTTGAAGAGGCAACGTATCTGTTTCAGCAGCTGTCATCGAAATGCTGATGAATGCCCGGCAAGACAGGACGTTGCTGCTTGAGCCACACGATCTGGAGATCGTTGTTAAGGTTTTGAAGCAGTATCTTCCGGAATATGCGATCTGGGCGTTTGGTTCGCGAGTGCGGGGTGGGGCGAAAAAGTTTTCCGATCTTGACCTCGTGGTCGTAACCACGGAACCGCTCTCGCTTGAGAAGTTGGCGGACGTCGAAGAAGCGTTTGATCAGTCGGACCTGACTTTCAAAGTGGATATCGTCGATTGGGCCAGTACGACAGAGGCTTTTCGTAACATTATCAACGAATGTAAGGTGGTGTTGCTGTGACAGGTGATTTCTGGCAAATCAGGTGAGTAGGCTCCGCAGGTGTCTGTCCCGTTTATCGGAGGGAAGTGTGATTTTTACCGAGCAAGAAAAAAACCAGATTAAGCGTGAATTGGTTGAGAGCTTACGCCATGACCCTGAAATTGTGCGTATAATCGTGTTCGGTTCGTTTCTTTCCGCCAGTGATCCGCATGATCTCGATGTTGCTGTTTTTCAGACCAGCAATCAACCATATCTCCCTTTGGCCCTGAAGTATCGAAGCAGGACCCGGAATATTGCCCATCGCATTGCGTTGGATATTTTGCCGATCAAGGCCGATGCGCAAAACAGTATGATGCTGGACGCTATTGCCCGGGGAGAGGTGGTTTATGAAAGATGAAACCAGGGTGTGGTTGAGGTATGCTGAAGAAAATCAGGAAGCTGCCCGTTTGCTTCTTGAGCAGAAACTCTACAATCCTTGTCTGCAAAATATACAGCAAGCTGTAGAGAAGGGCCTGAAATCCCTTTTGCTCGAAAAATCACACCGATATCGCAAAACCCACGCAATTACCGAGTTGGTCAC
>CAYPNO010000079.1:0-9831 GCA_964411865.1 uncultured Desulfuromonas sp. | reverse complement strand
CACGCATAGAAGGATCGGCATGGATGATGGGGCTGAATGTAGATGCCGCCAAACGCTTGCGCAGGTGGATATTCTCGGTACGTAGCCGCCGGTGCTCCAACCCTTTTTTGACCGCAAGTAAGATTTCATCCGGTTTAAATGGTTTTGATATATAGTCAAATGCACCCTGTTTCATGCACGCAATGGCGCTATCAATAGTGCCATAAGCACTCATCATGATAATGCACAGCTCTGGGGAGGCGTTCAGGGCGCGGTGCAAAAACTCCATGCCATCGGCACCTGGCATACGCACATCACAAATAGCCAGACTATATGTTTTTTTCTCAAGCATTCTCAGCGCCGATGATGTATCTGGGCTTTCATCTACATCATAATCGGCTGCGCTAAGAATAGTATACAGCACATGCCGAAGCGCAGGCTCATCGTCGATAACCAGTATTTTAATCTTACCTGCCATTAAACGCCCTTTCTGTGACCTACAACCCTACGAACCTTGCAGCGGCGCGTGGCGTAAAATCAGCTTAAAACAACTGCCCTGCCCCAGCGTACTTGAAAGAACAATATCGCCCCCGCTCTGGCTAAGCTGCTGGTAACACACATACAGCCCAAGACCGCGCCCTCCGGGTTTACCCGCGCTAAAGAATGGGTCAAATACTGCCTGTTGCTGCGCCTGAGTCATCCCTTGACCATTATCTTTTATCTCTATCGCTACCGTTTCATCACCACTGGATGCAGTTATTTCAAAGACACCCTCTGCGGCAGTAGCGGCGCGGGCATTCAAAAGCAGATTAACTAAAATCTGCTGTAGGTGATGCGCAGGAATGCAGCAAGAAGGGAGTTCAAGCGGAAGATTGAGCTTCAAGGTGCGCTGTTTAAATACCCCTTGATGTTCGAGCAAATCACACGTCTGCTGAACAATCTGCAGGGGATTGCACCTGCGGCAGCGCCCATCAGTACTGGATTGATGTCCTGCACTGGCATAATCGAGCATATCGCGGATGATGTGGTCAATCCGGCTGGCTTCAACCTCTGCACGCTGGAGCAGATCAATCTGCAAGTCCGCAGTGCTCTGTTGGCGTGCCAAAACCAAATAGGCCAATACCGCACTGAGGGGGTTACCGATTTCGTGGGCCATCCCTGAAGCCAGATGGCCCACGGAAGCCATGCGCGCCGCTTGCGTCAAGCTCAAACGGGTCACTTGCAGCTCATGGTTTTTCTCTCGCAATGCTTCAAGCTGGCGCTGCTGCTTTACCTGGTTTTGTTCCAAGGTTACTGCCATCTGGTTGAAGCTGTGACCCAAGGTTTCGATCTCACGCGGGCCAGCAGGAACCACGCGTGCATCTCCTTGGCCACGCATCAATGCAGCGGTCACCGCCGTCAACGCCTCGACCGGAGCGATTACGGCGCGCTGTAAAATGTGAACCGCCGCCACCACCAAGACCAGCCCGTAGCCCAGACAAATCCACAACGCCAAACGCAACTGTGCGAAGGTACGGGCTCTGATCTGTTCCAAGGGAAAATCAAGGTACAGCGCCTGGCGCTCGCTGCCAGGATTTCGCACCTTCAATGCAACGTGCATCCCGTCCTGTTCTTCTGTCTGAGGCTTGAGCCAAGACAAGGGATACTGCACTTCTAGAATAGGCTCTGATCCAAGCATGGCACGCCGCAAGATCTGACGTGCTTTCTTCTGTTCAACCGGTGTCGTGGGCCAACCGCCGGCACTGAGGTGGAGGGAATCTGTGCCAAGCAGGGCACTGCGTAGGCCCATCTCGTGTGCAAAGAACTGCAACAGTTGGGCACGGTCAGCGTCGCTATCCAGTTGCGCCATAGCGTGCCCCAGCATACGAGATTGACTCAGATAGAAACTAACCTGCTCCGTCAGGCGTTCATTCTCGCCCAGGCGGATCAGCAGCGTGGCGACAAACACCAGCGCTGCACCTACCAACAGAGCAGTGGAGACAACACCCTCGGTGCGTAAACTCCGGCGGCGGGTCTTGCGCATCAACAGTGTCCGGCATCAGCTAGACTGGTGTAGCTGTCATGGCCGATGATGATATGGTCGAGGACGCGGATGCCGAGAAGTTCCCCACCTTCGCTCAAGCGCTTGGTTATATTGATGTCTTCTTGACTAGGGGTGGGATCACCAGAGGGGTGGTTGTGCAGAAAAATAGCCGCTGCGGCCGATTCGCGGATCAGGCTGCTGAAGACTTCACGCGGGTGAACAATACTGGCGTTTAAGCTCCCTTCAGAAACACGTAGGTCGCGTATAAGGCGGTTTTTGGTGTCGAGCATCAACACCATGAAGACCTCTTTATTGTGGTGCAAAAAACGGTTGCGATAGCGCCGGAACACCGCATCAGCGCTGCAAAATTGCGCCCCAGGCATCAGGTGCTGATCACTTAAACGCCGCGCAAGTTCAAAAACCGCCTGTAATTCCGCCGACTTAGCCGGGCCGATACCGCGAATACGGCATAGTTCATAGGTCGTGGCGCGTGCCAAACGAGGGAGATTTTCATACTCGCTCAGGAGCAGGCGTGCCTGATCCACTGCGGTAGTCTTTGATCCAGCATCTCCGGTACGCAGAATCAATGCTAGCAGCTCCGCATCGCTTAAAACTTCCGCCCCCCGACTCAGGAGTTTTTCGCGTGGGCGTTCCCCTTCAGGCCAATCCTTGATACGGCGCCAGCCTTCCCCGTCGCGCTTCCCGCCGTCCTCACTATTGCGCACGTACGCAGCTGCCTCAAAAGAGGAAATATTATCTATATGGGGCGCATCAGGGGATGACATATTTTTAACACTCCACTACATTTAACCCAATCCGGTTTTCATCTGGGCGAACAAAATAAACCCAAGCAAAATCACCCCCAGCCAACATGAAACAATGTCGGCCGTTTTACGCGGCGGATCCTGCGCCATTTCGGCGGTTTCTGCGCTGATACTCTCCTGAGGAACCCGCAGCAGTAGCGCGCTTATCATGGCAGGGAAGTTGGAGTAGGCGTTGGAGACAATCATAAAATCATCGTCGGTACACAATGTCACGAAGGCGCGTTTTTTCACCTGCACCGTTTCCACGGCGGTCATGTCCGCATAGCGGATACACTTGCGCCGCAACAATTTGCGGATACATACCTGTTCAGCTTCGATGTTGGTGCGGCGAAACAGACATTCCAGAAACAGCACCACCACCGGCAGAATCAGCACCCCGACAATTATCCGCTTCGCGACGGGTTCATTGAATATAAAACAGGTTATAAAAAGAGCTACGGTCTCAATGCTCAGTAGGCCCAGGGGGACGAGGAATCCTTTGCGGATGCGAAATGTCATGCGGTGCTCCTTAAAAGCGATTTTTGATGCGTATATTTAAATCAATCCAGCAATCCGTCCAGCTTTGGGGAAAGCAGATTTTTTAATCAAACAGATGTTCCAATGCCTGCTGCACCGAGGTGATCCCAATAAGCTGTATCCCCAGTGGAGCATCGAGGCTTTTCCGGTTCCCCGCCGGGAGCAGGCAGCGCTCGAAGCCTAAACGGGCCGCCTCCTGCACCCGCAGCTGCGGGCGCGAAACCGCGCGAATCTCTCCGGCAAGACCGGCCTCACCAAACACCACGGTACGCGCGGGAATGCACTTATTCATGTGACTCGACGCTAGCGCCGCCATAATTGCCAGGTCTGCCGCGGGTTCGTTGAGCTTGACCCCGCCAGCGACGTTGACAAAGATATCATGACTTGCGAGTGACAGCCCGACCTTTTTTTCCAGGATTGCCACCAACAGCGAGACGCGGTTGTGGTCGATCCCAATGGAGGTGCGGCGCGCGGTGCCGTAGGGAGCGCTAACCACCAGTGCCTGCAACTCCACCAAAATCGGCCGGCTCCCCTCCAGCGTCGGAAACACCACGCTGCCGGAGGCGTCTTCGGCGCGCTCCGCCAGAAAAATCTCCGACGGATTCGAAACCTCGCGGAGCCCTGTGTCAACCATCTCGAACACCCCAATTTCGTTGGTAGAGCCGAAACGGTTCTTGACCGCGCGCAAAATCCGGTACGGATGGCTGGCATCGCCCTCAAAGTACAGCACCGTATCCACCATGTGCTCAAGAACACGCGGCCCGGCAATACTTCCATCCTTGGTGACATGCCCGACAATAAAGGTTGGCACCCCACTGCTTTTGGCTACCTGCATCAACTGCCCTGCACATTCCCGTACCTGACTGACGCTGCCCGGAGCCGACTCCAGCGCGGCGGTAAAAATGGTCTGGATGGAGTCGACAACTAAAAGAGCTGGTTCGAGTTTTTTCACCTGACTGAATATCTGCTCCAAAGAGTTTTCCGCCAGCAGATAGAGCTCCGCAGCTTTAATCCCAAGGCGCTCAGCACGCAGTTTTACCTGTAACGCAGATTCCTCTGCGGTCACATATAGGACGCGCTGGGTGCAGGCTACATGCCCCATCGCCTGCAACAGCAGGGTGGACTTCCCGATGCCGGGATCGCCGCCGATAAGGGTTAAAGCTCCGGGGACGATGCCACCCCCAAGCACTCGATCCAGCTCGGCAATGCCGATCTTGCGTCGCTGCTCATCTGCCGACGCGATAGCACTGATCAACATCGGAGCTGCTCCGGTACTTACGCTCTTGCGTGAGGTGCCACTCTTCTCTTCAGTATGTACCTCTTCGTGCAGGGTGTTCCACTGTTGGCAGTCGGGACAACGCCCCAACCATTTCGGACTCTGATACCCACACTGGGTGCAGGTATAGATGGTGCGAGTTTTAAGCTGGGCCATAGATAGAGAGTCTTTCGCTTAAGTTTTAAGAATTTTAATCGCTGCGCCGATTTTAGAGCCGCAGCGCCGAGGTGTCAATTGGCGGGTGCAGAATTACACCGCAATTACGCAGACAATCGTGAGCTTTAGGGTTATAATTAGGGGTTTTCTCAAGGTACGAAAGAGTGTAGAATGCAGTATTCACGCATAACCAACCAAAACTCAATACCCGCATATCAAACTATACTAATAACGCACTGCTCAGCCCGAACCTTGCCAGATATTGGCATCCCGCTTCGACGCGCAGTGTTCACGCCTCTGAAGGACACATATCATGCTTGAGCCCAGAGTCATTCGTACCCTCGAAGAGATTGTCGGTGCAGACAACGTTACCACCCATCCCACCGACATGCTGTGCTACTCATACGATGCCACCCAGCAGAGTTTTCTCCCCGATGCGGTGGTGTTTCCAGCCGATACCGCACAGATCAGCCTGATTATGAAACTAGCCAACGTGGAAAATGTGCCGGTGTTTCCGCGCGGTGCCGGTAGCGGCTTCTCCGGCGGGAGCCTGCCCATCTCCGGTGGAATAGTACTGGCGACCGCACGCATGGATCGAATCCTCGAAATCGACGAGGAAAATCTGGTGGCGCGGGTGCAGCCCGGCGTGGTCACAGAACAGTTTCAGCTCGCGGTGGAAAAGCTCGGCCTGTTTTATCCCCCCGATCCGGCTTCTTTAAAGTTCAGCACCTTAGGGGGCAATGCGGCGGAATGCGCCGGCGGCCCGCGCTGCGTTAAGTATGGCGTTACCAAGGACTACATCATCGGGCTGGAAGTGGTAACCCCGCAGGGCGACATCATCCGTACCGGTGGTGCCACCATGAAGGGGGTCGTCGGCTACGATCTGACCAAGCTCATGGTGGGGAGCGAGGGCACCTTAGGCATCATCACCGAACTGATCATAAAGCTGCTCCCCCTGCCGGAAGCGAAGAAGACCATGCTCATCATGTTTGACTCCATTGATGGCGCAGCGCAGGCGGTTTCTGCCATTATCCGGGGGAAAATCATCCCCACCACCCTCGAATTTATGGACGCCGCCACCATCGAATGTGTGCGCAAGGCCACAGACCTCAAGGTTCCCGCTGCAGCCAAAGCGGTGCTGATTGTCGAGGTGGACGGCGAAGCACAGATGCTCGATCGCCAGACCAGTCGCATCTCTGACATTGTCCAACCCCTGGGGGTGGTTGAGACCCGCATCGCCGCAACCCCGGCCGAGAGCGAGGAGCTGTGGAAAGTGCGCCGCAGTGTTTCCGCCAGTCTGCGCAACGTCAACCCGGACAAGTTCAACGAAGATATCTGTGTCCCACGCAGCAAGGTGCCCGACATGATCCGGCGCGTGGATGCAATCGCGCAGCGCTATGCGATCCCCATTGTCAACTTCGGCCACGCCGGCGACGGCAACATCCACGTGAACATCATGGTGGATAGCAAACAGCAGGGGCAACTCGAAAAAGCGCAAGCAGCGATCAAAGAGGTGTTTGCCGCAGCACTCGATTTCGGTGGCACCATGAGTGGTGAGCACGGCGTGGGTAACACCAAGGCAGCGTACATACCGATGGAGCTCGACCCGGCAGCGGTGGCATATATGCAGACCATCAAGAATGCGCTGGATCCGAAAAATATTCTCAACCCCGGCAAAATTCTGCTGGAACAACCCGTAGAACTGGACTGACACCATGGGCAACCACAAAACCCTGGAAGATTTTCAACCCCAGATCGACGCGTGCGTGAAGTGCGGCGCCTGCCAGGCACAGTGCGCGGTGTACAAATCTCTGAAGCGCGAATCCACCGTAGCCAGGGGCAAAATAGCCGTCGCCGCCGCCCTGCTGGATAAAAAAACCCCGGTGGACGAACGCTTTGTCCTCGACATGTCGCAGTGTCTGCTGTGTGGCTCGTGCCACGATAAATGCCCCAACCTGGTGCCGACAGATGAGATAGTGATGGCGGCGCGGCGCGAAATCGCCGAGCGCAAAGGGTTAAGCACCTTTGGTAAGGCTTTAACCGGTGTCATCAAGCGCCCGAAACTGATGGAGGTGCTCGCCAAAGGTGGCGCCCGCATGGAAAAGCTCATCTTTCGCAAGGTGCCACAGCACAGCGGGCTGCGCCTGCGTTTCCCCGCTCCATTTATCGCAAAAGATCGCTATCTGCCCGAAATGACCCCCAAACCTTTCCGCGAGCGGGTGCCGGAGTACATCCCCGCCCAACAGGACAATGAGTCCAAACCGCTGAGCGCATTTTTCACCGGGTGCATGATCAACTACTCCTATCCACAGATCGGCGAAGCGCTGGTTAAAATCTTCCGCTTTCTTGACCTGCCCCTGTGGATTCCCGCGACCCAAGGCTGCTGTGGCCTCCCGGCCCAAGCCGCTGGGGATGCTGCCACCGTGGATCAACTGGCGGACACCAACGTAAGCGCGTTTGCGCAACGCAAGGTGGATACAGTAATAACCGCGTGCGCCTCATGCAATGCCGGAATCGGTAAACACTATCGCGACATGGGGGATCAATATGCGGCCTTAGGCAACCAGGCAGAAGATGTTCTGGTTTTTCTGGTGCGGATGGGGCTGGTGGAGAAACTACAGGCACTGCCCCGGGTGGAAAACCAAACCAGGGTTACCTATCATGATCCCTGCCATCTGCGTACTCAGGGGATAACCGCGCAGCCGCGTGCGCTCCTCAAGGCACTACCGGGGGTGGAATTTGTCGAAATGGACGGGGCAGATCGCTGCTGTGGGCTGGGGGGAACCTTCTCCGTCTATCACTATGACACCAGCCGCACTATCGGCGCCCGCAAAGCCGATGGAATCAACGACAGCGGCGCAGAACTGGTTGCATCTGCGTGTCCTGGCTGTATAATGCAGTTGCAGGACAGTATTAACCATGCTGGCCTGAATACCCAGGCCTGTCATGTCCTGGAACTGATAGCCCGGGAGATATCCTAGTAACCCAGAGGCAAGCCAGCCCTGACTTAACCTTCAGCTACACAACCACAAGGAGAACCACCATGCTACGATCCCTCAGCCTCACTTTTCTCTGCGCTTTTATATTCATCTCAGCTATTCCAGCGCTGGCCGTACAACCGGGCAAAAGCCTGACCTTTGACAAGGCGGCCCTCGGACCGGTTCAATTTGACGGCACCTTGCACAACAACGCTGCGGACAAGGGCTGTCGCACCTGTCACAACCCCGACGCCTTCCCGCAGATGAAAAAAGGGGGTATCACCATCACCATGGCGAAGATCTATGCCGGTGAGCAGTGCGGCATCTGTCACAATGGTACAGATGCATTTGCCGCCCAGGGTACATGTGCGAAGTGCCACGTGCGCTAACTACGAGCGTTGAACCAGTCTAACTAAAAATAATATTATAAGTGTAAGAAGCAGGTGGTTTATACCGCCTGCTTCTTTTTATTCAAAAGGCCTGAAGAGCATAATGAGTTCCAACACAAAAGCCCTGGGCATCTTTTCCGGTGGCCTAGACAGCATCCTGGCCGCGTTGCTGCTGCGCGCACAAGGGATAGATGTTTACTGTGTCACCTTCGTCACCCCTTTTTTCGATGCAGAAAAAGCACAAGCGATGGCAACACATTACAACCTACCCCTGCAAATTCAGGACATCAGCGTGCCCCATCTGGCGATGTTAAAAAATCCACGTTACGGCTACGGGCGCAATCTAAATCCATGCATAGATTGCCATGCACAGATGTTTGCCATCGCCGCCCGCATCATGGAGCAAGAAGGATATGCTTTCCTTTTTTCCGGCGAGGTGATAGGACAACGTCCAAAAAGTCAGAACCGCGAGGCCTTACAGGCGGTTAACAAAGCTTCTGGATGTGGAGATAAAATCCTACGTCCTCTAAGCGCTAAATGCCTCCCCATAACCTGCATGGAAGAGGAAGGGCTAGTGGATAGAGAGCGTCTAGAAGACATTCAGGGACGCTCACGCAAGGGGCAAGCGGCTCTGGCTGAAAAACTAGGAGTAGATAACCTCCCTTCAGCTGGCGGGGGTTGCCTGCTAACAGAGCCCTCCTTCTCCACCCGTCTGCGCTATCTACTTCAGGATCAGCCAGAATGTACCCCGCGCGATGTGGAGATACTCAAGCATGGGCGCGCTTTTCGCCTGTCCACTACAGCGATACTGAGCATGGGACGCAAAAAAGCGGATAATGAAACATTGCGCAATCTTGCCGGAACCGAACTGATCACTATGCGCAACGAGAATTTTTCTGGCCCGAATGGAACACTCTGCGGCACACCGACCCAGGAAGACCTGACTTTAGCCGCCGCTCTTGTTGCCGCCTACGGCAAAGGCAAGGACGAAGACCGCGTCATGATCAGAATTGAGAACTGTAGCGCACAGCCACAATTTCGGCAGGTCACCCCCTTGAGTCGGGAACAGGCTGTAGCAATACAGCTGTGACACAATGGCACTTAAGGCCATCCAGCCGTTCTCTGCATGTACGTGCTCTAGCTCGAAGCTGTTGTTGCCGCTAAACTCAACGCCATCTCATGGGAGCATCTCCACAGAAAAACAAAACTTTGCACGCTAACACAGATGCGTATCCACTCTCCAGTGCTTTATTGACTTTTATGTAATTTTATTGTAAATTACTGTTTTGACGCAATTCTTACAAATGCCCTTGTGGTGTATTTGTGCGCTTAAACAGGCAAAAGAGTTGTAAAAACTGCGGCACACCGATTTGTGGGGAAAATATGGGGTTCAATATTGGAGACAGAGCTGTATATCCGGCTCAGGGCGTGGGGGTTATAGAGGCCATTGAAACCAAGGAGTTTTCTGGTGAAAAGCATGATTTCTATGTTCTACGCATCTGCGACAGTGACATGACCATCATGGTTCCAACTGGAAATGTCAAAAATGTAGGGATGCGTACTTTGGTGGACAAAAAAAACCTCCCTCGGATTTATGATCTCTTCAATGAAGCAGAAGTTGGCGCCCCTAAAGGGCTTGCATCATGGAGCAGACGCCAACGGGAATACACCGAAAAAATAAAAACCGGCG
>CAYPNO010000078.1:0-9871 GCA_964411865.1 uncultured Desulfuromonas sp. | reverse complement strand
GTTAATATCTTCCTTTGTCTTTGATGATTGTCACTCTACCTTTTTCTGATATTAGTCTCAAAAGGGGAAGAAAAACGGCAGCACCGCAACCATAACAATCCCCAACATTATCTGTAGCGGTACCCCGACCTTAATATAATGGGCAAAGGTGTAGCGTCCAGCCGACATTACCAAGGCGTTGGGCGGGGTAGAAAATGGGGAGGCGAAGCACATGCTGGCACCGATCGAGACCGCAAATAGAAAGGGATACGGGCTGACACCAAGTCGGCTCGCGGCAGTGAAGGCGATCGGGGCAAGCAGCACGGCACAGGCGGTGTTGTTGATAAACAGGGTAAGAAAAGATGTGGTAAAATATACCCCTGCAAGTAATGCAATCGGTCCATAGCCGCCTAGTGAGCCTACAAGTGTAGTTGACAACAATTCTGCTGCACCAGTCTTCTCAATAGCTATCGACATCGGAATCATCCCCCCGATCAGAATGATGCTTTCCCAGTTCACCGTATCGTATGCTTCCTCCATATTACGTACACAACCGAATGCTACCATCAGAACGGCGGCAAGCATCACTGCGACAACCGATGGAGTTATCTCTGCGACCAGTAAAACAATCATAAGCAGTAGAATGCCTGCGGCGATTGGTGCTTTATGATCCAGCGTGACCTTGCGCGCTTCTTCCAATGGTTGACCAACCACGACATAATCTGCTTGTTCTGCCGCAAGCAGGGCTATATCCTCCCAGGTGCCCTGAATCAGCAGGGCATCCCCAAGGTTCATTTTTTCTTCCTTTAGGTTGTGTAGTAAAAAACTATCCTTGCGCTGGATACCGAGAACATTAACCCGATATTTTTTACGAAACCCAGAACGCATAATCGGCTGACCAATCAGGTTTGAATTTGGGGTCAACATCAATTCGGCTATACCGATCCGAGCCGTTGCATATCGTTCTGTACTCGGGGAGGGTTGATTTTCCGGTGACTGATGATCCAGCAGTAAGAGACCGCACGTTTGTGCAAACGCACACACCTGATCAAAAGTGCCATATAAATAGAGAATATCACCCTCTTGAACACGGGTTGCAGGGCCACCAATCTCTTGGTCGATGGTCTTGAGGAATTGGTGCCGAGCCGAAGTTTTGCATCGAATTTCTATAATGTTCAGGCCGAACTTAGCAGATATATCAAGCTCAGCCAGCTTTTGGGATTTTATCGCAGAAGATGACCCCACCTGTACGCGGAACAAGTTATCTGCCAGTTGATAGCGTTTGGCAAGTTCATCAACCGAGCGTCGACTGCGTTTTTCACCTTTTACAACTTCGCTGGATGGTAAAAATTTACGTAAAAAGATCAGCCCAATAATCCCACTACATAGGCCAACTAGGCCGATGGGGGTGTAGGAAAAGAAAGATAGTCTCTCGTATCCTTCGGCAATAAGGGTCTGTTGGATAACTATGTTGGGCGGTGTACCTATAAGGGTCATAACTCCGCCGCAGCTGCTAGCAAAAGCTAACGGCATCAATAATCTGCCGGGGTTTATCTGCGCGCTTATGGCCAAGCTGACCACGATCGGCATCATAACCGCCACCGTACCGGTATTGCTCACCATAGTGCTAAACAGTGCCGCAACCAGCATTATTGCAATGAGCAGCGTAGTCTCGTTGGTGCCGGAAAGTTTAAGGAGTTTACTGCTTAACATTTTGGCTAGGCCAGTATGAAATATCCCCCCTCCAACTACAAACAAACCGATCATCATAATAACAATCGAGTTGGAGAATCCACTCAACGCTTCAACTGGAGTCAAGATGCCAAACAACATCATGAGGATTAAGGCACACAGTGCGACAAGATCAGCACGAACTTTGCCGGAGATAAAGAAAACCGCCGCCAAAGCCAGGATGCTTAACGTTATAATCATGGGAAAATCAATCCTCGGTACCTAACAGGTTGGTATCTGGCTAGATACGCGTTAGTGAAATAAATTTGTTATTAGCATCAAATTCCAGTCGGAAGCGTCCATTTACCCCAGTATGTCCAAGAAAAGGGCGGAATCTTATCGCTGGTAAACGTATGCGCCGCCCATCTTCAGCGGTAACGTTGACGCTGCTAGCCTGACCTTGGTAGTAACGTAAAAAATCTGCAGCGGAAATGTTCAGTTGAAATGTTATGACGGCCAATTCAGCCCCCATGCTAAGGTGATATGCAATCAACACAACCCTGTGGATAACATATGGGATACTTGCTGTGCAGAGTGTCTAACTAGTGTATTTGCCGAGGTTTTTATCGTGCTGCCTACTTTTTAGACATGGTTTTTTTACTTTATATTCCAGTGACTTACATAAGTCAAGTAGTCCGAATAGGGGTTTTTTAAACAATTAAGGGGTTAGTTGTTAAGTATTGATTCCCGTAGTCTTTTCAATCCCTGCTCCATACTGATAAAGGGGTTATAATCCAAATCACGTTGTGCAGCCGAGATATCAAACCAGTGAGCACAGGATAGCTCACGAACCACAAAACGGGTGATGCGCGGCTCCGTTTGGATACCCGCAATGGTGTAGATTTTTTCTAGCAGCCACCCGATGGCGTAAGCCACCTTTGCGGGAATATAATGTTCAACCGGTTCCACATTGGCGCAGGCTAGGATGGCGTTGACAATATCCCACAGAGGACGCGGATCTCCCTGGGAGATAAAGTAGGTTCTGCCGCCGATATCCGCACCTGAAATCAATTTTTCCGCCGCTAGGAGATGCGCGTCGGCAGCATTGTCGATATACACGCAATCCACCAGATTGTCGCGGCGTCCGATTCTACGCAGTTGGCGTTTTCGTCCGCGTTCGAGAATACGCGGCACGAGGTGGTTATCTCCCGGCCCCCAGATCAGATGCGGGCGTAACGCGACCGTAGCTAGCGTAGAGCCGTTTGCTGCCAGAACCTGCTGTTCCGCCATGGCTTTGGTTTCAGGGTATGGCGCATCAAAGTGCTGTGGATAGGGGAGCGATTCGTCCGCACCTTCAATTGGTTCGCCGCCAAACACCACACTTGGTGAACTGGTATATACCAATTTATCAATACCATGATGGCGACAGGCAGCGATAACATTGGTGGTGCCAAGTACATTGGCATTATAATACTCAGCGTAGTTCCCCCATACCCCAGCTTTGGCTGCGACGTGGAATACAATGTCGCACCCAGCAAACGCTGGATGATCAGGCGGCATATCGGCTAGATCAACACAAACCTGTTTAACCCCAAGCTCTGCGAGGTGCACATGGCGCGAACGTGATACGCTCACCACCTCAATGTTTTTGTGCAACAGGCGTTCAACAATAGCCTTGCCAAGAAAACCGCCCCCGCCGGTGACTAGCGCCTTCATTGTGCCGGCTCCTCCTGTTCCTGTTTGGTCTGTTTGCCCCCCTTGACTTGCGCCCATCTCTTTTGTGCCCACAGGGCCAGTTTTTCGCGGAATATTTTGGCATTGTGCCTGACATCTACCGGAAACAGTGGATGGATTAAGAACGCGCAGATTTCTGCCGTATGGGGATATTGTTGTTGGATCTGGCGCAAGTCATCGATGATGGTCTCTACTAGCTGTTCAGATACATTCTTGTGCAACTCCACACATAAGACTGCACGCTGCGCCAGCCCCTCTGCACACCCGACCAGAGCAGTGCGGGCGACCTGTGGGTGCAGATTAAACACGGCCTCGCATGGTATGGTAAAGAGGGTGGAAGTGGCGGTTACCACGCGGTGATTCTTGCGTCCGCAGAACCACACTCTACCCTGTTCATCCAGATAGCCTACATCGCCCATGCGGTGGTAAAAACAGCCTGTTTCCACGTGAATTTTGGCTGCAGTGGTGGCATGTTCCATGCGAAAATAGCCGGAAGTGACTTGCGGGCCGCACACGCAAATCTCGCCAATACTGCCAGTGGGTAATATTTCGACATCATCCCAAGAGGCGAGCGGTGCATCAGTTATGCGGATAATTTTCAAATCAATGCCGTCTACGGGTCTGCCTACACAGATGCCATGTCCCGTAGCGGTTTTAGCCGCGGTGTGCTGCAGAATTTCGTGGCTGCCGATGGAGCATACCGGTAGGGCCTCGGTAGCACCATAGGGAGTGAAAATCTCGCAATCACTAGAGAGCATTCCTTCAAGTTGAGCTAGGATATCTGTCGGAACCGGGGCTCCAGCGGAAATAATCCGCTTCAAGCTTGGCAGTTGGAGTCCCTGTCTGCAGCCAGACGCTGCAACTCGGCGCAATAGTGCCGGAGAGCCAAACATGTTGGTGATATGAAAGTTGTCAAACGCCTCAAAAATCCGGGCTGGGTTAACCTTGCCGGGCTTAGAGGCGTCCATATCTGGAACGACTGCCGTCATCCCCAGGGCGGGGGCAAACAGGGCAAAGAGCGGAAACGTGCACAGATCTACTTCACCCGGTTGAATGGCATACAGCTTTTTCAGTGCTTCAATCTGAGCGTAGAAGTTTTCGTGGGTGTATTCCGTCCCCTTGGCCGGGCCGGTGCTGCCACTGGTGAACAAGATTGCAGCGAGGGAGTTGGCTTCAGGCTGATGGAATGCAAACGTAAACGTCGTTGGAGTGTGCGCCGTTATTTCAGATAAGCGCGAAGTCTGTGGCAGGGGGATCGATGCGGTGGAAATACACAGTCTGAGGCTGGATTTGCTCCAACCCATAACCTTCCGCGCCAGGTTTGCCTTAAAATTCCCAATGAACACCTCTGGTTGTACCTGTTGCAGACACGCCCCCAGGTTTTTAATCCCCATTCCGGGGTCTATCAAAACTGGAATCGCACCGATTTTAAACAAGGCGAAGGTGAGGGTGAAAAAGTCAAGCCCGGGAGGTACCATCAGCACCGTGCGCTGCCCGGCGCAAAGACCGTAGCGCTGTAGAGCATATGTGGCTCTGGTGCTGTCCGCCTCCAGTTGTGCAAAGGTCAGGTGGGTATAACATACGCGCCCACGTCGATCTCGACCATGGGGGAATATCACCGCGTGGGATGATGGCTGTTGCGCGGCGCGCGTGCTCAAAGAGATAGCGATATTGTGGGTATGCCCAGGTGGAGAGTATGTACTGGAAGTTTCCATGCTATCAGGGTTCACGAATGAAGGCGCAGATCAGTGGAATGATTTCATCAGCTACGTCTTCAAGGATATAGTGTCCCCCTTTTGCCCAGGTATGAAAGCGTGCGCGAGGGAATTTAAGGCGCCATTGTTCGAGGAAATGGTGGTCGAATACGAAATCTTTTTCGCCCCAACACACCAGAAGGGGTAAATCCTGTAAGCTGTGCAGGTTTTCTTCTACCGCTGTTACGCAAGGGTATGCCTGATCTGTGGGGGCTAGGGGGATATCCTGCACAAAACGCAGGGTTGCAATACGATTCTGCCATGAATTATACGGTGCGGTGTAGCACTGGCGCAGAGCTCGTGGCATAGGGTTCTGTTTGCACCCGATCCACGCAGCAGCGCCGCTGAAGGCATTCAGACCCTGAATCAGAGCAGTGCCCAAACGGCTGTTGCGCCCAATTTTCAGCGCCAGCGGGAGTTTTTTGCTCTGCGGCAGATGAAATGCGGCAGTGTTCATGGCGACTATTTTCTTTATTTTGTGCGGATGACGGGTGGCAAAAGCCATGCCGATCATCCCGCCCCAGTCGTGCACTACCAGGGTAATATTGTCTCGGACTCCGATCGATTCAAGCAGCTCTTCTAAATCAGCTACGCGTTGCTCCAAGGTGTAGGTGTAGCGAGCATCATTGGGCTTGTCTGACAGACCACAGCCGATGTGATCGGGCACTATAACACGGTGGGTACTGGCCATAGCAACAGCGAGGTTGCGATAGTAGAAGCACCAGCTCGGGTTGCCGTGCAGCATCACTACCGTTTCACCTTTTCCGGTGTCACCCCCTCCTGCATCAAGATAGTGGAGGTTCAGACCACTGGCTAATTTGGCATATTTCCCTGGAACAGGTAAAAGTCGTTTCACCACTCAACTCCTAGCATCATGCAGTTCAGGCCACTGCCTATCCCCAAAAAAGCAACCGTTTGCCCAGGCCTGATATGGCCGCGCTCCGCCCCGATGGCTGCAGTAATCGGCAACGAAACCGTACCAATGTTGCCAAGGAAGCTATAGGTGGCAAAGTCCTTTTCTGGCGGGATCCCAAGACTGCGTAAAATAGTTTTCTGGTGCGATTCCCCTACCTGATGGCACACCACGCGCTCCACATCAGCTCCGCTCCATTGCATAACTGCGAGAAAATCATCCCAAGTCTGTTTTCCGAGCTCGACGCCGTTATTCAGTACCGCAACTGCATCCGTGTCCATAAACTGGGCAAACAGATCCTCTCCGGTCGGCTCAACCCCCCAGCGACACAGTTCGTGGAATTGGGGTGCACTGCGAGTAGCCGCGCCTAGGATTTTATGCGCCTCGTTGGCACCCAGCGACCCATCTGAAAGAATCAAGGCCACAGCCCCGGAGCCACCGGTGAGGGTTGCCACTGAACGGGCAAAGAAAGCCATGTCCTCGCGTGCCAACAGGCGCCGGATAACTGTTTCATTCAGTTCACGCGCGCTTTCACATGAAACCACCATCCCTGCGCGGATCTGTCCAAGCTCGATACGGTTGGCAATATCGATGATGCCATTGAGCACTCCAAGGCATGCGTTACTGATATCGTAGATATACGCACCTCCTCCAACGCCCAGAGCGTGTGCAACGCGACATGCCGTAGCGGGTTCATATAATTCGCGACACACCCCAGTATATACCAATGCCCCGATATCCTGCGCGGCAATGCCGGTCTGGTTTAAGGCCTTTACCCCGGCCGCTATCGCGCCCTGCGATAATTCGGTTTCAGGCAACCACCAGCGGCGCTCCTGAATGCCGGTCAGGGCTTGCAACTGGCCATGCTGTATGTGGAGTTTTTCATACATAGCCGCGAGTTGCTGTTCAATTTCAAGGGAAGTAACCACCACAGGGGGTAGTTCATAGCAGATACTATTCAGATATACGTTATTATATTTCATATATGGTATTTCGTAGGGGTGTTGGTTCATGAATGGTGTAGATGATGTGGGGGTAAATCAGGCCACCAGATAGCCATTGACGATATCCCGCTCGCCGGATTTCTACCATTTATTGCCAATGGAATACAGTCGCTGTTCTTCGATCTTCTGATAAAACTGTTTATAGCATCTAGCCGCACACCTGGTTTCCTCTGGCGTCCAACGACAGTTGGGGTTCAAGTGTAACATATCCAGCAAGCGCCTTTCTTCACTGTCCTGCGGTAGGCACATGACGTAATTGATAGCCCAGTTGAGCAGCGTAGGCGGGTTGGCTGGGGGATAGTGCAGGTGCTGGCCGCTCTGAAGCACGGCTACTTTTAAGTTGTTCTGGCGCAATACAGCCTTAGCTAAAATATAAATGGCCTTCTGTTCTGGTTTTACCAACATGGTTTTGAACCTTTGCTACCAGTATACGTGGGTATACGGAAAGTTTATTGTCCATGGACGCCGATGGACTGCAGGCGCGCGCGTATACTCGCAGAAAGGGTGCTGGAGTGCAAGTAAATAGGCCGCAACAGCGTCTGCGCCCTTACGCTAGCGGCTCCGTATAGAAAATCCTGAATTTAGCGGGAGCAGTTAAAGGAATATGTTTCAGGACACATATTTAATTTTTGCGTTGGCGCGTTGCACCGTGCGCTGGTACTTCACCGCCGGTTTACCGAAGGACATGACGTAGCCGATGATATGATCCTCTGGAATTCCAAGGGCGGCGCGCAGTTCTGGGGCAATATCACGAATCGCCCACATGGTAAGTCCATTCCACAGGGTTCCAACCCCAGAAGCTACGGCATACAGTTCAAACGTAACCAAAGCAATTAGAGCATCGGTCTGCGGGGTTGGCAGTTTAGCTGGTGCCGAGGTCACAACCAAGTGGGGCGCGCCACGAAAAAGGACATCAATCCCCTTTTCATCCCACAGACGGACAAAATCAGCAAAATAAGCTCTTTTTTCCGGCAACTTCCCCTGCCTGATTACTTCCCTTAAAGCTTCAATGCATGTGTGCCGAAATTTGTCCATCGCGGAACGTTCTTTAATTACATGAAAGTGCACCTGCTGCACATTAACGCCGGTGGGAGCATGGCTGGCGACCTGGAGCAGATGTTCAATAAGATCCTGTGTCAGGTCTGCTTGAGCAAACTGGCGTACACTGCGCCTTCCCTTAATCAAGGTCTGCAGTGCAATAGTCTCTGGCAGATGGCCGGGGATGGGCATGCTCTGCTGCAACGAATGCCCCCCAATGGACAACGCGGCATGCGGGCAGATCGCCATGCAGTGCTGGCAATCGAAGCATAATTCTTCTTTTTCGAGCGAAATGTAAGGAACCGCAGTCGTACCGGCATCAAGGTGGATGATATTGCGCGGGCAATCAGCCACACACAATCCGCATCGATCACACTTACTCTGGTCAATGGTGAAATTAAGCATATAAGTTGCTCCTTTCGTGGCATAGTTGCTGCTTTACATATAAAGAGTTTGGTACAATAAGTGAAAAATATCAAATACGCACTGGAAATGTATTGAAAACGAAGAATATGAAAATAGCTATTGATTTTGCCATTTTTGCAAGCTAAATGAGTTGCTGTCCGGTGCTCTGCGAGCATAAAAATAAGGCAGCAGTGGAAAAACAAAGTGAAGGAAATAAGAGCATGAAACTAATAGCGTATGCAATATGGATCGGACTTGGAACCTGTGTATTTCTGGTAATTATTTTAACCTTATATGCGAAATTACGTCCTAACAAAAAGCGGGCTGATGCTTCATCACTGCGGCCAACACAACCAGATAAGCCTGTTTTGAGCGAAAAGCGTTGGGGTCAACTGGTTGCTATGTTGCATTTGCACGATTGCCCCTTCCCCGCCAATGCGGCAGGGCGTGTAGCGTGGGCACACAGTCGCTTAGGCATTGAAAAAAGCTGGCTTCAAGGGTTCGATTCTGCCATGTACCCGCACCTGAGTTTTCACAATGCGGTTGAAAAGGGAGTTGATTTTATCCAGAGCTTGAAGCAAAACCACACCAAAATTGCACTGTATATAGTAAAGCCTTCTGGTGTGCCCCTTACCGAAGACATCATGGACGCTGGTGCTGTGCTGTGTTTTGCTACCCCTGCAGCTGGGGCAGGGTGCAGCGCACAATGCTTTTATCCGGTAAATGTTTACTGGGAGTGGGGTTATCCGCCAGAACGGGTGCAGTGTTCCCAGATCATCTATGCAGCTATACAGGCAGCCGATATTGAGATCAAGGGAGTGGAAGTTAAGCAGGCTGAAATGTATGACCTGCTCGAAGGTAAAAGTATCCCTCAAGTGTTAGTGCAAAACATTGACTCCAGTTGGGATCCAAACAGCATAGCTATCCCCGGAGAAGAGCTAACCGCAGTGCAAAAGGGGATGATATCGGTCCCGGACTTAAAAAGCAAAATGGCTGAACTAGGCTGGAGTTAGCAATTCCAAAAATTAAGAGGACGCAAAAATTGCACCAGCGCTGCGCCCAAACTTAACTCTGATGATTGAGTTGCATCTCTGCAACCATCTGCACAAGCTCTCGTTCAATTTCGGCATCATCGCCAGTGTTTAGTTCCAGCAGACGGCGCAGGTGCGCTATACTGTCCGCATCAATCTTGGTGAATTCAAACCCCACCGCACGACTCTTAAGGTCGCAATGATTTGGTTTGGCATTGACAATTATTTGCACCTCCCTCGATAACGGCAGGCGGATACGCCAATTTTGTTCTGCCGTATCCCCTGTAGGGATCTCGTCGAGTTGAATCAATATCCCTTTTATGGAAATATCAGTGACTACCC
>CAYPNO010000077.1:0-9887 GCA_964411865.1 uncultured Desulfuromonas sp. | reverse complement strand
CGAGTAGTTCTCGCAAACGCTCTTCACGGAGCTTCTTATCTTCAAGGTGGTGTTCCAATACGGCAAGCAGACTTTCCTTCACACTCAACTTGCGAAAAACTGATGCTTCCTGGGGGAGGTACGCAAGACCACACGCTGCACGTTTATACATAGGCCAATGGGTAATTTCAAGCTCATCCAGATCGACACGGCCACTATCAGGACGAACCAAACCCACAATCATATAAAAGGATGTGGTTTTACCTGCACCGTTAGGACCAAGCAATCCCACTACTTCTGCTGAGTTAAGGCTGAGACTGACCTCATTGACTACTTTTCTCCCCCCGTAGGATTTGCACAGAGATTCCGCCCTCAATATGTGGTTATTCATGCTCACGCTCGCCTGGCAAAAACGTAGCATTTACCCTTTTTTGCGCTCCACCTTCGACAACACTGCGCTCATCGTTGAGGTATACCGTTATTTTTTCACCGCTAATAGTGTTATCTCCCTGCACCACCTTAGGAGATCCAGTCAGAATTACCGCACTGTTTGCGTATATATATTCGGCCTGTTCACCAGTCGCTATCCTCTCATCTTGCACAATTCGCACTGAGCCACTGGCAACGATTTTAAGGATGCTCCTGTTATTTTTATCTGCAGTTTTGATTTCATTGTTTGGCGCCGGAGTCTGGATATAATAAACTTCAAGTTGATCCGAATACATGGTTGCACTGTCCTGCTTTGCAACCACGCCACCCCTGAAAATGAACACTCCGGCTTTATCATCTGCATCCAAGGAATTTGATGAGATACGAATCGGCAGGTCAGAATTATGGGTTACGGCAGCCTGAGCCCAGGTTAATGCTGGCACCAACATGAAGTTTAACCACAGGCATGCACCTAATAAAATTATTCTATCCTGCATGGTTCATCTCCCGCAGCTTGATTTAATTCGGCTGCATGGTCCACTTTTTTGCGCATAGGTCACTTCTCAATATTCCAACTAGGAAATATTTGCGCCTCGACATCATTATGTATACTCAAAACACGCGGTTCAAGCTGGTACGTCATTCCATGCCCTTGTATATTGATTTTATCTGATTCCAATTCAACATAGGCTGCGGTTCTGATTATCCCACCAGCGTTCCCGTCTGGAATGTGGGACAAATTGCTCTTGACCATTTGATCTTGACGTTGAAGGTTTTCCAGCGCCAAGGCCTTATCGCCTACATATTCCAGTACCGGAGTTTTAAGCCGATATCCCCTCATCATTGTCATAACAACATCGCCGCGCGCCTCTATCTTCTCTAGTTCGATATCTGCGTCAGCTTCTGCTGCAGTCATGACAATGTTATCAGCTGCAGTATCTCCAAAAAACTCAGCCCGCACCTCTTCTAGCAGTGTTCTACTACGCTTCGTATCATGCGTGCCCCGCCCTGCTGCCAGTATCCACTTGATGCGACCTGCTTCGAGTTGGGTATATCTAAAATCGGAGAGCCTTGCGTCTGCTGCCAGAGCCATATCTTCTGAAATCTGTTCTGGCGGCACCAGGCGCTTATGCGTGAAAACTAAAAGCACTACGCCGCCACTCAGAGACAACAAAAGAACCAGAAGCACCATGCGAATGTTGCGCCGAGTGAAGATCATGGCATCTCTACTGTTTTAAGGTTTGTGTGCAGATACAAACTATGAAGCGTACCATCCTGACATAGGCCAAACTTGTCACCCCCTGATCAAGTAAAGTATCGCGCAGTGACTTTTTCCCAGCTACCACCTTGCTTCAGAAGAAGATCACACACTTCGCGGACTGCACCTTTACCGCCACCAACGCTGGTAATATAGTCAACCCAAGGACGTATCTCTACAGCTGCATCTGCAACAGCAACGGCAAATCCAACCCGGCGCAGAATCGGTAAATCTATCAGGTCATCCCCTACATAAGCTATCTGAGAGTCAGCAAAGCCTGTATCCTGTAAAATCTGCTCGTATGGCTCCAGCTTATTCTTTGCTCCCTGGAAAACTCTGGTGATACCAAGCTCTGTGGCGCGTTTTAACACAATGTCAGACTCACGCCCCGTTATGATACCTACCTCTATTCCCGCACGCAGCAACAATTTAATTCCATGACCGTCACGCACATGAAAATGCTTGGTTTCAACGCCGTTGTTATCATATGAAATACTGCCATCCGTCATCACCCCATCAACATCCAGGAGCAACAGACGAATACTTTGTACCTGCTCTTTGATCATACCACACCCGCCTTCAACAAATCGTGCAGATGAACAATCCCAATGGGGATTGAGGAATCCTCGGTCTCAAATACAAATAGAGATGTAATCTTATGTTCTTCCATCCGTTGCAACACCCGCGCGGCTAAATGATGACGCAATACCCGCTTAGGGTTTGTGCTCATAACCTCTTCGATGTTGCGTTCCAGGCAGTGAGTATTTTCCTCCAGACATCGGCGTAAATCTCCATCGGTAAATACACCAACCAGACTACCATCTGCTGCCGCAACGCCAGTTACTCCCAATTTCTTATTGGTAATTTCAAATAACGCTTCTTTTACCGAAGTATTTACACACACCATGGGGATATCATCACCGCTTTGCATAAAATCCTCAACTTTAAGCAATAAGCGCTTGCCCAACGTACCACCCGGATGGAACAGAGCGAAATCTTCGGCCCGAAAGTCGTGCAATCTAAGCAAGGCCACGGCGAGAGCATCGCCCATAGCTAGGGTGGCGGTGGTACTAGCAGTAGGAGCTAGCCCCAGTGGACAGGCTTCCTGCTCCACCGAAATATCCAAAGAGACATCACCGGCAACGGCAAGAGTGCTCTTAATATTCCCGCTCATGGTTATAAGTTTTAGCCCCAAACGCCGGATCACAGGAATTATCTTGATAATCTCATCTGTTTCACCAGAATTAGACACAGCCAGAACCACATCGCCCTTCATGAGCATCCCAAGATCTCCGTGAATCCCTTCGGCCGGGTGCAGAAAAAATGCCGGAGTTCCGGTAGAGGCCATAGTTGCAGCGATTTTCTGGCAGATATGTCCAGACTTACCCATTCCGGTTATCACAACGCGGCCTGTGCACGTAGATATCAGCCTTACAGCCTCACAGAAGACCCCATCAATGCGTTTTTCAAGTGCTGCAACCGCCTGCGCCTCTATAACTATGGTATTTTTTGCATCTAGGATAAGGTCTTTATCTTCAAGCATCTTTTTTCACCACTCTGTCAATATCAAGCAATGGCTGGAGCAACGCCTCTAAATCACGTAGATGGAGAGAATTGGGGCCATCACAGCGTGCCTTGTCAGGATCATCATAAACTTCCCAGAACAGCCCATCAATGCCCACTGCGACCGCCGCACGCGACAACGCCGAGACATATTCACGTTGCCCCCCTGAGTGCCCACCAGCACCTCCAGGGAGTTGCACGGCATGAGTGGCATCAAACACCACAGGGCATCCCAAACCGCGCATAATAGGCAAAGAACGCATATCTACCACCAAGTTATTATACCCCAAGCTAGCCCCCCGCTCTGTGAGTATAATATTTGCATTACCGGTAGAACGAATTTTATCCACCACGTGCTGCATATCCCACGGAGCCTGAAACTGCCCCTTTTTCACATTTACAATCTTTCCACTTGCGCCTGCCGCTACCAGCAAATCGGTTTGGCGGCATAGAAAAGCAGGAATTTGAATGATGTCTAAAATCTCTGCTGCAGGCTTGACCTCCGTTACGGCATGCACATCAGAAAGAACCGGCACGCAAAATTCTTCCTTGATGCGCGCCAATATCTCCAGCCCTGCCTCTATCCCAGGACCACGAAAGGAATCCACCGATGTGCGATTGGCCTTATCATACGACCCTTTAAATACCAGGCCTACACCCAGCTTGGAACAAACATTAACCAAGCTTGCAGCAATGTTGCGCGCCCTATCCAAATCTTCGAGCACACATGGACCGGCGATCAACACAAAACGATTGTTGCCTCCAAACGCTATATCACCTATTGGAACCTCATCGACCTGCATCAACACTCACTTTCTCTAGAGGTTGTTTCACCATAATGAAGACAAGCTCCAACGAATGATTCGAACAGAGGATGAGGGTCCATAGGCCTAGAACGAAACTCAGGATGAAACTGACATGCTAAAAACCAGCGTAGCTGCGGCAACTCTATGATCTCAACCAGATTTTTTTTCGGGTTGGTCCCTGAAATAACCAATCCAGCCTGTTCAAGTGTTTGGCGGTAGGCATTGTTGAATTCGTAGCGATGGCGGTGACGTTCGGAGATGGTTTTCTGCCCATAGATTCGATGAGCCAGGCTCCCATCCACCATTTCGCACTGATACGCCCCCAAGCGCATAGTCCCTCCAACATTGGCGAGATTTTTCTGCTCATCCATTATGTCGATCACAGGGTTTTTAGCTTCCGCCCTGAACTCGGCAGAATATGCATCCTCGAGATTACTGGCATTGCGCGCGAATTCAACTACTGCCATTTGCAAGCCTAGACAGATCCCAAAAAAGGGGATGTTGTTTTCCCGCGCATAGCGCACCGCAGAGATTTTCCCTTCGCTGCCCCGCGCCCCAAAACCACCAGGAACGAGAATTCCATCTACATTGGCAAAAGAGTCGCCGACACCATGGCGTTCCAAGGCCTCGGCATCTACGTATTTAAGATTTACACGACAATCATTCGCGATTCCACCATGAACAAGCGCCTCCGAAAGCGACTTATAGCTCTCGGTTAAATCCACATATTTGCCCACAATGGCGATTGAAGTTTTCGTTGCTGGTTCCTTAACTCGGCGCACGATATTGTTCCATACAGAAAGATCTGGAGCCTTGGTCCAGATTCCCAATCCACTAACAATGCGCTCATCCAGTCCCTGATCATGATAGACCACCGGCACCTCATAGATAGAATCAACATCTCTAGCGGTTATCACTGCCTCTTCCTTGACATTGCAGAACAGGGCAATCTTACTTTTCATGTCACGTGGGATTTCACGGTCGCAGCGACACAGCAGGATGTCGGGCTGAATACCGATTTCGCGCAACTCTTTTACACTATGCTGGGTGGGTTTGGTTTTCAATTCCCCAGCTGACTTTAGGTACGGAACCAAGGTCAAGTGAATATATAAAACGTTTTCATGCCCAAGATCTGTGCGAAACTGGCGGATCGCTTCGAGGAAGGGCAACGATTCTATATCGCCTACAGTACCCCCAACTTCAACTATAGCTAGATCAGCTCCACGCGCGTTATCGATAATCTTATGCTTGATCTCATTGGTGATATGGGGAATAACCTGCACTGTACCCCCCAAATAATCTCCACGGCGCTCTTTTCGAATGACACTATCATACACCTGTCCGGTAGTAAAATTAGACTTGCGCGACAGGCACGCCGAGGTATATCGCTCATAGTGCCCCAGATCCAGGTCAGTTTCAGCGCCATCATCGGTAACAAAAACCTCGCCATGCTGGAAAGGGCTCATAGTACCTGGATCAACATTAATATACGGGTCAAGCTTCTGCATAGACACACGTAAACCACGAGCCTCCATCAATGCTCCAATTGAAGCAGCAGCTAGCCCCTTACCTAGGGACGAAACCACCCCCCCGGTTACAAACAGAAACTTGGTCTTCATCTGGCAATCTCCTGCGTTTTATACATATTATTTAAGGAATAAACAAAGTATTCGAAACTACAGCAAAAGGGCACAATACTACACTTTACGAAAGAAGAAGTAAAAAGCAAAAAACCGATGCCACGCATAAGTCACATCGGTTTAAACCTAAAAAATTGGGGTAGGACTAACGTGTCCTACTAACAACAATAAAGATCTCTGAATCACCCCAACAACGCAGCTTTTACCTTCTCTAGATCTTCAGGAGTATCGACCCCCATGCTCTGATGTTCGGTCAATGCCACATGGATACGATAACCGTGTTGTAAAACACGCAATTGCTCAAGTTTTTCAGCCCGCTCGAGCGTAGTAGGCTGTAAGTGTGGATAACGCAAAAGAAAATCACGCCGATACACATACAGGCCAATATGTCTGAACCCGTACTCACCCTCGTGCACGACTTCAGGATCACGCGTGCAAGGGATGGGGGCGCGGGAGAAATACAAAGCAGTTCCATGCTTATCGGTAACCACCTTAACCACATTTGGATTGACAAAATCGGCGCGATTATCGATTGCCGTCATCAAAGTACCCATGCTGATATCCGCCTGCGCCAGCAACGGTGCAACAGCGGAATCAATCATGGCCGGCTCAATCATGGGCTCATCTCCCTGAATATTTACTATCAACTCTGCGCCAACCAGAGTATTGGCCACTTCAGCTAATCTGTCAGTTCCAGTTTCATGCTCTGCTGAAGTCATCACCACCTTGGCTCCAAAAGCGCGGGCAGCACTAAAAATACGCTCATCATCTGTAGCAACTATTACGTCATCAACCAATTTTGCCTTGAGACTACGTTCGTATACATGCTGCAACATAGGCTTACCGTGAATATCAGCCAGAGGTTTGGCTGGGAAACGAGTTGAAGCATAACGTGCCGGAATTATAGCAATAACCTTGGCGATAACCTGCATAGAATCTCCAAAACTGCAGAAGTAAAAGGGTGATTTTCCCTGTTGCTATAGTTACTTTTTCTGACAGTCAGGGCACTGTCCATAAATTTCTAGACGGCGATGAGATAAAGTATATTCATGTGCCGAGGCGGCTTTCTGCAATAAAAAATCGATCTGAGCATCCTCAAACTCAATAATGCGTCCGCACTGCTCGCAAATCAGATGATAATGGTGATCCTCACCGGTATTCGCCTCATATCTTGTCTGTCGATCTCCGAAGTGCCGTTCCGCAGCAATACCGCTCTCTGCTAACAGCTTCATGGTTCGATATACTGTGGCGTAACCAATATTCGGATGCTTTTTGCGCAAGCGTATGTACAACTCCTCAGCAGACAGATGCGAAGGAGACGACAGGAAGGCATCCAATATAGTTTTTCGCTGGCGGGTAACCTTAAGACTGTGTTTAGCCAGATATGCGCGAAACTGCTCCTGCATTGAATGCATTCGATCTCCTGCGTCTTATAAGTAAAAAACAAGCCGTTGCCAATTTGACAACCTCACCCCGCTGCCGATTCGACGGACAGGTGTCTTCTCCTAAGATAATTACGGATACTGCTTAGAGCACTCTACAGACTGCGTATATAATTAACAACACTGGGCTGCATCCAATCAATCGCTCCAACAACATGTTCAACTATATTGCCGTTACGATCAACTATAAAGGTCTCGGGGAATCTGGACACTCGATAAAGACGCTGCACTTGTGCCTGCGGATCAAATAGAATCGGAAAGCTGTGAGATCTGCTGGCCAGAAACTCTGCGACTACCTTTGGACCGTTTTCTTCTATGTTAATCGCAAGAAGTTCTACTCCGTGAGGCTTAAGCTGCTGATATAACTCCTCCATTGAAGGCATCTCCTGGCGACAAGGTGGACACCAGGTCGCCCAGAAATTCACCAGCACCACCTGCCCACGCAGGTCAGAAAGTGTAACTTTTTTACCCTGTATATCAATCAGGGTAAAATCAGGTGCCGCCTTCTGTGGAGCCGCTGTAGTTTGAGCCTGAGTCTGTGGCTGAAAGTTATCGCCCCTATCGCACGCTACTACCCCGCCAAACACCAAAAACAGCACAAAAACACTCCAAAAGGTCTTAAAAAAACTGCTAAACATCTTTGAATTCCTTGTAAGTAAAAATTGAATGAAATACTGCGTGGCGGATATGCATCATCTATATAACAGTCAGATTTAAAATACCCTAGAATACCTCTTCATACCTAACACAGCAGACGTTTTTTTTCACTTGAAATGTCCAAATCCATTTTCACCCCAAACCTGTTTTTCCTCATAACAAACTTGGCCTAAATTAGATATGCACACCTCTCTCTACCGCTGGCATAATAGATTGACCGCTGTACAAGGCCTGTGGAATACTTGGAAAATATGCTTTATCGGCTTGAAACCTTTTATATTTTCACCGCGATGTACATACACTCCCCTGCTCATAAACATTGCAACCGCAGGGTAGACATAGGAGTTAGTGTGGGACGTTTATTTACTGCTTTTCCTGTTGGCAAACACTTTAATATTGTTCCTGAGCAGGACTCTATCGAATTAAAACCGAACCCGAATACCCCAGCGACACGTTTAGATATTATCATGTCAGCAGGCGCGTTTGGTTCTGGTGAACACGAAACCAGTGCCAGCTGCTTGGAAGAGTTGGAACAACTAGGGGATCTGCACGGCAAGAAGGTTCTTGATTTAGGCAGTGGCACCGGCATTCTTGCAATCGCGGCACTAAAACTTGGAGCCGCATCCGCCTTGTGTGTTGATATCGAGCCCAAAGCGGTAGAAACCTGCACATACAATTGTGTGCTCAATCAGGTGAATGACCAGGTACAACACTGTTGCGGCTCCACCGAAGATATCGGCGCTGAATCATTCGACTTGATCATTGCCAACATCTACGGTGACATTCTCATCGATATAGCGACTGAGCTGGTACCGCGCGCAAAACCAGGCAGCACTATTCTCCTCTCCGGCATCTTATACGAGTACAATTTCGACGTACGTCAACGCTATCAGCGGCTGGGATGTGCTGTACTTAAAAACCGAATGCTCAACGAGTTCAGTACTATAGTACTTCAAATCCCGCAGGTTTAAGCACACCATTAAGCATGGCTACTATGAGAAAGATGATATTGGTTGCGCCTTTTTACACACTTCACCGGGGTCAATCGGACTTTTCGATGCTATAAACTCATCAAACATAGCCCGATCGATGGTTTCCTCAGCCAGCAGCAGCTCTGAGAGTTCCTGTAAAATCAATCGATTGCTTGCGATGATTGCGGCAGCACACTTTTCCGCCTGCTCTACCAGGGCACTGATCTCCTGATCGATAATCCATGCGGTTCTGTCGCTGAAATTTTTTTCTGATGCCAGCTTGCGCCCCAGGAAGGGATGCTCCTCGCCTCGGGGATAACTCAACGCTCCAAGGACGTCACTCATGCCCCACTGACATACCATTTTTTCCGCCAGGTCCATCACCTGCTTCAGATCGTTCTGCGCCCCAGTGGAATATTCACCAAACATCTCTTTTTCCGCCATACGACCCCCGAGCATGACACACATCCGTCCCATCAAATAACTGCGGGGATAATAGTAAACATCATCATCCGGCAGCTGCTGGGTTAGACCTAACGCCTGACCGTGGGGAATTATGGTTATCTTATGCACCGGATCAGCGCCGTGCAGCAGGCGCGCCACCAAAGCATGGCCAGATTCGTGTACTGACGTGATGCGCTGTTCAATTTCAGATAAAATCAACTTCCGCTCCATCCCCATAAGCTGCCGATCCTTGGCACGTTCAAAATGTACGTTATCTACCCGCTCGGCATTGTCACGCGCGGCTATCAGGGCTGCTTCATTGCATAAACTCTCCAAGTCTGCGCCAACCATCCCAGGCGTACCCTTGGCGATAGCATCAAAATCAATATCTTCTTCCATGGGTATATTGCGGGTATGGATGCGCAATATCTTCGCCCGATCGCGCCAATCAGGGCGCCCGATAACCACCTGACGATCAAAACGCCCTGCACGCAGCAGTGCTGTATCCAACACATCTGGGCGGTTAGTCGCCGCCATCACAATAACTTCATCATTTGGGGTGAACCCATCCAGTTCTGACAGGAGTTGATTAAGGGTCTGTTCACGTTCATCATTGCCCCCACCAAGACCAGTACCACGCGCGCGCCCTACCGCATCTAGCTCATCAACGAAAATAATACTTGGGGCGTTTTTTTTTG
>CAYPNO010000076.1:0-9933 GCA_964411865.1 uncultured Desulfuromonas sp. | reverse complement strand
CATGCGCCGGCGAAAGTAAAATCAGGTAACACACAATATGTATAAAGCGCATATAATTCAACATACGTCAGAGGGACAAACGGGCAGCTTATATGCTACCAGAATACTTTAACATCATAGCAACGGCTGCTTCTGCACATCGGTATATTTAAAAATTTCAAGCAGTCTGGCAACAAGCTTTTCTTCCAGCTCAATCTGAGCCTGACGCTCATCAGATACGCCCTTAATCTGACCGCCAGCAATCATCCCATGTCCACCAGCAGTTCCTATCCCCTCAACCAGATGGCGAATAACCTTGCCGGCAAAAACATCTTCGCGATTAGTGCGTAGGGATAAAACCTCTTCATCTCCAGTACACCCCATGCCAAGGACGAGCCCGACCCCTTCAGTGCGGAGCAGAAAATCAGCTATTTCAGCGACGGTATCCGCATGATCAATATTATAGAGATTGAATACGAGGAGATCCTTATAGGTATGTGCGGACCGTAACGCTGTGTCGAAACTAGAAAAATAACTGCGCGGCACTTTGGCCTGAGCAATATCGAACAAAATCCGGTTATTGCTAAGGGACAATAGTTCCAAGTATGCGTGTCGATCCGGTGCTACCCATTCACGCCCCAGATCCTGAGTCTCAGAGCGAATTGCATAAAACATGGCCGTGGCGAGGCGGGTGCTTATACGGATATCTTGTGCATGCATATATTCAAATAATATTGTGGCACATGCGCCATATTCGGGGCGAATATCGCTAAACAGGTTTGGCGGCGGGGATTCTTTGCGAACCGGATGGTGATCAATAATTACATCGAGAGTTTTCCCCACTGCCATGCTGCTATTGCCTGTTCCTGGCTGTGCATCTACCATACATACAAGGTCAAAATCCTTAAAATCAAGCTCATCTATCCGCTCTATCGGGATCTCGATCTTCTCAATCAGGGTACGATTTTCCCGCCGACCCACAACTCCACCACAGGCAATCACAGACTTGGTTCCACGCACCATCTCTATGAGATAGCTCAGAGCATATGCGCTAGCAAGAGCATCAGGATCCGGATTATCATGGGTAACAATTAAAACCTTATCTTGTGCGCTAATCTTGGCCAGCAGTTTATTGCTGAATTCTAAAGAGCGGTCTGTATACATCGTAAAACCTCCAGGTGCAGCACATATTTGGACTTAAAAATAACTTGAGTTCACATCACCACACAACGGCGACCAGGGAGTTTCCTATCGACAGCTATCTGAACCAATGCCGGACAGTCACACTGCACCCCAAGACAGTTGCTCTGCAGTTACGTATAAAAATTACAAAACCTTTATTCATATATCAAACTTAAGCACATTTCTACTATATGCTCGAATAAGCTCACTTTTTTTCAACACCCCTATTACCTTGCGCGGCGCATACACACTCACGACTGGGATAATAGAAATGTTCTTATCCTTAAACAATTCAAAGGCCTTCTCCAGATTGTCATCAGGAGTAATGGTTATTACATCCCGGGTCATAATTTCAGAGGCCAGCACCAAATAAGCCAACTCCCCCATTTCACCCAGACAAGCTTTAAGATCATGCATCGACAGCACCCCAACCATGAAATTATTTCTATCATGCACCACAAAATGGGGATACTGACTTTCCTGCGCCATCTGCGCCACCTGTCCCAAGGGCAAACTTTGGCTGATACTCGCAAAATGCTGTTCCATGTAGGCATAAACCTTCAGGGATCTCAACAAGTTAACATCTCGCCCTCGTACAATTCTAACCCCTTTACGCACCAGTTTTGTTTCGTATATGGAGATTCCGTATCCCGTTTGGACTACGGTAAGGCTGGCAATACAGCCAACCATAAGGGGCAGTATAATCTCGAAATTATAGGTCAGCTCAAAAAGGGTAAACATTGCGGTAATAGGAGCAAGGGTGGTACCACTGAACATGGCCGCCATTCCCACCATGGCATACAACGTCGCTGAAGTCATCTCGATCCCAGGCATGAGCATCTGCAACAAAGTGCCGCCGAGACTGCCTATAAGCGCCCCGATAAATAGAGATGGGGCAATAATACCACCAGGGAATCCGGAGCCTACGCAGCACACGGTGGCTACAAGTTTAGCACCTGCAATCAGTAGCAACATCGCAGGGAGCAAGTCTGAGACCAGGGCCTGATTTATGGTAAAATACCCGACCCCAAGCACATGAGGACACCACAACGCCACGGCCCCGAGAATCATTCCACCCACAGCCGGACGCCAGCGCAGGGAAATCGAACTTTCGTTAAAGCTATCCTCAACCCGGCTGATCAATTTAATAAACCCTATGGAGATCAGCCCGGCAACAAGCCCGAGAAGTAGAAACATAGGGATTTCCCAGTAGTGCACAAGAGATACGGATGGAACGTTGAAGGTGGGAAGATCTCCGAGAAATTGATGCGAAACAACGGTTGCGGTTACGGCGGAAACAGCTATCTGGCTCAGATATCCAACCTGAAAATCAATGAGAATAATCTCTGCGGCAAACAACATCCCCGCCATAGGTGCATTAAAGGTTGCAGCTATGGCCCCAGCAGCGCCACAGGCCAGAAAGACAATTCTCCACTCTTGCGCCACCCGCATTACTTGCGCTACAGCAGAACCTATCGATGCTCCTATATGCACCATGGGGCCTTCACGTCCTACAGAGGCGCCGCAGCTTAAAGAAATCAGGGTGGCTAACATCTTGTATGCGGTGGTGCGGTGGTGAATATCACCGCCGCGCTCAACCATGGCCTGAATCACCTCGGGAACCCCGGCTCCTCGGGCATCTGGTGCAAGCGGAAACAAGACCAGCCCCAGAAATAATCCGCAGCCGACCGGGATACCGACCACCGCATACCAGGGGAGATTTTGTGCTGCCGCCACCAGATCGTACTGAGCACCCCATATAATTTCGGTACTTCCGAGAAGCAAAAAACGAAATGCAACAGCCAGCAAACCCGAGATGAGACCGATCACAACCGCAGCTAACAACTGCATCACTATCTTGCCGCGCACCACTCTCTGGGCTACAATCTCTCCGCTCATAAACTGGTTATTACTCCGGTGGACATACTGTTGGATACGGTGATGAACATATCTGACGAATAAAACAATCTATCCATCAACCCTGATCCTCTCATACGCTCGAATTTGGGCGAGAGAAGACACATCCACAATAGTTTTGGCGGTAAAATTTCTGCTCTCGTGAAATTTCAATGCTGCGCTTAAACCCATTTTGCTTTTTGAAATTAGCCGGATAAAATTCGATTCCATAATTTTTGGCTAAGGCAGACCCTAGGCGATTGATACGCTCATGGCGTTTATGCGGCGAAATTGAAAGCACGGTGGTAAACAGATCATAATCATGTTCCCGCGCATAGGCTGCGGTCTGTTGCAGACGCAGGCGAAAACACCGATTACAGCGTCGCCCCCGTTCTGGCTCACGCTCAAGTCCGTGCACCTGCTCCATCCACTCTCTAGGCGAATACTCGCCAACAATGCATGGTATTCCGGCCACATTTTCACACCAGTTAAGCAATTCATCCCTGCGCTGGACATACTCATCCGCTGGATAAATATTAGGGTTGTAATAATAGATGCTTATATCATAGTCAGGTTGAAGCCTCTCCACTACGGCGGTGCTGCACGGCGCACAACAAGCATGCAACAGCAACCGTCGCCTTGCCTTGTTCATTAATGTAGTAAAATGGCTGGCTTCTGAAGCAGTATGGTGCACATGAACCTCCACGGGGTGCTCATCTAATCTAGTTGCTCGCAGCATAACACTGCTGCTATATTGCGCCGCATGAAAGATATCTTTATAGCGGACGCGCATTTAAAAAACCCTGCAGATGAAAATTATGTACAACTTCTTGAGTTTCTCAAGCAGAACAGCGGCAACATCCGTACCCTTATCCTGCTCGGAGATATCTTCGAGTTTTGGGTGGGCTACAGACACTGTGTATACAGCGCATATGTGCCGTTACTCCAGCAACTCAACCTGTTACGCCTGGACGGAACCAGTATCATCGTGGTGGAAGGAAACCATGATTTCAACGTCGGCCCCTATTTCTCCCAAACCCTAGGAGCTAAAATCATCCCTGAAGGTGGAGCCGTTATGCTCGGCAAAACCAAGGTTTGGCTTGAACACGGGGACTTGATAAGTCCCAAAAGAACCTACCGGTGGCTACGTAAGCTGTTTCGCAGCCGCGGCGCACACATTCTGAGTAAAATTCTCCACCCGGACATGCTCTGGGGCATAGCTGAACACCTTGGAAACTGGAGTAAAAAACAGCGCACCAAGGTAAGAGCTGATCAAAACTCAAACCAAGAAGCAGACCAGAACGACGGACACTCACGCAGCGCGATCCCGCAGGAACACCTTCTCTCCCTAGCTACTATACATGCAGCATCTGGGTGTGACGCCCTAGTATGTGGCCATTTCCACCACAGCTGGCATAAGAAAACGCCCCATACAGAGGCCCTGGTAGTGGGCGAATGGAGTAAGCATGGCACCTATGCCGAGCATCAGGACGGCACGTTTGAGCTGAAACAGTTTTACCCCCTTGCTACTGCAGTGTCATCGGATCGATCCGAATAATCTCTCTACCTTGCGCGAGCTTGTGTAATTCCTCAGATTCCATGTTCCCGACAATAATGATGGCCTGGCGCTGTGGGTCAATATATTTCCTAGCAACTCGGAGCACATCTTCCGCCGTGACCGCGCTAATATGTGCACGATAACGGGCCAGATAATCCTCGGGGTAACCAAAAAAATCATACTCCAGCGCCTGGATGACCAGGCTATGCAGATTTTCAAAACGAAATATAAACGAGTTTATCTGGCTCTGTCGCGCCAACTCCAGTTCAGCTTCACTGACACCTTCAGCACGAAGTTGCTGTATAATAGAGGTAAAGAGCCCAAGAACCTCGATCGCAGATTCCGGTTTGGTTTCGCATCCAGCTATAAAAGCCCCCTCCAACATCCGCCCCACAGAAAAATAGGAAAAAACAGAGTACGCCAGCCCCCGATTAGAACGAATCTCCCGCATCAGGCGCGAGTTAAATCCGCCCCCACCAAGAATATAATTCATCACCTCAAGCGCATATATATCTGGATTGTCTTTGGTGATGCCCCGCTCAACCAAGCGCAACGTCGTTTGCGACAACGGGCGGCTGGCGATAATCACGGGTCCATTTACTTGCGCGCCAACAGGGGTGGAAAGTTCTGGAACCTGAGGTAGTTCAGTACGCTTATTCCAAGTTAAAAAACCTGTCTCTATAAGACTCTGGGCTTCGGCGCTATCGACACAACCTGATATCGCCACCCGTAGATTTTCAGGCCCGAAGTAACGCTGATGCAATTCAACAAGATCGGATCTCTTGATATCTGCCAGCGTTTCTAACGACGGCTTCCGCCCCAAGGGATGATTAGGATAAAGATTCTCCAGCATGAGCAGATCTGCTATAGCCCCAGGATTGTCCGCACGCCGCCGCACCTGTTCCATCATTTGTAGACGTGAGGTCTCAAGTCGAGCCACATCAAAGCCGGGCTCACGCACCAACTGCGCTAACAACTCCATCCCCTTGGGCAAGTCTTCCTGCAACATGGATAGCCGAATGGTCGTAGTGTAGGGACCACTCGAAACTCTCAAATCTGCCGCCAGAGCATTTAAGGTTGCATCAAAACTCTGCGCGCTTATTTCCTGAGTACCCCCTGACTTAAGGGTCGCTGCGAATAGATCTAAAAGTCCTGCATTGGTGCAATTCTCCACACTGCGCCCAACCCCAAACATCAGTGTGACATCAACTAGCGGTAGCTCCTTATCAAGTGCATGATATATCTGGATACCATTTTCCAGCGTGATCTTCTCAGGGGTGCGCAGTTCCCATTGCAATTCTTCAAAAGTCAGTGAGTCTGGGCGCTCAAAGCTTCTGTCGGCCTGCCCTCGTGCCAGCGCGCTGCTCCAAATCAAAAGCAGCAAACTAATTATCAATGTTGCTATTTTCCCTGAATTATTCTGCATCCTCATCTCCAATCACGCCAGAGTCGGTGTTTTCTTTCTGCACCGAATCCTCTTTCACTGAAATTTTCTGCTCTTTAGGTGTTGGAGCTTTTAGCGTGATCACACTGCGGTTTTCGGCATTGAGCCAGTCTGCAGCAGCACTTTTAACCTCGGCTGCGGTTATGCTAAGCAAGATCTCATCGTAATCCAGCAGATACTTCCAACTTCCGGTAACAATCTCAAAATGGGTAAGCATGGAGGCCAACCCCTGGTTGGTGCGTAACCGTTGCATCCGGTCAGCACGTAGACGCTTGCGCGCATGTTCAAGCTCTTCGAGGGTTACTCCCGTAACTTTAATCTCTTCAAGCTGTGCGTAGAGAGCCTGCTCCACTTCTGCACAGGTATGGGGATGACGTGGTACCGCACCGATTACAAATAAATTGGGATACTTTGCCCCCGGGGCACTGTATACGGAGACTGAATTTGCCAGTTGCTGCTCCAACACCAAAGCACGATGCAGTCGCGATGAAGGGCCACGACTCAGAATTATGCTCAAGAGATCAAAAGCGTAGTCATCTCGGTGGGGAACCGTCGGCTTATGATACCCAATCAGCAGTTGTGGATTGGCATTAAACACAACTTCAGTACGCCGTTCACCATTTTGTACAGGCTCCACCGCGCTTACTTCAGGTACTTTTTCTCCAGCGGGGATAGCGCCGAAATGCTCCTCAACCAGCGTTTTGGCATGTGATACGTCAATGTCGCCCACCAGGGAAATGACCGTGTTACTGGGCATATAATATTTTTCCATGAACTCACGGGTCTGCTCTTTGGAGAGGGAGTGAATGTCAGATGTCCAACCAATGACAGGGTGGCGATACGGATGCACCCTGTAAGCTGTCGCCAGCAATGCTTCATACATCATCCCGCCGGGATTGGTTTCATAGGAGCGCCGTCGCTCTTCGTGTACAACCTCTTTTTCGGTGTAAAATTCGCGCAACACCGTGTTTTGCATCCGATCAGCTTCCATGGATATCCACAGTTCAAGCTTGTTCGCCGGCAACGAGACCAAGTATGAAGTGATATCCTTGCTGGTAAACGCATTATATCCAACTCCACCATGGCGGGCATAAATCTGGGCAGACTCATCCTTCACCAGTAATTCTCGGTGCTCAGTTTGCAGTTGCTTCAGTGCAGAATGCAGTACCTCCAACTGCTCGCCGGTACAAGAAGCATCTTTTTCACACGTTCCAATGGCTAAAACCGTTTCATCTATACGCTGCAGAAATTCCTGCTCACCTGAATAATCCTTTGTACCTATAGTTTTAGTACCCTTAAAACGCATATGTTCAAGCAGATGGGCTATGCCACGATTATTTTCCTGCTCATTCACCGCCCCCACCCCCACGGTTATAAACGCAGTAAATGTCGGTATGGTGTGACGCGGCGCGATCAGCAGGGTCAACCCGTTATCCAGATGATACTCAACTACGTTATCTTCCAACCCTTCAGCCTGCACCGATGCAGAGCCGCTGAACGAAAATATCAGCGTTGCAAATATGGTAAAAACCGAAACGAGACTACCCAAACACGTATTTTTGAGCCAGACAACTTTATACATAGAATCCTGAACCCTCCAAGACCGCAACAACATTTAACTACCTGCAAATGGATACACCTCTCGCACTTACAGCCAATTGAGCACGTAAAATGGCATGTAGCCGTGATCCAATTGTAAACTTGTCAGCATAACATGCTACCTCCAACAAGTTCAAAAAAAACAACCTAAGATTTTGTTGTAATTATTTTTTCTGTGCGTATCATCGAAGATTGCTTTTTCGCTTACTATCTATTTAGTATATGGATCTATTCATTTTGATCCATTTCTCATCTCACTTTGGCGTGACTGATTTATGTTTAAATTTTTATCCAAACCCTGGGTTCCATATGTATTCCCATTCCTGGTTGTCCTGACATGCACTGAAGCCGCCTTTTTTGTGCCAGAGTGGCGTTATCAGCTACTTATTGGCGCGGGGGTTGTTTCAGCCACTTTATTATATATCTGGCGCCAAAAACTTCTTCAAGACGCCCTTCCAACACTACGAACACTGCAGAGCGCAGCTGGTATAACTGTAGGCGCGGCTCTCGCACTAGGATGGCTGGCACTGGTACATTTCGGCATCTCCACCCCAGAGCCGCTGCACCTAACGCAGTTCTGGCCCACACCGCGCAACTATTGCATAATAATTCTCGTATCTGGTGCGCTGGGACTGGTTGTTCCGGTTGTTGAGGAGTTGTTCTGGCGATCTTTTCTACTCAGATACTTTATCGCACAAAATTTCAAATCAATCCCTGTCGGCACCTTTAACTTGTTTGCATTTATCATGGTCACAATTCTAGCCCCCCTGGCTACAGGAAACCACACGGCTTACCTCCTTATATCTAACATGGCTTACACGGGCTTAACCTGCTGGAGTAAAACCCTGTACTGTAGTATTGTTGCCCACGTAGTAGCTAATTTGAGCATTATGCTGGTTAGCCTGTATTTGGGAATAAGCTTTTATTGAAATTTGATTGAGGTTTCATGCGAAAAATATTTTATCTCACCCTTTTTATTGCAAGCATTTTTTTTCTTGGTGCCTGTACGGATCAAGGGGAACAAGAGTATAACCAAGGGGTTAAGTCTCTGAACGAAGGGAAACTGGAACAGGCCCGTTCCAGTTTTTTGAAGGCGCTGGAAGAGAGTCCGCACCTCGCGGAGGCGTATCTGAATTTAGGCCGAATAGATATCAAGCGAACTGATTACGCCAGCGCTAGGGAAAACACCCTAAAAGCGCTGAATATGTTACGGGAGCATAAAAAGACCATCAAAAGTGGGATCACCTGGTCGATGCAAGCAGCGCTAGCATGCAACAACATGGCTTCAATTACTTTTCAGGAGGCTTTGCTGCTAACTGAGGGTAGTACCAATGAGAGTGGCACGGTTGCAACCAGCTCTGGGCAAACAGCCCCCAAACGAAGTGGTTCTTCCGACCAGCCTTTCGAAGCTGCTGATGCCCTTATCAATGAAGCAGCAGAGTGGCTAGAACAAGCCCTGGAACTTGATCCAGCGAACGAAACAGTAATAAAAAACCAACGATTTATCCAGAAATGGCGGGAGGGAACAAACAGGTAAGGTGGATCGCAGCTTTACCAGCTAAGCATTAAGAGCGCTTCCGCTCAAGCCTGTGTAACCAATTAATAGATGCCAGAACAAGCGCCAAGCTTATCCCCCCCCAAAGCAGACCCCCATCACGATACGCGTTTGTCATCCCGAATAAGAGAACAAAGGCCAGGCAACTACAGCCCACGCAGGTGATTGCTGCCCACTCTGCAAGAGTTTTTTCTCTGGGCGCAGAGGGTTCCACAACTTCAAGCAGGAGCGTATCGCAATGCAAACACTGCTTCACTTTTCTGGCCGCTGGCATACCGCAATTATGACACTTCCGCTTAAAAAACACTGCTATCCTCCATCATTACGTCTTCAACTCCAACCATCATTTCCCAGCCACCGAACTACTTATTTTATGCACCAGCGCGGTGGTTGAGCGCCCAGACACAAAGGGCATTAATTCTACCCTCCCTCCCCACTGCCGCATCAGGTCAGCGCCTACTACGTCATCTACATTGTAGTCACTTCCCTTGACCAGAATATCTGGCTGCAGCAGCGCTATCAATTCAATGGGAGTATCTTCGTCAAATACCACTACATAGTCAACACATGCAAGCGCAGCAAGGATCACAGCTCGATCCACTTCTGCGACCAGAGGTCGGTTCTCCCCTTTTAACCTGCGCACAGAGGCATCGCTGTTCAGACCAAGCACCAGAACATCACCGAGTTCACGCGCGCGCTGTAAATAGCTGACATGCCCAG
>CAYPNO010000075.1:0-10009 GCA_964411865.1 uncultured Desulfuromonas sp. | reverse complement strand
GAGGAGCAGGGGGTAACCCAGGAGAAACTGGCAGGCACCATCCAGAACGACATCCTCAAAGAGTTCATGGTGCGCAACACCTACATCTATCCGCCCGAGCCCTCGATGCGGATCGTAGCTGACATCATTGCCTACACCAGCCAGTACATGCCGAAGTTCAACTCCATCTCTATCTCCGGTTATCACATTCAGGAAGCTGGAGCCAACAACGTCCAAGAGCTTGCCTTCACCCTCGCTGACGGGCTCGAATATGTGAAAGCGGCGTTGGCCAAAGGGCTGGACATCGACACCTTCGCCCCCCGCCTGTCATTCTTCTTTGCTATCGGCATGAATTTCTTCATGGAGGCTGCGAAGCTGCGCGCGGCGCGCTTCCTGTGGGCCGAAATGATGGATCAGTTCAAGCCGCAGAATCCAAAATCTAAAAGTCTACGCACCCACTGCCAGACTTCGGGCTGGAGTCTGACGGAGCAAGATCCCTACAACAACGTAGTGCGCACCACCCTCGAAGCCTTGGCCGCAGTGTTGGGGGGCACCCAGTCTCTGCACACCAACGCCTTGGACGAAGCTATCGCCCTACCCACCGAGCACTCCGCCCGCATCGCGCGCAACACCCAGCTCATCATCCAGGAAGAGAGCGGTATCACCAACGTGGTCGATCCCCTGGCTGGCTCATACTATGTAGAGTCCATGACGGCGGAATTGATTGAGGAAGCACGCAAGCTCTTAAAAGAGATCGAAGACTTAGGTGGCATGACCGCTGCGATTGAATCTGGGATGCCCAAATTGCGCATCGAGGAATCTGCTGCCAAGAAGCAGGCCGCCATCGACAGCGGCCGCGACGTAATTGTCGGGGTCAACAAATTTCAACTCAAGGATGAAGATCCCATCGACGCGCTTAACATCGACAACACTGCGGTGCGTAATTCCCAGATAAAACGTTTAGAACAAATGCGTTCCTCCCGCAATGAGCAGAAGTGCCAAGCCGCCCTTGATGCTATCACCGCCGGGTGCAACGATGAGGCACAGAACCTTATGAGCTTGTGCGTCGATGCAGCGCGTCAGCGTGCTAGTGTCGGGGAGATCTCCGATGCCATGGAGAAAGTTTTTGGTCGCCACAAGGCTCAAATCCAACTTGTCTCAGGAGCGTATGCATCTGTGTGTGATTCAGACGAAAATTTTGCCCACCTCCAAAACAAGGTTGAGGAGTTCAATAGCACTGAAGGCCGCCGTCCCCGCATCCTCATCGCCAAAATGGGGCAAGATGGGCACGACCGTGGTGCGAAAGTAGTCGCAAGCGCCTATGCGGATATCGGCTTTGATGTCGATGTCGGCCCGCTGTTCCAGACTCCGGAAGAGGCGGCGAAAATGGCAGTGGAAAATGACGTCCACGTAGTGGGTGTTTCAAGCCTTGCCGCCGGGCATATGACCCTGGTACCTCAACTGGCCGCCGAGTTAAAGAAACTTGGTGCAGATGACATTGTAATTGTCTGTGGTGGGGTAATTCCACGCCAGGATTATAGTGCGCTCTACGCCGCTGGAGCCTCCTGCATCTTCGGACCCGGCACCCCTATCCTTAAATCCGGGTTGGAAACCCTTGAGGCGATTAGCAAAAAACGTAACACCTAACCTCTTTTTACAACAAAAGAATCGGGGCAGGGCGTAGAGGATAATCATCTCTGCGCCCTCGCCAAATCCACACAAGGACTACCAATGCACACCAATGCCAAGCATCTTGAATATATAATTTCTGGTATAGAAGCCGGCAACCTGCGCGCCCTGGCCAAAGGAATTACCCTGATTGAAAGTCGCAAAATCGAACACATGGAACAAGCTACCAAGGTGCTCGAAACGCTGCTGCCCAGAACTGGCAACTCGATACGTATCGGCATCTCCGGTGTTCCCGGCGTGGGGAAGAGTACCTTTATTGAGGCCTTTGGCCTGTATCTAGTGAACAAAGGGCACAAGGTTGCGGTTCTGGCCGTCGATCCATCCTCCCAGATCACCGGCGGCAGCATCCTCGGCGACAAAACCCGCATGGAACAACTGGCGCGTGAAGAAAACGCCTTTATTCGCCCATCACCGGCAGGGAAAACCCTCGGCGGCGTGGCGCGCAAAACCCGTGAAACCATGCTCCTGTGCGAAGCGGCCAACTACGATATCATCCTGGTTGAAACCGTCGGCGTAGGTCAGTCTGAAATTTCGGTAGCCGCCATGGTCGATGCGTTCTTGCTCCTGCAGTTGACCGGCGCTGGCGACGAGCTTCAAGGGATCAAAAAAGGGGTGATGGAGATCGCCGACACCATCGTCATCAACAAGGCTGACGGCAACAATAAACCTGCTGCGGAATTGGCGCGCCAGCAATACCTCAATGCCCTGCACATCATGCGTCCCAAAAGTCCGAACTGGACGGTGCCGGTGCTCACCTGCAGCGCGTTGCACAATATTGGCATTGATCAGATATGGGAAACCCTGGATGCATTCCGCTCCAGCATGCAGAGTAGCGGTGAGTTTGAGGGAAAACGCCGCCGGCAGGCACGCGAATGGATGTGGACGCTGTTATTGGACGACTTGAAGGAACTGTTTATCCACGACAAAAACGTCGCCCCCCTGTTGCTCCAGGTGGAGCAGAGCGTCATTGATGGGCTAACAACCCCGGGCGCGGCCAGTCGCCGCCTGCTCGAACGCTTCCGGCGTCACTGATCTGACTTGCCTCTTCCCACGCGCATACCTCTTCTTTATCCCCACTATTTTTGGCGTCACGGCCTCATCCTCTTCAGGCAGGCAGAGCTATTGACTTTGCCTGCGCGTGTGCTTATCCTTACGCGGTTTAAACCTTCTATCCAGCAGAGGAAACTGTGAATATTCCAAGCGATTCAAACGGTGCAACACTTAGACAGCCGTGTGGTCTGAGCCTGTGGCCAAGTGAATTAAAGCGCCCGGATTTCTGCATCGAGCCCGGATACTATTACACTCAACTTGAAGAGTGTGAGGGGGCTTTTCGCTTTATTGCCTTAAGCGATATCGACGCGCTGCCACAACTGATCAAAGACTGCAGTACCCTTGTATCCGACGAATGTTTTTTCATCCTCGAATACTATCCCGATGAAGTGGAAGCCGAGGACGAAGACGGTACTGTGGAACCTACGGTGTTCTATTCTTCCTATCTGCCCACCGAAGAACTTTTAGCAATACTCCAGCCCTATCTCAGCCGTCTTATCCATGACGGTTTTGTCGGCTTTGGCCTAGCCAACAACAGGCTTGGGGCAGAGATATTTTATTCCGAAGAAAAAGCCCTCACCATTTTCACCGCCAACCATATCCGCACCATGGATATCTTTAACCGCTACCACTTACATCATCGCTCTGAAATTTTGTTTCCTGCTGACTTCGCCCACAATCACCTGTCTCTGAGCAGTATCCCGCAGGATGAATTGCCTCCAGAATTGCAGCAATTTAAGCCTGAACAGCTGGATTACGTCAATTACTGCGCAGAACTGGTGGATTTATTTTTCATGACAGCGACCAGTGACACCGACAATTTTTTTCTATCCGTCTCGGAGCAAGATGCTATTGCCGAAATCATGTTCAAACAAGATGAGATCGAATGGGATGAGGAGGAGGAGTTTGTCAACCTCCTGCTGGACTGGAAAGATTTTGTCACTGTATGTAAAGACGGTTTTGAGGAGGATCTGAGCGAGTATATTGAAGGCTTGGTTATCCGTGATTGTATCGCCATGGTCTGCACACAGTGCAACAGCCAACTGCGCCACAAGTTACAACAGTTTATCGCCGATGCAGATAAAACCTTCAAACACTTGTTGACCGATACCAGCAAGAGCCCATTGCGCGGACGCTGCACTAAACATCCGCGTAACCTCCATTTTTGGCATTGGGGCGTCCCGCGCGAATTCGGGGTGGAGATGCGCCGTGACCTGATCCGCATCGGCTGGTATCAGAACCAAGCATGATACTGATCCTCAGCGCGGTGGCGCAAGAAAACGCCCATCTGGCGGCGCAATTGCATCAGTTGCACCGTAGTCGTTGCGGCCCAGCGGAGGTGTGCACCGGCCTCCTCGGTGAACATGATGTCGCTATGGCCACCACCGGCATCGGCAAGGCCAATGCCGCCGGTATCAGCGCAATGCTGCTGCTCCATTTGCGCCCAGCGCTGGTAGTCGTGTGCGGGTGTGGCGGAGCCTATCCCTCCAGCGGACTGAGCCTAGGCGATCTGGCGCTGGCATCGGAAGAGCTCTACGCCGATGAAGGAGCCATAACACCAAACGGTTTTATGTGCATGAGTGAAATGGGCTTGCCCCTACTGGAACGCAATGGTACCCGTTATTTCAACAGTTTTCCTACCGACCAACACCTAACCGATTTGGCTGCAACCAGTCTGAATGCCTTTGCCGCCAAGACCAAGTGCAGCCTGAGCATTGGGCGCTTTATCACGGTTTCTACCTGTAGTGGCACTGACACCCGCGCCAGGGGCATAGAAACCGCCACCGGGGGAATCTGTGAAAACATGGAGGGTGCCGCAGTGGCGCAGATGTGCCGTATGTTTGATGCCGACTTTGTTGAATTACGTGCGATATCCAACATGGTTGAGACCCGCGATTTAAGCCGCTGGGATCTACCCGGCGCCATGCAGCGAGCCCAGGAAGCGCTGCTATACTGGCTGCAACGCTGCGCCCCGGCAACCTTACGCTCCTGAAAACCCTATACTCCTAACAACCCTTAGGCCACGGGAAATGTGATGACTCAGCACTTGACCCTGGGGTACTCCCCCTGCCCGAACGACACCTTTATCTTCGCCGCCCTCATTCATGCCCAAGTTCCATGCGCAGGGCTCAGTTTTACCGAGCGTCTCGAAGATGTGGAAACCCTCAACCGCCTGGCCCTTAAGGCCACCCTCGATATTACCAAAATCTCCTACCATGCTTTCGGGCACGTACGCGAGGACTACGCCTTGCTCCGCTCCGGCGGCGCTCTTGGGCGTGGATGCGGCCCTCTGCTGGTGGCAGCAAAACCCTGCGACCTTAACGCGTTGCGCGGTCAAGCTATTCTGATTCCCGGCGAGTTGACCACTGCCAGCCTCCTGTTACAGCTATGCGACAGTGGCCTCAACAACCTACGCTGTCTCCCCTTTGACCAGATTATGCCCGCGCTAGAGCGCGGTGAAGCTGCGGCGGGGGTAATTATCCACGAATCTCGCTTTACCTTTGCAGCCCACGGCCTGCATCAGGTGCTTGATCTGGGACATTGGTGGGAACAAACCAGCGGCCTACCCATCCCCCTTGGCGGGATTCTGGTACGACGTACTCTGCCTAAAGCTGTCATAGCTGCGGTGGAAGAGGGAATCAGGTCCAGCATAGAGTTTGCACGCGCCAATCCGCACAAGGTTGCAGCCTACATCCGCGCCCACGCTCAGGAGATGGCCGCAGAGGTTACTGCCCAACATATCGCCTTGTACGTCAATGATTTCTCCCTCGATCTGGGCACAGAAGGGGAACACGCCGTACGCTACCTGCTCCAACAGGCAGAAGAGCGTGGTATCATTCCACCATGTGCAAAACCATTATTTGCTCTTTAGTTTGTAATTCAATATATTAGCGAACCTGAAATTATACCTCTATCAACCTTCTAACTTGGAGACTCCCATAGTATGAAAAAAGATATTCTGACCAAAGGCGCCATCCTGCAGCGTGATAAAGTAACCTACGCAGTTGCCCCACACATCCCCGGCGGCATCACCAACCCAGATCAACTGCGTAAAATAGCTGATGTAGCAGAAAAATTTGGTGCCCAAGCCCTCAAGATCACCAGCGCACAGCGCATCGCAATTGTGGGACTTGAAGAGGAAAAGCTGGATCAGATATGGGAAGAGTTGGATGAGCCGGCCGGCGCTGCCATCGGCATGTGTGTCCGCTCGGTCAAGATTTGCCCCGGCACCACGTTCTGCAAACGCGGCCAGCAAGACTCAGTAACCCTTGGCCTAGAGATGGACACGCGCTATCACGGCAAAGAGTTACCCTGGAAATTCAAGATGGGGGTTTCAGGCTGCGCCAACGACTGCTCTGAAGCATGCATCAAGGATGTTGGCTTTATCGGCACTACCAAGGGATGGAAGGTTATGGTAGGAGGTAACGGCGGCGCTGCGCCGCGCCTCTCACACGTACTTAACGACCAACTGAGCGAACAGGAAGCGTTGGCGCTGGCCGACCACATTGTGGACTGGTTTATCAAAAACAACCGCAAGGGGCGTTTAGGTAAGTTTATCGATGAAATGGGATTTGACGCCTTCAAAGAAGAGATCATGGAAAGTTTTGCAGGCTGATTTAAGGACGGGTCAGGTACACGCTAAAGACAACGTAGGGCACGGCATGCCGCGCCCTACGTTAGTTTCTGTAGAATCTATCTTCGATTATCCCCGTAAAATTTCTTCCGGAAACTCAACCGCTTTTAAATAACGTGCGCTGATTGCTTCTTTCAGCACTTCCAGGGTTTTTTCATCCACTGGTGTATCAATGGAAAGTACCACCATCGCCTCCCCGGCTTTCTCCTGCCTACCCAGATTCATATTCCCGATATTAATGTTGGCTTCGCCCAGAATGGTACCCATCTTACCGATAAGGCCGGGGCGATCTTCATAGTGCATAACCAGCATATGCGGCTCAGGACTGAAATCGGTAGTAAAATCGCGCATTTGCACAATACGGGGCTGCCCATCAAACATGGTGCCGGAAATGGTGCGTATCCCTTGAGCAGACTCAAGGGTAATAGTTATCAAATTGGAAAAAAGATCCGTTTCAGTGGTGCGGATCTCTTCCACGGCAATGCCGCGCTCACGCGCCACCATACTTGCATTGACCATGTTGATATCCTGCTCGGTCTGATAGTTGAGCAGCGCCGCCAACCCGCACACCGTAAGCGGCGCACAATCAAAGCGCGCTACTTTACCAGTGTAGCTGAAGGTTACTTTGTTTGGATTGGCTGGTGCGAGTTGAGAAATAAAATGTCCCAAAGTTTTTACCAGGGTCATAAAGGGTTTCATCTGTTCCATCAGATCGGGATCAAAACGGGGGATATTGACCGCATTTTCCAGCGGTTTCCCATCCAGGTAATTAATTATCTCACGGCTGACGTCAATGGCGACATTTTTCTGCGCTTCGAAGGTATTTGCTCCCAAGTGCGGAGTTACCACCATCTTTGGATGCCCGATCAACTTTTTCAAGATCTCGGTCTGCGGCGGCTCTTCACTCCACACGTCGAATCCAGCCCCAGTCACCTTGCCGCTTTCGAGGGCGTTATACATCGCTTCTTCTTCGATGATACCGCCACGGGCGCAGTTGATAATGATCACCCCGTCCTTCATCTGCTCAAAATGGCCAGCATTCAGCATGCCCCGGGTTTCATCATTAAGCGGGGTGTGCACCGTCACCACATCGGCGTAACGCACTATTTCGTTTAAATCTACCAGTTTCACTCCGAGATCAGTGCCACGCTTTTCCGAAATATAGGGGTCACACGCGATGACATTCATCTCAAACGCTTTGGCACGCAGGGCTACACGGCCCCCAACCTTGCCTAAGCCAATAATTCCCATGGTGCGGTGTTTGAGCTCATGCCCGGTAAAGGGGGCGCGCTGCCATGCCCCACTTTTAAGACTGGCATTTGCCACAGGGACATTTCGGCACATGGACAACAATAGCGCCATAGTGTGCTCTGCAGCGGAGTTGGTATTTCCCAACGGGGCATTGACCACAATGATTCCCTTGCTGCTGGCGGCCTCGACATCTACGTTATCGATGCCAACCCCGGCGCGCGCCACAATCTTCAGGTTCTTGGCGTGCTCCAGCACCGCTGCGTTCATGGTAGTACCGCTGCGGGTTATGATTGCATCGTAGTCTCCGATGGCTGCATGCAACTCTTCCACACTCATACCTAGCCGTACATCTACCTCGATGCGCGCATCTGAACGCAAGCTATCGAGTCCGGCTTCGGAAACTTCGTCAGTGACAATGACCTTCATGCTCACTCCTTTCCGGCTCAGTGAGTCGGTTGTTAATTCTGGGTTATTTATTTCTACTAAGCAAATTTACGTTTAGCCATACTGGCACATGAGCGCAGTGGCGTTCATCTCTGTAAAGAATGCAGACAAAACATCTAAAATAGAACAAAGCGCAGAGATGGGACATAGTAGGTTCCCCGCAAGATTCTGTCAATTATGCTCCCGCCCGAAGGTGAGGAGAAACACCTTAACCTCTACTTGATTACTTCAAGGTGCCCTCTCTTGTTTTTACTCTTCCCGCTACTGACAACATCTGGCTCCTGTTCCTGCTGCGGCTCTTGTTCATGGATTTCCTCCACTGCCAAAAATGCGAGCTCCTGCTCCTCCAACTCATCGTCGTCCATCCCCAAGGTAGGCAGCGAGCCACTCTCAATCATCGATTCGATGGAATCGGCAATGGTGAGACATTGGCGCATACACACCTTGCGTACCGGGCACTGACTGCAATCTGCTTCACCGGCTGCCACGCGTAATGCATGCACCACCAAGCCAACACTTTCCAACTGTGACAACGGAATAAAAAACATCATCTCTCCTACACATAAGACAGTAACAATTTCAGCGCACCGTATTAAGCAACTTAATCTTTGTCCAAGGTGCGATCAGAAACCTTGGCGAATTCTTTGAGTTTCATCATCATATCGGCAAACTCGGCCGGGCGCAACGACTGGGGCCCGTCGCTGGCAGCGGTCTCCGGAGTGGGATGTACTTCGACGATAAGTCCGTCACATCCAGCTGCTACAGACGCGTAACACATGGACGGCACCAAACTCGCGTGTCCAGTCGCATGGGATGGATCCACCATTACAGGCAGGTGTGTTTGCTCTTTTAACACTGGAACTGCAGAGATATCCAACGTATTGCGCGTAGCAGTCTCAAAGGTTCTAATCCCGCGTTCACACAGAATTACGCGCCGATTGCCCTCAGCTAAAATATACTCCGCACTCATCAGATATTCTTGAATAGTGGTTGCCATACCGCGCTTCAGAAGAATCGGCTTATCCATTTGGCCGAGTATTTTCAGTAGGGCGAAATTTTGCACATTGCGCGCCCCCACCTGCAACACATCAGCATACCGCGCCACCAATTCGACATCACGCGGATTAACCACCTCGGTTACGATAGGCAAACCGGTCTCCTGACGCGCAGCAGCCAGCAGTTTCAGGCCGTCCTCTTCCATCCCTTGGAACGAATACGGGCTGGTACGGGGCTTAAACGCACCGCCACGTAACACCTGAGCGCCGGCGCGCTTTACAGCCTTCGCCGTATACACAATCTGTTCTTCGCTCTCCACCGCACATGGCCCTGCCATGACGATAAGCTCCGAACCACCAATAACAACACCAGGGGCAATCTCAACCAGGCTTGATTGGGGGCTGACTTCCCGGCTGGCCAACTTATACGGTCGCAGGATCGGCACCACCTTGTCCACCCCACTCATCGACTCCAGGCTCTGGAGCACCATCTTGCCGCGCTCATCTCCCACCGCGCCGATAACATCGCGCCTCTGACCGCGAATCACATGCGGCTCGTAACCCAGTTCCTTGATACGCTTAACTGCTGCCTCTGATTGCGCGGCGCTGGCATCTTGCTTCATTACAATAATCATGTTGCTACCCCCTTCTCTCTTGCGCTAAGACCAAAAGCAGTAAAAGCCGGTGAGCCCCGCTATCGTCAGTTTTATCCTTAAAACACAACGACCACGGGAAGCCTTGCCTGCCCGTGGTCGATTGATGGTATATTCGCTGTATGTGGAACTGGTTCTGCGTTATTTCAGCAAATTTCACCCCGGGCAGACGGCCTAAAAAAGCCGAACCAAAAGGAGAAACTAAAAAAAGAGAAAAACGCAGAAAGATTCATGTGGGTAAAACAGCCCTGTTCTGTAAATATAGAATAACTAAGAGCGTTGAAGGTAATCCAGACTATCCCCCTTGGCAAGGA
>CAYPNO010000074.1:0-10011 GCA_964411865.1 uncultured Desulfuromonas sp. | reverse complement strand
CTCGTACTTAACTGAGGTGGTAGCGGGAACTTTCCGCCCCATTTGATATGCATCTAGCACCTTTTTTCCCTCCTGGCTGAATACCCCCAGATGGGACACATCAAGGATCGCACCTCGACATCCAAGCGCTGCCAGTTCACGAAAGCGCTCGGCGATAGAAAAATCCTGCTCCGCGCTAAGCACCGTCAGCCCAGCGCTGGTGCGCACCTGATATTGATCCCCACGGTCGGAGATCAAGGGCTTATCCCCCTTTACCCCGGGGATACGAATTCTGGATGTCAGCATGGCGACGCTGGAATACACCAGTGCCCGCAGCGGCAACACCTTGCTGTGTTCCAATACCGCTGCCATGTTGGTGGCACCATCCTCCATATAGAGCTCGCCGCTTTGCGCCCCGAGCTGCCGCCACACTCGCGCAGCCTGGCTATTGAGGCAGAACAGGCGATAACTACCCTCCAGCTTCACTTCTGGATGTTTGCTGAACAGGCGAAAGTGGCTGATGTTATTAAGGCGGAATTGGTTAAAGCCAGCACTGATAAGATAATGCACCGCTTGCTGCAGCCCTTCCCATTCACGATCAAAGACAATAAAAGGGATATCCCACACCACATTTTTACCCATCCGTGGTGACACCTTCCAGTGTCGATGCAACACCGCAGCACTCAGGGGGACAATAATCCGATCCACCCCCGGAGTCTGGGCAGCGCGCATTTCGCGCAGATCCTTCACAATCAAAGAGGTATCCGGAGTAAAATCTTCCATCTGCTCAGTTGCGTGCAATCCATCAAGGGCACGGCGGCGCTGTTGATTGCGCTGCTTAGTCACCTCTGCGGCCAGATCGGTGCCCAGTTCGGCGTAAAATTCACGTCGAATCTGCTTGAGCTGTTTGGGCGGAATAATCACCACAGGTAAATTCTCGGCGCGCAGTTGCTCTAAGCGAAAAGGATATTCGCCACTTTGCTCAAACACTTGGGTCAGGGTGGCAACATCTAATGGGCTCTGCTCGGCGGGGAATGATTCAACCGCATAGGTGCGGGTCCACTCCAGTCCGGCAATGCGGGCGTGCAATGCTAGGCTGTTTTCCTGCAGTTGCACCTCTAGTTTCAGCGGCTGTGCCGGTGGCTTCACCTGCTGCAACCGGCGTCTGCACGCAGGATCACTCATAGAAAAAGCCTGTTGTGATGAAACCTTGTACACCGCATCACCCAGGCGGAAGCGATCCCGAAACGGGGTCTCCACACATACCAATCCCGGGCCCAAGGCGCTAGCCTTACCCTTAGGGGCAAACAACTGCTTGAGGGTAAATGCGGTGCCCACTTGATCATTACGCGGTTGCACCCGGATTCGATCCCCCAGACGGACGATATCCCGGCTTTTGAAACTCAGTCGCCCACCATCCACCCGGGTTACATCTCCCAGAAAACGCCCAGTGGAGCCACGCCGCTGCGGAGTCGCCATATCGGCAGACTGCTCGCCACCGAGGAACCCTTGAGTCGGAGTACGTCCGAATGAATGCTTGAGCAATTGGCGCGCCCTTTCACCAACGGCGGCGCGCTGTGCCGGCGCAGCATCCATCACCATCCGATACGCACCCACCACATTGTGCACATATTCGGCACTCTTCATTCGCCCTTCTATCTTAAAGCTGCTCACTCCGGCCTGAGCTAATTCAGGCAGCAGGTCTATAACCGACAGATCATTGGGCGAGAAGTAGTATCCTTGCTTGCCCCCGACGTTATACCGTCGTCGACAGGGCTGGGCGCAGCGCCCGCGATTCCCACTCTTCCCTCCGAGGTAGGAGGAAAACATACACTGGCCGGAAAAGCTAAAACACATGGCGCCGTGGATAAAATGCTCCAACTGCATCTGGGTCTGGGAGCGAATATGAGCGATCTCTTCGAGGCTGAGTTCGCGTGCCAGCACCGCCCGCTCAAAGCCCATCTGCTCCAGCTGTCTTACCCCAGCGGCGTTGTGCACGGTCATCTGGGTAGAAGCATGGAGTTCAATTTCGGGGAAGTATTCGCGCGCCAGACGCCATACCGCCATATCTTGCAGGATTATCCCATCCGCCCGCGCTGCGCTAACGGCAGCGAGCATCTCCACCAGCTCTGGCAGTTCCGCTTCTTTAATAAGGGTATTGATGGTGACAAAAACTTTGCGTTCATGCGCATGGGCATACGCTGTCATCGCGCTCAAATCCTGCGGGGAGAAGTTTTTCGCCTTCGCTCGCGCCGAAAAGGAGTGCAGCCCACAGTAAACTGCGTCCGCTCCCGCCTCCATCGCCGCAAAAAACGCCTCCATACTTCCAGCAGGAGCGAGGAGCTCGGCCTTCACTGCCCCTTCGGACTTTCGTACCTCCTGAGTCCCCTGCAATTTTTGCGGTCCTTGCACCTTCGAGCCTGTGACTGCTTTTTGTTTAGCACCGGGATTCCGCTTGGTGCGATTGTGGTGTCTGGCTCTGTTGTCGGTCAACTTAAGGAACCTCCAGCTTGGCAAATGGGTAAAATATTATGACTTCCCCTGTGAACATCTACAATAGAGGGCCACAGGGGAACCCACAATGGGCGCTTACAATAGCCGTGCACTATAACACTTAGAGACTTGGAGCCCCAATGCAAAAAGCCCCTCCACACTGGGAGGGGCTTTTTGCTTATGTATTACTCAACTTGCTTAACAGGGTGGTCGGATCACATCATGCCGCCCATGCCACCCATGCCGCCCATGCCACCAGGCATAGCCGGTGCACCATTGTTATCTTCTGGAATATCGGCAATACAAGCTTCAGTAGTGAGCATCAGCCCAGCAATAGAGGCTGCGTTCTGCAGGGCGCTACGGGTAACCTTGGTAGGATCAAGAACACCAGCCTCGAGCAGATCCTCGTATGTTTCGGTTGCCGCATTCAAACCATAAGCACCTTCGTGGGCCAGAACCTGATTGACCACGATGGAGCCTTCGAGACCTGCATTGCAGGCGATCTGACGCATCGGCTCTTCCAGAGCGCGCTTTACAATCTGCACTCCAAACGCCTGCTCGCCAGCAACTTGGGTGTTTTCTACTGCTTTGATGCAACGTAACAGTGCAACACCACCACCAGGAACAACCCCTTCAGCTACAGCGGCGCGGGTTGCATGCAGAGCATCTTCAACGCGGGCTTTCTTCTCTTTCATTTCGGTTTCGGTGGAAGCACCAACCTTGACCACTGCAACACCGCCTACCAGTTTCGCCAGACGCTCCTGCAGTTTCTCACGATCGTACTCGCTGCTGGTATCTTCAACCTGGGTGCGAATAGTCTTAACTCGGTTTTGGATCTCCTCTTCGCTGCCAGCACCATCTACGATAGTGGTGTTGTCTTTATCCACTACCACACGCTTTGCGGTTCCGAGCATGTCGAGAGTAGCGTTCTCGAGGGTAAAGCCAAGTTCTTCAGAGATCACCTGGCCGCCAGTTAGGATAGCGATATCTTCGAGCATGGCCTTGCGGCGATCCCCAAATCCGGGGGCTTTAACTGCACATACATTCAAAGAACCACGCAGCTTGTTGACTACCAGAGTGGCCAGCGCTTCGCCGTCGAGATCTTCTGAAATGATCACCAAAGGACGACCCTGCTTGGCTACCGGCTCCAGCACTGGGAGCAGATCACGCATTACAGAGATTTTCTTGTCGGTGATCAGGATCAATGGATCACTCATCTCCGCGCTCATGCGCTCTGCATCGGTAACAAAGTAAGGGGAGAGGTAACCACGGTCAAACTGCATCCCTTCAACGGTTTCGAGGGAGGTTTCCATGGATTTTGCTTCCTCCACGGTGATAACTCCTTCTTTGCCAACCTTGTCCATCGCTTCAGCGATAATGTTGCCAATGGTTTCATCGCTGTTGGCAGAGATGGTGCCTACCTGGGCAATCTCCTTGTGGTTCGAGATCGGCTTGGAGAGTTCGCGCATCGCTTCAACGGCAGCTTCTACTGCTTTGTCGATACCACGCTTGATCTCCATAGGGTTATGCCCAGCGCTAACGAGTTTAACCCCTTCGCGATAGATGGCTTGTGCCAAAACGGTAGCGGTGGTGGTCCCATCACCAGCGATATCGGAAGTCTTAGAGGCGACTTCTTTAACCAGCTGTGCGCCCATATTCTCGAATCTGTCTTCAAGCTCGATTTCACGCGCTACGGTAACGCCATCCTTGGTGATCAAGGGAGCGCCAAATGATTTTTCAATTACGACGTTACGTCCCTTGGGACCGAGGGTTACCTTGACTGCATTAGCTAACTTGTTCACTCCAGCGAGAATATCGGCGCGAGCTGCTTCTGAAAATTTAATCTCTTTTGCGGCCATACTAAAACTCCTATTTTTAAGTTCTTAAGGTTTTGAATCGGATCACACATCAGCCCCAACAAAGGACTGAAGTATTAATTAAGTATTAAGCGAGAATTCCCAGAACGTCTTCTTCACGCAGAATAAGATAGTCCTCACCATCGAGCTTGATGTCAGTGCCAGCATATTTGCCGAAGAGCACCTTATCATCTACCTTAACCGTCATAGGTAGCACTTTACCCTCAGCGGTTACCTTGCCGGAACCTACCGCAAGCACTAAACCCTGCTGCGGCTTTTCTTTGGATGCGGTGTCGGGGATAATGATACCACCTGCGGTTCTAGTCTCCTCTTCAACACACTTTACAATGATACGGTCATGCAATGGTTTGATGTTCATAGCCAGTCTCTCCTTGTTTATATTTGGTGTTATGTGCGGCGTAATTGCCGTTAGTTGCTTTAGCATTATTGTTAGCACTCTATTTTGACGAGTGCTAACAACAGTGGACAATATAATCAGCTGCGCTGGATTGTCAAGGCTTGGTACAAGAAATTTTTCACCCTAGTGTTCAAGGAAGCATTCATGGAGGAATCAAGGGCGGATCTGCGGCGCTTGACAGCGGATAGGCCCCATGCTACACCAGCAAAATTGTTGAACAAATCAATTGAATCCCTTTTGCGGAAGGACTAATTAGATGAAAAAGAAACTCTTCATTCCAGGGCCAGTGGAAGTGAGCGCTGATGTTTTTGCCGCCATGTCAAGCCCGATGATAGGGCATCGTATGCCCGAATATGCCCAACTCCATGCCAGCGTCACCGGTCAGCTTCAAACCTTGTTGCATACCCAGGAACCGGTTTTTTTGTCTACCTCGAGTGCCTTCGGCATTATGGAAGGGGCGGTACGAAACCTGGTGCAAAAGCGCTGCGCCAACTTTGGCAACGGCGCCTTCAGCACCAAATGGCATGATGTGACCAAACGCTGCGGTCTGGAAGCCGACCTGTTTTCTGCCGAATGGGGGCAGCCTATTACCCCCGAGTTGGTGGACGAAGCGCTAGCGAGTGGCAAATACGACGCCATTACTCTGGTGCACAACGAAACATCCACCGGGGTAATGTCGCCCTTGGCAAGCATTGCCGAAGTGATGAAAAAATATCCCGATGTCAGCTTTATCGTGGATACAGTTTCTTCGATGACTGCAGTACCCATCGATTTCTCTGCTCTAGGGCTGGATGTATGTCTGGCAGGAGTACAGAAGGCGTTCGGTTTGCCGCCGGGGTTGGCAGTATGCGCCGTATCACGCAAAGCACTGAATAAAGCCAAGACCACTCCAAACCGTGGTTACTATTTTGACTTTGAAGAATTTGAAACAAATGACCTGAAGCATAACACCCCAAGCACTCCTTGTATCAGCCTGATCTACGGCATGGATCTACAGCTGAAAAAAATGTTTATCGAAGGTTTGCAGAACAGGTATGAGCGTCATGCGCGTATGGCCCAAATGACGCGCGACTGGGCCAGAAGCCAAGGATTCGAAATTTTCGCCGCCGAAGGGTACACATCTCAGACCTTGACCAGCGTACTGAATTCGCGTGATGTTGATCTGGAAGAGATAAAAAAACAGGCAGGTGAACGCGGTTTTGCTATGGATAACGGCTACGGTAAAATCAAGAACAAAACCTTCCGTATCCCTCACATGGCCGACATGGCCCCGGCAGATATGCAGGAATATTTCGCGCTGCTGGAAGAGTTACTGCCACCGCTAAAATAACCATTGGGGCAGGCAATTCGTATAGAGTGTAGGGGCAATTCATGAATTGCCCCTACCGCAGCACGAAGAAGAGCAGGGAAGAACACCCGAGGTAATTTTAAACCAGCTCCAACCCGGCGAATTTCAACAGCAGGCGCTTGGCTCCGAAACGGTTGAAATACACCACCACCTTCTGTTTATCCCCCGCCCCTTCCATGCGCCGCACCGTGCCAATGCCAAAGCGGGCATGTTGCACCCGACTTCCGAGGCGCATTCCTGCTTTAGGCTGTTCATGGGGTTCCACCTCAATTACCGGTCCATCTACGGAGTGCGCTGGTGGCGAAGACTGCTCTGCCTGTCCACCCGGATTCCCTTGCTGCCCTGATTCTGTTGGCAGTTGGGCAAACAGATCGGCCAAATTATGGCTGGCGGCTGGCGTTACCGCCTTCCCTATATTCTTTTTCCCCTCCACCTCCAGCAGGTGGGTGGGGATCTCTGTCAGAAACCTGCTCGGACGATTGAACTGATAGCTGCCATACACCCGACGGCGTTTGGCATTGGTCATATAGAGTTTTTCCCGCGCTCTAGTCATTCCCACGTAGCACAGGCGCCGCTCCTCCTCTAGTTGTTCGCCACTGTCACCGGCGCGCTCTCCAGGGAAAATCCCCTCCTCCATTCCGGTCATGAACACCACCGGAAATTCCAGCCCTTTGGCAGCATGCAGCGTCATCAGGGTCACTCGCTCGCTCTGCATATTCTGGGTGTCCATATCCGTCACCAGGGCGATCTGCTCCAGATAATCCTGCAACTCCACTGCGTTACCGCTCCGCTCCTCCATCCCCGCCAGCAATTGGTCGAGGTTGTCAAGGCGGTCGCGGCTTTCCTGAGTATTGTCTGCCTTGAGCATCTGTGCATAGCCACTTGCCTCTATAAGCTCGGCGGTCAACTGCGGATAGGGGGTATCCGTCAGGCGGGTACCAAAATCCTCCATCAAAGCGACGAAGCGCTCCAGACGTCCAGCTGCCGCACCAGATAGAACTCCAGTTTTCAGCGCCAAAAGACAGGCAGGGTAAAACCCACCGGCTTCATATTCCAACGCTCCTATTTTAGCCACGGTGGCGGCACCGATACCGCGTGCTGGTACATTGATGATGCGCCGGGCTGAGACTGAATCTACCGGATTTACCAGCACCCGCAGATAGGCGAGGACATCCTTGATCTCCATGCGCGAGAAAAAGCGCGTTCCACCGAACATCACATACGCCATCCCCTCACGCATCAGGGTTTCTTCCAGCACACGCGACTGGGCATTGGTGCGATATAGCAGCGCCATATCTCCAAGCCTGCGCCCAGCGCTGCGCTCCCGATGCAGGCACTGCACGATGTGGCGCGCCTCTTCAAGATCATCATCCAACTCCGCGACCCCGATCAGTTCTCCTCCTTGCTTTTCAGTCCACAGGGTTTTCCCTTTACGCCCGACATTGTGCGCCACCACCTGCCCCGCAGCTTCGAGGATAACCTCGGTGGAGCGGTAATTCTGCTCCAGTTTGATGGTTTTACACCCACGGTATGCCCCTTCAAAGCCGAGGATATTCCCCACTTCCGCCCCGCGCCAGCGATAGATGGACTGATCATCATCGCCAACGACACACAGGTTTCCGTGCCCGGAGGCCAGCATCTGCATCAGGCGGTACTGCACAATGTTGGTATCTTGAAACTCATCCACCAACACATGCATAAACCGCTGCGCGTATTGCTCTAAGATGGTTGGATGCGCTTCAAACAGACGCACACACTGGAGCAGTAAGTCGCCAAAATCGAGGGCATTGGCGCGGCGCAAACGTTGCTGATATTCTGCATACACCCGTGCTTCCAAGCGATGTTGAGGTGTATGTTGCGGATAGTTTTCAGGCAACTGCCCCTTATTTTTAGCGCCATCGATCGCTCCTGCTACAGTTCTGGGCTTCAGTTCTTTGTCACTGATCCCAAGGTCTTTCAGCACTAACTTCAACAGGCGCTCCTGATCCTGATCATCATAGATGGTAAAGGAGGAACTAAAACCGTCGAGTGCCCCGATCTCACGCCGCAGGATCCGCACACACGCCGAATGAAAGGTGGAAATCCATGGTGATTCGCTCCCATCCAAGCTTGCTTCAATGCGGGTGCGCATCTCGGCGGCGGCCTTATTGGTAAAGGTGACCGCCAGAATCCGCCACGGGGGCACACCGCGCTTTTTAATCAGGTGTACTACGCGCTGGGTCAGGGTGCTGGTTTTACCGGAACCGGCTCCGGCTAGAATCAGTAAGGCACCGTCGCCATACTCCACCGCTTCAAGCTGCTGGGGATTGAGCTGGGATGCGGACTCAGACATCTTCATCCTCCAGGGTACGTACCATAAGGGCACGATTATACGCCGACACCATATCGCGGCGTGAAATCAGACCAACCAACTGCAAAGGATCGTGCTGCGACACTACCGGCAGTTGCTCGATGTTGCGATAGCCAATCCGGCGCATGGCCTCATCCAGATTTTCTGAAGCCAGCACTGTAGTAACATCGGTGGTGGCTAGTTCTTTCACCACCACCAGATCGAGGAGGTCTTTTTCAAACACCACTCCAAGAAAATCCTGCACGGAGATAATGCCACTAAGCTTCCCAGCGGTATTCAACAAAGGGAAATTGGTATGGCGGGTGTGAGAAATAAAATCGGCGAACTGGCGCAGTGTCATCCCCTCCGGCACAGTCTCTAAGTTTTTCACCATCACCTCACCAACCTTGATGGACTTCATGATATTGCGCTCTTTGCCTGCAGACAAATCTATCCCAGCACGCGAGAGCTCAATAGTGTCGATACTGTCCTTGTTAAAGTGACGACAGATGGTGGTGCCGATAACACAGGTAGTCATGATAGGGACTATGACCTCGTAAGATGAAGTCATCTCCCAGATAAGAAAAATTGCGGTCATGGGGGCGTGGGTGGTGGCGGACAAAAATGCTCCCATCCCGATAAGGGCAAAAGCTCCAGGTTGAATATGCAGATATGGAAACAGGAGTTGCGCGATCTTGCCAAAGCCACCACCAGTGGCGGCGCCAAGATATAACACCGGCGCAAACATCCCCCCAGGCAAACCCGAGCCGATGGTTATGGAGGTCGCTAACCCCTTGAATAGCACTAAGGCAAGAAGGAGAGCTACAGAGCCCTGACCGTGAAGAAACTGGTCCATGAACTCATACCCGTTGCCAAACACCTGTGGCAAAAGAATCCCGATAATTCCGACAAGAACGCCCCCCATGATTGGCTTGGCCAGACGTGGAAGATGGATCTTCTCAAACAGCGTCTTTATCTGCACGTGCAGACCGATAAACCCGGACGCCAGCACCCCTACAACTACCCCTAGTAGCGCATACAACACCAGTTGCCACAGTGAACCAGCCTGATAGGGTGGCACACTGAACACCACTTCATTACCAAGCAGGGCGCGGGAAACTACCGTGCTCATGCCGCTGGCAATCACAATAGAGGTGAAACTTGAGAGTTCAAAAGAGGCTAGCAGCACGATCTCGTGGGCAAAAAACACCCCCGCAATAGGGGCATTAAAAGTTGCAGCCACTCCGCCAGCCACTCCACAAGCCACCAACACCTTGAGCCGATTACCACTAACCTTGAAGCCTTGGCCGAACTTGCTCCCCACCGCCCCGCCTATCTGGGCTATGGGACCCTCCTGCCCGGCACTGCCTCCAGTTCCAAGGGTGATGGCGCTGGCCAATCCTCTAGTAATAATAGTTCGACCTGGAATTTTAGCCCCGTGCAAGTTGACTTGAGCTAGAAAAGCTGGAAAGCCAAAGCGCATATCCTTGGCGAAAAATATCCAGAAGGGGAGGATGAGCAAAGCGCCCACGACCGGAAATAACCCCACCCAAAAACGGCTAACACTCCACTTCGAGAAAGAGATATC
>CAYPNO010000073.1:0-10078 GCA_964411865.1 uncultured Desulfuromonas sp. | reverse complement strand
TAAAAATATAATTTGAAAGTGGTGTCAGCATAAAGCCGATTTACGCATGTTTAGTCATGTAATATGTGTCATTTGCCGCGCCATGGAGAGTGAGGCGTTGCGGTATGGGCGCAAGTCATTTACCTTTTACGGCGACTCTCAGGGTAGTTGTTGACGCTTCACGCAAAAGCACGATTATGCCACTTTTGCCCCGTTAAGGCAAAGCAAAACCCCCAGTGCAACCTGCCGAACTTAGCGAGCGGCAGAACACGATATTTAAGCATTTTGTCACTTCGTTTTTCTTCTATTATTTTTTTGTAGATGGCGCTTCGGTTACATTGTCTGCCCGAGGAGGTGCTTAGTGCGTGGAAAGGATCAGCGAAGATTCAGTGCAGCGAATGAGAAGGTTTCGATCCCGTGGATTCAGATTCGTGCGCGAATGCGTGGGCAAAATCTACCTGCGGAATATGTAGAGGAGGGAATCCAGCGCGTCTAGTTATGTCGGCTATTGCTTCCCGCAGGTAGGGGAATATTGCAGCAGCGCAGTGATGTTTTACCAGCGACTCGACGGTAGAATCGGAAGGCTGATGTTGAAGTTTAAATGTTGCAACACCTTCAATATTAAGGAGAAACGGGATCTTATGTGTGGGGCTATCTCGGAAAATGACCGCTAAAAAAACCTTAAGGCTTGTGTCCTGCAGTTCATGCCGAATTTTAAACTCGGTATGAACCTGGGCATGTTGTTCGGAGGCACTGAACTCTGAGTTAAGGGAAAAATTAAGGTGTGCGATCCGAAAGTCAGCAAAATTAATCTGAGGGTTAGATGTTTGCATAATGATATGTTTAGCATTGAAGTAGAGGGTTGTTCAAGCACAAGTTTTGTCTGCAGCACTTTCATTTCTTTCAATTGCCGGCCTTGATGTGCCCTGATATCCCCGTATAGCATCTGTTCACTTTGGTATTATTTCTTTACAAAGATTTTGAATCTGACTAGTCTTACATCCGATTTTGCTGCTGGCCGTTTTGTATCTATTGGCTGATCTAGCTGCTGGTCGTTTTTAGCGAGTTTTGTTTAACCTCTTGAAAGCTTTAAATATCTAAAGGCAACTTTAGAGGCAGCACAATAACGGCAAGTATCTTATATAAGTGCAGGAGACTATGAAACAAGAGAACATTCGCAATTTTTCTATAATAGCCCATATCGATCACGGTAAATCCACCCTGGCTGATTGCCTGCTGGAAAACACCGGAGCCCTCAACGAACGTCAGAAGACAGAACAGTTTCTGGATAAGATGGATATAGAGCGTGAGCGGGGCATTACCATCAAAGCTCAGGCAGCCTGCCTTAAATATAAGGCTGATGACGGTGAGGAATATATCCTGAACCTGATCGACACCCCAGGGCATGTGGATTTTACCTATGAGGTTAGCCGCTCCCTTATGGCATGCGAAGGAGCTCTGCTGGTGGTGGATGCGTCTCAGGGGGTGGAAGCCCAGACCCTGGCCAATGTGTATCTGGCTCTGGATGCAAATCTGGAAATCTTCCCGGTGTTGAATAAAATTGACCTGCCGGGTGCTGACCCGGAACGGGTGAAGGAGGAGATCGAAGACATTATCGGCCTCGATACCCATGACGCCATTTCCGCCAGTGCGAAAGAGGGGATTGGGGTCCACGAAATCCTGGAAGCTATTGTGCAAAAGGTTCCCGCTCCAAAAGGTAACCCGGATGCGCCGCTGAAAGCGTTGCTGTTTGATTCCTGGTACGACCAGTATCAGGGGGTTATCGTGCTGGTGCGTTTAGTTGATGGTACCCTTAAAAAGGGAGATAAAATTCAGTTTATGGCCAACCGTTGCAGCTACGAAGTGCTGCAACTGGGGGTGTTTACCCCGTATCCGCTGGAGCGCAAAAGCCTTCAGGCCGGAGAGGTAGGCTTTATGATCGCTGGGATCAAGGTGGTAAAGGATGCCAAGGTAGGTGACACCATCACTCACTTGCACCGTCCCGCGCAGCAAGCACTGCCGGGGTTTAAAGAAGTAAAACCTATGGTGTTTTCTGGGATGTATCCCATCGATACCAATGACTATCCGCTCTTGCGTGATGCACTGGAGAAATTACAGCTCAATGACTCATCTATCTCCTTTGAGCCGGAAAACTCGGCAGCACTTGGATTCGGGTTCCGCTGTGGATTTTTAGGGCTGTTGCATCTTGAGATTATACAGGAGCGCCTGGAGCGCGAGTTTGGTATTGATCTTATAACCACTGTACCTACGGTTGTGTATCACGTGACAACTACCAAGCAGGCGAAGATCAATGTCGATAGCGCGTATAAACTCCCCGATGTACAGGATATAGCCAGCATCGAAGAACCGTTTATCCTTGCATCTGTCCATGTGCCTAATGACTATGTTGGCGCGGTGTTGCGCCTGTGCGAGGAAAAACGCGGTGTCCAGCGCGAAATTCGTTACCTGACCGCGACCAGGGTGATGATTGTGTACGAGTTGCCCTTAAATGAGATTGTGATGGACTTTTATGACCGTCTGATGTCGCTGTCTAAAGGATACGCCTCCCTTGACTATGAGCACCTTGACTATCGCACCAGTCACTTGGTGCGAATGAATGTCCTGATCAATGGTGAAACCGTTGACGCACTATCACTTATAGTCCATCGAGACAAAGCCCAGGAGCGTGGCAGTGAGATGGTCTCGAAGATGAAAGAATTTATTCCACGCCAGCAATATGTAGTAGCTATTCAGGCCGCTGTGGGTGGGAAGATAATTGCGCGTGAGACGGTCAAGGCACTGCGCAAAGACGTTACCGCAAAGTGTTATGGTGGAGATATCTCGCGAAAACGTAAATTGCTGGAAAAGCAAAAGGAGGGCAAAAAGCGCATGAAGCAGATTGGAAATGTTGAACTGCCTCAAGAAGCCTTTCTCGCCATACTTAAGACAAAAGATTAACTATTATGGTAGAAACACCTAAAAACAAAAGCAAAAAACCCTGGTACCGTGAGTATTCGGAAGCCTTAATTGTAGCTGCGGTTCTGGCCTTGATCATTCGGGCCTTTGTGGTGCAGGCGTACAAAATCCCTTCCGGCTCCATGGAAGACACCCTTCTGATAGGGGATCACCTGCTGGTGTGTAAGTTTATGTATGGCACCAAAATTCCTTTTACGGATGTTTCAATTCTGCCAATTAAAGACCCTGCGCGGGGGGATATAATTGTTTTTGAATTCCCCGAGGATGCGGATATTAGTTGGTGGAAACGCCGTGACTTCATTAAACGTATCGTGGGCTTACCCGGCGACCGGATCGAGATTAGGGACAAAAAGCTCTATGTTAACGGTGAGCATTACGCCATAGAGCAGACAGTACATAAGGAACCCTACACCATTTATCCAGGAACCATGCCTCCTCCGCAAGACCGGCGCGATTTCATGCCGGAACTTCAGGTTCCACCGGGGCACTATTTTGTCATGGGCGATAATCGGGATAACTCGTATGACAGCCGGTTTTGGGGGTTTGTTGCGGAAGATAAAATCAAGGGGCAGGCTTTTATAAAATACTGGTCCTGGAACGGCGAAACCAGTCGCCCGCGCTGGGGGCGGATCGGACGTCTGATTGAGTAAAGCCACCCCGACACAAACTCCAATGATGCGTCAGTATCTGGAGATAAAAGAGCGCTACCCGGATGCCATTCTATTCTTTCGTCTCGGGGACTTTTACGAGATGTTCCTGGATGATGCGGTAACCGCCGCGCGCGTTCTTGATATTGCCCTGACCAGCCGCAACAAGGGTGCCGCAGAAGAGATTCCGATGTGTGGCATTCCTTACCACAGCTCTAAGCCTTATCTGGCCAAGCTGGTGACGGCGGGACACAAGGTTGCCATCTGTGAGCAGGTGGAAGATCCGCGTGAAGTCAAGGGGCTGGTGAAGCGTGAAGTGATAAGGGTGATCACTCCGGGCACCGCCATCGAGCAGGAACTCCTTGAGCCGGACGTCAATAATTTTTTTCTAGTTATTTCCAAAGTTAAGGATGTGTACGGAATCGCCTCACTGGATCTGTCCACAGGGCATTTCCGTGTAACCTCTGTGGCGCACCTTAATGACGTTGGACGCGAAATAAGCGCCATTGCCCCACGTGAAATTCTTGTGTCGCAAACTGAGTTAGACGTGTTTCAGCAGATGTTGGGAGCAGTTGTAGATAGTGTGCGTCTCGATGCGCTGCCGCAAGATATTTTTACTCCCGATGATGCCGAAGCACGCCTATTGCGTTTTTTTGCCACTGAACATCTCGGCGTGTTCGGTTGCGCAGATCAGCCCGCAGCTATCAGCGCTGCGGGGGCGGCTGTGTATTATATAGAGCAGACCCAGTGCGGCGCTGTCGGACATATTCGCTCGCTACGCACCTACCATACATCCGATGCCCTGATCCTTGACGTCGACACGCGGCGTAATCTGGAGATTACCGCTACCATGCGGGACAAAAAACGCCGTGGCTCGCTCCTCGGCGCGGTGGATCGCACAACTACTTCCATGGGGAGTCGCACCCTGCGCCAATGGCTTACCACGCCCTTGGTACATGTCGATGCAATCTGTCGCAGACATGAAATGGTCGCGGAGGCGATGCACCAACCGGTGTTACGTGCAGATATGCATGCCGCGTTGAAACAGATTCATGATTTGGAGCGCCTTAATGCTCGAATTTCTATGGGAAGCGCCAATGCCAGAGATTTACTCTGTGTTCTGACTTCGGTGCAGAATATCCCCCCCATCCTTGAACACCTGCACAGCTTCAACGCCGAACTAGCATCCAAGTTTCGTAATACCATTGATCCGCTTGAAGATGTAGTGAAACTGCTAGAAGCGGCGTTGGCGGCGGAGCCCCCTGTAAGTGTGCGCGAAGGGGGGATTATCCGCGATGGTTATGCCCCCGATCTAGATGAATTACGCACCATTACCCGCGAAGGGAAAGGGTGGATTGCGCGCCTTGAGAAGCAAGAGCGCACCTCCACCGGAATTAACACCCTCAAGGTGCGCTATAATAGAGTGTTCGGTTATTTTATCGATGTACCCAGAACTCAAATCGACAAAGTTCCGTCCCACTATGAACGCAAGCAGACCCTGGCGAATTCCGAGCGTTACTTCACCCCTGAACTAAAAGAGTACGAAGACAAGGTGCTGGATGCACAGGATCGTCTGAACGCACTGGAATACGAAATATTTCAACGCCTGCGCACCTATGTCACGCAACAGGGAAGCAGGATTCAGGCGACGGCGGAATCTCTGGCGGCGCTGGATGTGTTGCTGGGGTTTGCCGAACTGGCGCATGAGCGCAACTACTGTTGTCCTTTGATGGACTCCAGCACCGTGCTTGAAATTGAGCAGGGGCGCCATCCGGTGGTCGAAACCATGACCCTGGGGGAGAGTTTTGTCCCCAACGACGTAAAACTCGACACTGCAACCGCTCAAATTTTGGTGATCACCGGGCCGAATATGGCGGGCAAATCAACCTTCATGCGCCAGGTAGCTTTGATTGTTTTGCTGGCACAGGCGGGCTCTTTCGTGCCGGCGCAGCAGGCCCGCATAGGGGTGGTGGATCAGATATTTACCCGTGTCGGTGCCAGCGACAATCTCGCACAGGGGCAATCCACCTTTATGGTGGAGATGAGCGAAACAGCCAACATTCTCAACCATGCCACGCCGCGCAGTCTCATTGTCTTGGACGAGATAGGTCGCGGTACCTCCACCTTTGATGGTATAAGTATTGCCTGGGCAGTGGCAGATTTTTTGCATAATAATGAAGATATTGCGGCGAGAACCCTGTTTGCCACCCACTATCACGAGCTTACTGAATTGGCCAATATTCATGCACGCATCTTCAACTTTAACGTAGAGGTGCGACAGTGGAAGGATAAGATCGTGTTTTTGCGCCGCATTATTCCTGGCGGCGCAAGCCACTCCTACGGCATACAGGTAGCGCGTCTGGCCGGTCTGCCCGAACGGGTAATCGCCAGAGCAAACGAAGTCTTACACACGCTCGAACAGGAACATACGGTAGCGACAACTGCGGTGTCAGGTACTGCCGCAGCTAAGGTGTCGGAGGCGCATGGCGTGAGTCAAAATACTGACTCACGCCAGCAGCAACTGTTCGATGGGCATGAAGATCCAATCCATGCACGCCTACAAAGTATTGATGTCGAGCGTATTACCCCCTTGGAAGCGATTTATGTTCTGGACGAACTCAAACGGCTCCTTGCTTAAGCTAGATTCTGTCTTTAATCAACAGCCAGTACCTAATTGTGCTCAGCCAAACATCATGATGGCTGCACAGGCGGCTACTAGAATGTTTATCAAGATGACTGCAAGAATTCTGGGTTTAAGTCTGGTGCTTATCTTGCTGTGTGTGGCGTTGGCGCAGGCAGGTCCGCAACAGGAATACCTTGATGCACGCAACGAGCTATACACCCTGCTGAAATCAAACACTAAACAACAATATCGACACAACTGGGATAAAGTCCTCACCCCGTTGCACACCTTTATCGATAAATACCCCCATCATGCTAAAACACCATCAGCTTATTATCTGCTTGCCAAGGGCTACTCTCGGCTGGCGGAAGTTTCTCATCTGCGTTCAGATCTAGACAAGGCAGTGATCCTACTTACCAAACTGGAGGAACTGTTCCCGCTCAGTAGTCTAGCCGATGACGCTATGTATTTACGCGCCAAGCTCTATTTTGAGCGCATTGGCGATAAGAAAGAAGCCGCCCGGATGTGCTATCATCTTCTTGGACGCTACCCAGATGGGGATATGCGTCCAGCGGCTGAGCGTCTGCTTGAGAGCTGCGGCTACACATCCGCCGAACTCAAACGAGAATCACTTTCTTCCGCTCCATCCAATGGAGCTAATTCTCTAGTAGATATACGCCACTCCATCACCCCTGAGCGAGCGCGGGTGGTGATAGAAACCACCTCTCCAGCACGCTTCAGCACCGGAAGTCTTAAGGCCCCAGCGCGCATATATGTGGATATTTCTGGAGCGAGCCCTCCCACGAACCTAGCTGCTCGGTATTCTGTAGAGCATAGCGACAGCGTACTGAAGAAGATTCGGCTCGGTCACGATGGTAAGGCAGCACGAGTAGTTTGCGATCTTTCCCAAGACGCTGATTATCATGTTTTTACCCTAGATCAACCTTCCAGAATAGTGATCGACATGGCTAACAACTCCGGCAAGGTGATTACCGCAGTGCATGAAGAGCTGCGTGCTGCCCCGCGTGCCGCTAAAGATCACGTTGATACCCTTCTGACCGGTGCGGTTGCTGGACACCTGGATATGGTCAATCTCCCTGCTAGTAAAAGTAGTAAAAATAAACGCCTGTGCATTGTGGTTGATCCTGGGCACGGGGGTAAAGATCCTGGAGCTGTCGGACCCAATAATTTATATGAAAAAGATGTAACCCTGGCGATGGGGAAGCAGCTGGCGAAGATGTTGAGGCGTAATCTTGACTGTGACGTTCACCTCACCCGCACTGAAGATGTCTACCTCACCCTGCAACAGCGCACTGCCATGGCCAATCGCCTTGGTGCAGACGTATTTATCTCGGTGCATGTCAACGCAAGTGTAAATAAAAAGGCACGCGGTACTGAAACCTATTTTCTGAATTTCTCTAAAAATGATAAAGCGATAGAGGTCGCCGCGCGAGAAAATAGTATGAGTTTGCAAGAGGTTGGAGATCTGGAGCTCATCTTGTTTGACCTCATGGCCAATTCTAAGATTAATGAGTCCAGTCGCTTGGCCACTGAGGTGCAGAATTCCATGGTCAGCAAACTGAGCAAGCGCTTTACTGGCATTCGCGATCTTGGGGTAAAACAAGGACCGTTTCATGTGCTTCTAGGTGCCGATATGCCTTCAATTTTGGTGGAAGCTGCTTTTGTCAGCAACCCACATGATGCAAAACTGCTGCGTAATAACGATTTTCATGCCACGGCCGTTGAAGGGATAGTTCTAGGGGTCAAGGCCTACCTGCGTGGGCAGAACATGGTGGCGGAAAATTAAATGATAGCGCCACCAGTATTTGAGTTTTATGAAATGGATCAGCTGATTGAGCAGCGCCACCAAGGCCAGGGTTTCAGAACATTGCGTGCTCAATTTCTAGCCAGTGCACAGGAGTGCCGGCAGCGGCATGCAGATAAAATCAGGAGCCAACATCGTAATGGGGCCTCAGGCGCGGATATTGTTGCACGCTTGACGGTTCTTACCGATGCTATGGTTGCCAAAGTATTTGAGTTCGTCTGTTGCGGCATGGGGGGTTACCCCTGTGCCATGATTGCGCTCGGAGGATATGGACGGGGAGAGATGAACCCGTATTCGGATGTGGATCTAATGTTCTATGTCGCTGATTCCGGGCGTGACACTCTAGGGGAGTTGTCGGAGCGGATCCTCTATCTGTTGTGGGATTTAAGTTATAGCGTTGGGCACTGTGTGCGCACGAATGCTGAATGCCTTGAAATAGCTGCTATTGATCTAAGCGCATATACGGCGATGCTTGATGCTCGTTTCATCTGTGGCGCGCCAGATATGTATGATGAGTTCTCCAGCGCAGTTCTGAAACCGCTGCTGTACCGTAACGCTCGCGCCTTTTTTAAGGCCAAGCTTGAAGAGAATACCCTGCGTCTGGAGCGCTACGGCTCTTCGGTGTATATCCTTGAGCCAAATATAAAAGAGGGAGAAGGTGGCCTGCGCGACTTACATATGGCGTTATGGATATGCAAGGTAACCTATAAAGTAAGTAATTTACGTGGCCTACTCATTAAGGGGGTAATTTCAGAGCGTATTTACAACGAGTTTATCCATTCTCTCGACTATTTATGGCGGCTTCGAAATGAACTGCACTATCTATCCGGACGAAAGAACGAACAACTCCACTTTGACAAACAGGAGAAAATTGCTGATTTCCTCGGCTATAGAACCGATAAGTCCGGGCTTGCGGTAGAGCAGTTTATGCAGGATTACTACGCCACGGCGAGTCGAGTGGAACACCTAGCCTCGAGTATGATTGCTGCTGCTGAAGAATCCCTGCGCCCGCAGTTGAGGTATACGCGCCATCTGCAGCGCCGCAATATCGACCACTTTTTCTTTGTGTTGCGCGGTGAACTCTACACCTTTCGCAGTGATCTGTTTGAAGTTGACCCGACCCAAATTATGCGGGCATTCTGGATATGCCAGCGCCATGAAGTGAAATTGAGCCTGGCGTTAAAAGGTATGATTCGAGAGAATCAACCGCGCATTAATGACAGCATGCGGCGTTCAAGAAAAATGGCAGGGGTATTTCTGGAGATATTACGTTACAAAAAGCATGTATATGAAATTCTTGAACAGATGCACCATCTGCTGTTTCTCAATTACTTCATCCCCGAATTCAAACGTATCTACTGTCGTGTTCAGCACGATGCCTACCATATTTACACGGTAGATACTCATACCCTGTTTGCAGTAAAAGAGATAACCCGTCTGTGGCAGGGAGAATACGAGGGAAGTAAACCTTTACTGACCCGTTTGGCGCATGATATTGACAAACCTGAGTTGCTGATTCTGGCGGTGTTGCTTCACGATATCGGGAAAGGACAAGGGGGAAGACACGCTGAAAAAGGGGCTAAAATGGTGCCCACCATTGCCCGCCGCTTGCGTCTCACCAAAGAAGGAAGTCAACGATTACAGTTTATTGTGGCTCACCATCTGGAGATGGCACATATTTCTCAGCGGCGTGATATCAATGACGAGAGCCAGATTAAGCAGTTCGCCAACACCATGCAAATGAGCGAAAATCTTAACATCCTCTACCTGCTTACCTTTGCCGACATTAAAGCGGTTGGCCCCAACGCATGGACAGAATGGAAGGGTTTTCTGCTCCAGGAGTTGTATCAGAAAACCTATGCACAATTAGAGCGGGGGAACTTTGAACAAGAGATCCGTTCGGAGAAAATTCGCGATCGCAAACGTGCGGTTGTCAAAATGTTGCAGGATGAATATCCAGAAAAACGTGTGCGAGAATCACTGCGTTTTTTCAGTACCAGGCACCTGATGGCGCATTATTCTGAGGAA
>CAYPNO010000072.1:0-10189 GCA_964411865.1 uncultured Desulfuromonas sp. | reverse complement strand
CATTGATACCGATCCTCAGGCTTTAGCATCGATCCACACTTAACTCTTCAGCGTTTATACTTCTGCTGACTCTGAGGCACATACCACTTCTCAAAGTTATGCATAATTCCAGCGGGGGCTTCTTCAACCCCGTGAAATCGCCGCGCCACAACAGGCAAAGAATCCGGCACATATAAAAAGGTGTAGGGGACATCATCGGCAAGTATCTGCTGTAACCTATCGTAGATGGGCTTACGCTGCTCTATGTCGATGACTCGCCGCCCCTGTTCGAGCAACTCATCAACCTCTGGATTGCGGTAGGCGATGAAGTTCAACTCCTGCGCCCCGGTTTTGCTTGAATGCCAGATATTGTACCCATCTGGGTCAACAGGAATAGTCCAGCCTAGAATCGTGGCATCAAAATTCCCCGGGTGGATAAATTCCTTCAAAAAAGAAGCCCACTCAATCACCCGCAGTTTGACCTCGATCCCCACCTCTTGTAGACGGCGCTGAATAATTTCACCTGCCTTGATACGCTGGTCGTTACCCTGATTGGTCACAATGGTAAAGGCCAGCTTCTCCCCCTCTTTCTGGCGGACTTTGTCCGTACCGGTGATTTTCCACCCTGCTGCATCCAACAGAGCCCGGGCTTTATCCGGAGCGTAGGGATAACGCTGCACATCGGGACTATACGGCCAGCTCCCAGGTTTGTACGGCCCTGTGGCCGGTTGCCCAAGTCCGAGCAGAACCCCATCGACGATTTCCTGTTTATCGATGGCATACGATATGGCCTGACGCACCCGTTTATCCTGAAACATCGGTTTGCGCAGATTATATCCCATATAGGTGTAGACAAAGGCCGGATAACGAAACTTGTTGAAGCGGCGCATAAACGCAGGGCTATCGGTCTGACGTGCATATTGCAGTGGCGTAAGCCCCATGTAATCAAGCCCACCCGACTGAAGCTCCAGAAACATGGTGGTGGTATCCGGAACTATGCGGTACACAACCCGCTTGATATAAGGCGCGCCGCCAAAATAATCCTCATTGCGTTCCAGCACAATCTTTACACCCGGCTCCCATTTAACAAAACGAAATGGTCCGGTTCCAATTGGATTCCGCGCCAACGGGGAGGTGGTTATATCTTCCCCCTCAAGCAAATGAGCCGGACATATTCCCATAGCCCAGCTCACCAACGCCGGTGCCAGCGGTTCTGCGTAACGCACCTTGAACGTGTACGGGTCAGGAGCACTCGCGTATTCCACCTGTTTGTAGCGATCGGCGTATGCTGTCGGAGTTTTAGGATCAATCATCAGGCGGTAGGTAAACATCACATCCGCTGCAGTAAAAGGTTCTCCATCATGCCAAGTCACCCCACGGCGGAGATGGAAGGTGATCTCCCGACCATCAGCAGAAATATCCCAGGACTCAGCTAAATCACCCTCAAATTGCATATCCTTATCATAACGGATGAGGCCGTTGTACACATGCCCAATTATGGCGGAGGATGACGCATCGGAGGCTAAGGGAGCGAGCAAGTTGGTGGCATCACCGATAGTGCCCAAGATGATGGTGTCACCATAGGCTATGGCGGTGTCGGTATCACTTTCTACGGCGACGATTCTATGTTCGCGGCAGGCATTCACACTAAGCATCAAAAACAGGACAAGTGCCAGTCTGGAAAACCACTTAAGTGTATCTGTGGCTAAAAGACCACGTATCATCAGATCTCCTCCAAGGGAACTATCTTAGTTCCTGAACGCGGTTCAATCCTGAAAAGTGTGGGATCAATAGTGGGATTGAGCTGTAGATCCTCAAGCTTAAGCTCAAGGCGGAGATCCTGTTCAGGCATACTGAGTACCATGGTGCGCGGAAAAACTTCCGCTATACTTAGACCACTGGAGAATTTCATTTCTGAATTCAGGGTTTTGGCATCAAGAAAGTCAAGCTTGAAAATTTCTCTATCCAGTTGGCGATACGTAATACTTTCCACCCCTCCAAGAGTAAAACCAACCACATAATCTTCCTGCGCGTTGAGAGTAAACACCAAACTGTTGCCTGCCCCTTTTTTAACCTCTGCCAGTTGCATCACCCCCAGAGGTAAGCGCTGTAGCAGCAACGCCACCATATCTGCCGGCACCAGAGGCACATAGGCAAAGAGTTCCATGCGTGCACGTGTTGCTAATCCCTGGTACACCGCATTGCGATTCGGGATATATACCTCCATCCAAGCACCATCGCTGACTAGCAGAACCATCATTCTGCCCATAAAATTATACACTTCTGCGCGCAACGAATTGGGAGACTGTATATGGAGCGCCTGCGTGGAACTCTGGCGCTCTTTGCCTTTACTGAAACGCACCTGAGCCAGAGCCTGCATACTCTGGTACTGGTATGAGCGCTCCAAAATTGTGTGCATCTGCTCGGCGCTGAGTTCGTAGCTGGACACTACTGGCTCTGTGTGCGGAACGGTTCCACTACAGCCTGGCATTAAAAGCACGAACACTAAGATCGCCCCCAGGCAATATTGTGTAGAAAAATACCGCCACTGCGTCTTTTCTGCTATTTCAGCTAGGCTAAAGCGCTTGGCAAACGGGATTATTGCTCTTCGCATGAAGGCACTCCCTCCTGACATTCCAGATTAAGTTTTTCCAGCAATTGGCTGTTATCAGGCTGAATATGTAATGCTTTGAGATATGCCACTCGGGCCTGTTCCATCTGGTGCATAGCGGCATAAACATCGCCTAAATGTTCAAGTATCTGTGCATCGTCCGCTTGCAGCAGGTGCGCCTGCTGTATCTGCTCTAACGCTGCGGTATAACGCTGCTGTTTAAAATATATCCAACCCAGAGTATCGTAATAAGCCGCCCGTTGTTCCAGTCGCAGCGCCCGCTGCGCCATGTCGGCGGCACGCTTAAGCTGTTTGCTGCTCTGGGCATAGATAAATGCCAGATTGTTAAGCGCTTCTGCGTGTTCAGGCTGCACTCGAACAACCTGTTCTAGATAGTGGATCGCGGCGGGATAGTTGCCGCTAACGGCATACAGCAATCCTAGATGATAGGCAAGATTCTCATCATCTGGGTATAGTTCCAGCCCACGCAGCAGAACACCCTCTGCCGCAGAGGTGTTCTGCTCAAGTAAATACAGATAGCTCAATTTTTGGTATACGACTGCGCTAAGCAAAACAGAACCGAGTGGCGAATCGATTGTTGGAGCAATTGTCCCCTTTTCAAGCACTGTCTCTAGGGCAGTGATCGTGTCCTGATTATACCCCACCACATGATACAACCCAGCAAGATGTAGTAACGCCGATGTGTGCTCCTGTTGCTCTGGATTAATCTGCTGAAATGAAGCAATCGCAGCATACCATTGCTGCTGACGCTCATGCGCCTCACCCAACCAATGCCATGCCCTTCCATTGAATTCCAGCTCTTCCGCCGCTGCACGCAGCTCGGGCACTGCCGCTGCATACTCTTCCAGCCGCAGCAAAGAATACCCGTAGAGCAGCTGCAAAGAAGGCCAGATGGATGCATTTTTATGCTGCGCAATTGCTGTGCGCAGCACATTTACCGCCTCCACATAGTCTTCCATATTGAGCAATAGTTGCGCCTGCATATAATCAAACTCTAGACGGCTCTCATCAAACTTCGCAGCTGCATTGCGATACAAACTTAGAGCTCGGGTAAAATATTCCTGCTGCTCCAACACCTGACCTAGCTCTAAATAAGCAAGAGGCTCATCTGGGGCTAAATCTATTAAGGTCTGAAAGGTCTTTTCCGCTTCACTCCAGAGTTGCTGACGCTGCTGAATCCGTCCCAACTGCAACAAGACCTCTTTTGTGTCCGGATACGTATTTAGAAAATACTTCAGGTCACTAGCAGCGCGGGCATAATCCTGCTGTTCCATATGCAACATACTCTTACGTAGATGTAATCGGGTCAAGGATGGCTCTACCGCAAGAATCTTCTTTATCTGCGCCAGAGCCGCGGCAGGGCCTTCCTGCGCACGCATAACCTCAGCAAGCAATAACTGAGCGGGTACATAGTCAGGCTGGAGCTTCAATGCGGATTTCATATGGATGCGTGCTTGCGCATATTCGTTATGCAACAGATTTACGCACGAACTAGCAGCATGATGATACACCAACATCGATGTCTCGGCGCGCTTCTCAGCGCAGTTAGTGCAGATTTGCGGGTCACCTACATATGCCAAAGCCAATTCTGGGCCAAGCCAAGCAAGCAAAAACTCCTTATACGCGTCCTGCGCCTCTTCACATCCCTGCGCTGACTTATAGATATCTCCACACAGCAGTTTCCCCTCAATTCCATCCTTATACAAAGAGCAACCGCATAGCGATATTAGAAGCAAAAAAATGCCACTGCAGACAAATATTCCGCGCGCTCTCAGGCTAAAACATACATGGGGACACAAACTTGAATATCGTCGACCCAGAGTCACTATAGGAGCAAAACGTAACATTAAACATGTCTTTAAACCCATAACTTAAAGATACCTTCAGACAATTGATAGTTGCCAAAACATAAACACAATCTCGCCTACATCAGACCACTTAATGACTACGCATACGTGTTTAAACTTGACCACTACCCGTGAGCGTGGCTAGTATCGAACCGCATTTCTTTCCGGCACAGGCGTCGGCACCAAAATGCATTTTAAGCATCGATCCTTTAGTATCAAGGACCCCAAACGAACCCCCACAAGATTTAGATATGGAGTACATTTCATGGCCATAGCCACAAAAATACAGAAATGCATCGAACAATCTTCCTGGATACGCAAGATGTTTGAAGAAGGGGACCGCATGCGCCAACAGTTCGGAGCGCAGAACGTGTTCGATTTCACCATCGGTAATCCCGCCGTTGAACCGCCAGCCGCGTTTAAAGTAGCCCTGCAAAAACTGGCTAACCAGCCCATCGTGGGGATGCATCGCTATATGAGCAACGCCGGTTATCCCGAAACCAGGGCGGCAGTGGCACAACACTTGAGTAAAACCAGCACGCAGCCGCTAACAGCGGAACACATCATCATGACTTGTGGAGCCGGCGGGGCGCTAAACGTGGCGCTGAAAACCATCCTTAACTCGGATGAAGAAGTGCTTATTCTGGCGCCGTACTTTGTTGAATATAAATTTTACATCGACAACCACGGCGGCACCCCAGTCGTGGTTAACACCTGCTCCGACACATTTCTGCCTGACGTAAAGGCAATAGCGCACGCCATTACCCCGCGCACCAAAGCGCTTATCCTTAATTCTCCCAATAACCCCACTGGAGTTATATACCCAGCGGAAGTTCTGGACGAAATAAATACAGTATTGCAGGAAAAACAGCGTGAGTTCGGCACCACCATCTACGTTATCTCCGACGAACCCTATGCAAGACTAGCATATGACAATTCTACGGTGCCATGTATTTTCAACCACGTAACCAATTCAGTAGTAGCGACCTCACACTCTAAGGATCTGGCCCTCCCGGGGGAGCGCATCGGCTACCTGGCGCTAAACCCTGGGATGGAAGAGGTACATAGCTTTATTGAGGGAGCAGTTTTCAGTAATCGCGTTCTGGGATTTGTAAACGCTCCGGCGTTGATGCAGCGCCTGATAACCGGCCTACAAAATGAAAGTGTGGATATTGCCGCTTACGCCCAAAAACGTGACCTGCTCTACACCAACCTTAGCAACATGGGCTTCAACATGGTCAAACCTGAAGGTGGTTTCTACCTGTTTCCGCAGTCACCCCTTAGCGACGACGTCGCCTTTGTGAAAATGGCACAAGAAGAAAAAATCCTACTTGTTCCTGGACGTGGTTTTGGTGCGCCAGGATATTTCCGCATCGCATACTGTATTGATCTAGATATTATCGAGCGCAGCATGCCAGCGTGGGAGCGCTTAGCTCACAAAGTAGGAATAACAAAAAATTAAACAGCCGCATCAATCACTGGTGACAAAAAGCATAATACGACTATAATCCAGCCAACCAAATGTGTACATCTGCTAGGATAACAGCCATAGATTTAATTACAAAAGTGGAGACACATAAGTACATAAGTTTTCTCCCTGGGGCTGAGCCCTGCACATGCAGGCCAGATCGCCGGAAGAGAGGTTAGGCCCGAACCTGAGCTCAATGCTATTACGTTAAAAAGTTCTAGCGAATCAATTCGGACCTGACAAAAGTTTACCGCACCAAAGCTTAGGTGCTAAGAGATCAGGGGTAGCAGCGCGTGAGTCATACCCGCCTGTTGCACCAAGGCAGAGCGCACACAACCGCAAAAGTTTAGCCTAGCTCCAGGCACTACGCTAAAATGTGCGCTAATCAATTCAATTTTCCGTACTGTATTCAAGAAGATGCAGAACGACGTATGCAGTCGAGCGAAATTCGCTGCAACTGTAGAAGGTATTGCATGGGCAAAAAAATGCTGATCAACGCAACGCTCTCCGGTGAAGGGCGCGTTGCCATTGTTGAGGATGGACTCCTCACAGAACTCGATATTGAGGTAGCAGGAAGCGAAAACACCAAAGGGAATATTTACAAAGCCGAAGTAGTTCGCATTGAACCAGGATTACAGGCAGCCTTTGTCAATTACGGAGCACAGCGCCACGGGTTTTTACAGATTGGCGACATTCATCCCGACCTATGGCCCGGAGGTGATAGCGATAACAGGCAGCGTCCTTCCATAAGTGAAATCCTCCGCCGTGGGCAGAAAATTCTAGTTCAGGTGGTAAAAGAGGAACGTGGCACCAAAGGAGCAGCCGTAACGACAGAGCTCTCCCTCGCTGGGCGCTATATGGTTTTGATGGCCAACAGTAGATCACGCGGCATCTCACGTAAAATCGAGAAAGACTCCACCAGAAAAAAAATAAAAGAAGCCCTCAAAGAGCTCGATCTTCCCGATGAGATGGGATACATCATCCGCACTGCTGCCATAGACCAACCCCCAGAAGAACTCAAGCGCGACTTCAATTACCTGTTCAACAACTATAAAAACATCATTGCACAAGCGGAAAACGCCACCGCCCCAGCACTGATCTATCAAGAATCAAGTCTAGTTCTGCGCAGCGTCAGAGATTACTTCACCCCGGATATGGACGAAGTCCTAATTGATGACAAAGAAGTCTTCAAGCAAACGCGCGAATTCTTCAAAACGGTGATGCCTGATCAGGTAAATTTGGTCAAACTGCACCAAGAGCGCCGCCCCATCTTCTCGCGCTATCAAATAGAAGAGCAGATAGCTCAACTGACAAGCAACTTGGTCACCCTACCGTCCGGTGGTTCCATTGTCCTCGATCAAACCGAAGCGCTGGTGGCCATCGACGTCAACTCCGGTAAAGTTTCCAGCGAGCAAAGCATCGAATCAACCGCATGCGTGGTCAATGTTGAAGCCGCCACCGAGATAGCCCGGCAACTGCGCCTGCGGGACTTGGGCGGACTGATAGTTATAGACTTCATCGACATGCGCCAGCGCAAGAATGCACGCAAGGTGGAAAAAACCCTCGAACTAGCGCTGAAGCAGGATAAAGCCAGAGTGACTCAGGGGCGCATAAGCACCCTGTTCGGCCTATTGGAGATGAGTCGTCAACGCATAAAACCAAACCTGGGCGCAGCATCCTACAGCAACTGCCCCCACTGCAACGGCACAGGCCTGATGCGCAGCAGTGAGTCCCGCGCTATCAGCCTACTGCGGCGGATACAGGCCGGCACCGCCAAGGGTAAGATTGAGAAAGTTGTTGCAACGGTCGCCCTCGACGTCGGCACTACACTGCTTAACCAGAAACGTTCAGAACTGCGCGATCTGGAGCTACAACAACACATCAAAATTTGGATCAACCTCAGACCTGACTTTCTGTCTGACCAAGTTGAGTTGGACTTTATCAAAAACGCCGGAGAACACGAAAATGGCGCGGGTGAACAAAAGGCATTAGTAGACGTAAACTTCGCGGATCGCAGCAAAGATTTCGACTTCAGCGATACGGACTCTGCCGATGCAGGGATTGATCTCGAGGCAAACGACGCCATTACGGAAAAAACACCTGCTGCCAAAGGGGATGCCACAGACTCTTCAGCTGATTCGACTGAGAAAACGACGGCCGAAAGCCCAAATGGAACACCTCAATCTAAGCACCCTCGCCGCTCCAGACCATCACGCCAGAGACGCCCGCGCTCAAACTCCAATGAGCGAAACAAAGAAAACACCGAGCCAACTGCGCAGACTGAGCCACAAGCCACCCCTCAAATCGAAGAGGAACAGACTCAAGCCTCAGATACAGGCACAGCTCAGCGCGACCCCAAGCAGGAAGTCGCCCCACATCCGGACACACCAACACCAAAGGGTGCACAACAAGAAAAGCACGCAAGTGTTTCCTCCGACACCAAACAGACCTCAACACAGGCAGCTGAAAGCAGTACAACAGCGCCCAGTAACAACAGTGCAGAAAGACCCAGCACAGCTAAAACTGCCAGCGAAAGCTCGCCTGATCCAGCACAGGCCACAAGCACCCCTGCAACTACTGAAACAGAAAAACCCAAGCGCAGACGTGCGCCCAGACGCCCTGCAGCCAAGAAAAAAGAGGTGCCTGCCCCAGAAAATATCGCAACTGATGAAAAGAAGCCGCAACAAGACCCTGAAATACAAGTCAAACCCGTAGCAACACCTGTTGAACCAACGCCTCTACAAACTTCAGCTAAACCCAGCGCAGCCAAAACAACAACTAGCGCTACTGAAGAGATAATCAAACCCTCTGCAACACCTAAAACAGAAGATACACCCACGCTAACACCTCAGTCTAAAGCCCCTGCGCCAGAGAGCAAACCACGTACCGCTGCTAAATCAAGCGCCTCCAGACGGAGTACAAGTAAAATAGAAACAGTGCCAGAAGCAGAAGATGCTCCACAAGAGAAAAAAACACCCAGGCGCAGAACAACCGCAGCGCGGAGCAGAACAACGACCAGCAAAGCCAAAGTCGCTTCTGAAAACGCCAATGCAACTGCGGCCGTTGCAGCTGCTCCCGCACCAGCTGCAACTAACGTCGCTGCTGCAGAAAAAAAAGTAGCGGTAAAACGCGCACCCCGCCGTACTACGAGCAGGCTCAAGCCTACCGTCGCGAAACCGGATACGGCGAAACCGGATACGGCGAAACCGGATACGGCTAAAACCGAAACTGCTATAAAGGACACTCCACCGACAGAACCTCCAAAGCCAAAGCAGAAGCTAAAGGTAGCGCGTGAAACATTGCCACCCAAATCTGCTGATACGAAAAAAAGTGTCGACGATGCTTAATTACCAAACAACAGACTCCCGTAATGGCAACCTCCATGCGGTTGACCATATAAAGAGATTGTAAATATTAAACATATGACTCAATCACATCGCCCCAGAAAACGCTTCGGGCAGAACTTTCTGCACGATAAAAATATTATCCAAGCTATCGTTGCAGCAGCAAAGCTGGAACAACACGATAAGGTAGTAGAAATTGGTCCCGGACGGGGTGCGTTGACCCATGTTATCGCCCCCAACGTAGCCGAAATGCACTTAATCGAGATTGACAGAGATCTTGCGGCCAGATGGGAGTCACAGCAGTATCCTGGGGTGCTTGTACACACCGCAGACGCCATCAAGCTAGACTGGAGCGCGCTCCTGATCGCACCGCCGTATAAATTGGTGGCAAACCTTCCTTACAACATCTCCAGCCAGGTCCTGTTCAAGGTTATCGAACATCGCCACCTTTTCTCTACTTTGGTTTTGATGTTTCAAAAGGAAGTGGCACAGCGATTACGCGCCCAGGCGGGAACAAAAAACTACGGAATCTTGACAGTCTTGTGTCAACTATGGTTCGATGTCGACCTCGTTATCCACGTTGGACCACAGGCATTCACCCCGCAGCCAAAAGTGGATTCTGAAGTGTTACGCTTCCGCCGCCTTGCTGAGCCGCGTGCCTTAGTGGATGAACCGCAGTTTTTTATTCAGGTTGTAAAGGCCGCCTTTGCTCAACGACGCAAAACTCTGCGCAACTCGTTGCAAAGTCAAGGGTTTGCCGCTACAGACATCGATGAGGCAGCTATCCAAATCGGCATGGATCTGCAGCGCCGGGGAGAGACCCTCAATCTTATGGAGTTTGCCGCATTGGCAAACACCTTATATAAAACCGTACTTTAAACCACATATCCCGCTTCAATTTAACTTTGAGGCGCATAAC
>CAYPNO010000071.1:0-10248 GCA_964411865.1 uncultured Desulfuromonas sp. | reverse complement strand
TGTTCTCCATTCGGGTAAGACATAACTTCAAAATTCGGTCAATCAGGGCCGGATATTCCAGCCCCGCCGCCCGAGCCGCACGGACAAAACCAGCAGCAGGGGAGATATCGGGGTTGGCGTTGACTTCGAGAATGTAAGGAATTCCGTCGCGCATGCGGATATCGACGCGGGCGTAGTCGCGACAGCCGAGCAAGCGGCAGGCTTGGAGTGCTACCGCCTGGAGGGTTTCTTCCTCCTCTAGCACCAACGGCGCTGGACAGACCGGTTCGGTCGCAACATATTCGACGGAATCCTCCAGCCACTTGCCCGCGTAGCTGACAATCTGACGCTCTAAACCTGCTTGAAAACAGATCTCCGAGATTGGCAGCGCTTCGAGAGAGCAATCCCCGATTACTGCCGCGTTAAACTCGCGTCCCGCAATAAACTCTTCCACCAGCGCACCTTGGTGGTAACGAGCATGAACGTATGCTACGCGGCTGCGTAAGGCGTCCATATCACTGACGACACTCTCTGCGTTGATTCCGATAGAGGCGTCTTCGAGATAGGGCTTGACGATCAGGGGCCAGCTCGATGCCAGTCTCTCTGGCAGCTTCTCCGGCATTGGTTCGCCCGGTTGGATCAGCAGGTAGTCTGGTGTTGGCAGATTGTGGCGCGCCAGTAGGTCCTTGGTCAGCGCTTTGTTCTGGGTCAGGCCAAGGGTCAGGGCGGGTGAACCGGTGTGCGCCAGGCCGAGCAGTTCTAGCAGCGCGGCGACATGGAGTTCGCGGCTGCTCTGCCCCCAGAAGCCTTCGCAGAGGTTGAAAACCAGCTGCGGCTGCAGTTTCTGCAACGCGCACACAAAGGGGGCGATCTCGGCACCGAGGGGCACCAGCGTGGGTGTATGCCCGAGGAGGGTAAGGGCCGCAGCGACCGCTTCCGCTTCGAGTTCAGCACCAGCCTCAGAGATACGATCCTGCTGCTCACCGCGCAGCGGCACGCCAGGGGCGATATTAAAGCAGACGGCGATATTCATTGGCGTCCCCCTGATTGAGTTGCAGGCGGGCGCAGGCGGCGTCCACCACGCTGAGGATCAATTGCGTGTAATCGAGTCCGGCGGCGCGGGCAGCCTTGGGAAAACAGCTGTTCTGTTCCGGGCGCGGCAGGATGCCGGGGAGGGGATTCAGTTCGATGATCTGTGGATGCCCGCTTGCATCAAGGCGCACATCGATGCGGCACCAGTCGCGGCAGCCGAGCGCCTTAAACGCCTTGCGGCACACCTCTTCGATCTGGCGCTGCAACAAGGGTTCGAGTATCGCCGGGCAGCTGAAAATCTGCAGCGGTTCCTCTTCGGTATCCCAGATCCACTTGGCTTCAAAAGAGTAGATAGGATTACCTCCAGGCGGCAAACTGTCGAAATTTATCTCGACCAGTGGTAGCACGTGCAGATTTGCGCCGTTACCAAGCAGCGCCACAGTGAATTCTCGACCGGGGAGATATTCTTCCACCAACGCACTCTGCTGATAGGTCGAAATCACCCACTCTACCTGCTGCACCAACTCTTTGCGGTTGCGTACCAGTGCCTTGTCGGTGATCCCCTTGCTTGAACCCTCCAACGGCGGCTTGACCATCAGCGGATAACGCAGGCGTTTCGGCAGCTCAAGCGCAGAGTCTACCACCCAAAAATGGGATGATGGAACTCGGTGCTGGGCCAGAATCTCCTTGGTGCGGCGTTTGTCGAGACAGAGACCAAGGGTAACTGGATCGCTGCCGGTATAGGGGATCTGCTGCATCTCAAAAATCGCCGGCATTTGGGCTTCGCGGCTAGCGCCGTGCAGCCCTTCGGCGATATTGAATACCAGGTCTGGCTTTAGGGAGCGTAGTTTCTCGAAGGCATCGAGGTCAGCATTGACCAGCGACACTTCATGGCGGGTCGCCAGTGCTGCTGCGACCGCATTGATGGTGTGGATGTCATCCCATTCCGCGTAGATATCCGCGCTGGAATGACCGGGAGGTTCCGACGGAGGCTCGTCGATATCGACGGACTCCTCGCGTAAATTGAATACAAGTGCAATATGCATGTGATAACCCCTTAAAAGCCGTGGTACAAAGTGACTCCCCCTGTGGGAGTTTGGTAATCATTCGGTGTGGGAGCCTGGCGGCTAGGGCTGTAAAAAGGGGTTACTTTTTAAGCTGAGGTCGTTACGCATTTCCCACACCGAAATACCAGTGTTTTGAGCCTATACGCGCCCTGAATTTCCTTGTCAATATAAAAATAACAGACATTTCGCAGGAATAAAATTTATCTGCCCGAATTTGTGGATAACTGCTTTACGCAAGGCTTTTTCATGCTAGTGTTTAGCCTATCGCTGCATAATTATGAGGCCAAAATATGTTTAGAATTCGTCGTGTGTTTGATGATGTTTTCCCTATCAATCGTCAGGCTGTTGCCCAAGTGCAGCAGATTCTGCGCGATCAGTTTCCGCAGCTGGCTAAGTATGATGTCGACAAGATCCCCGAGCTGTTGCTCAACCCTCTCAAACATAAATTTCGCTCCATCGTGTATGTGGCCGAAGATCCGCATGGTGAGATTAAGGGGTTTGCCCTGCTCTCGCACGATGCCCAATTGCGGTTCTCTTATCTTGACTATATTTCCGCTGCGAAGAATGTCACTGGCGGCGGAATCGGGGGGGCACTGTATGAACATGTGCGTGAGGAGGCTTTAGCGTTGGGCGTATATGGGATTTTTTTCGAGTGTCTGCCTGACGATCCTTTGCTGTGTAAAGATCCGCAGATTCTCAAGCAGAACCGCGCGCGTCTGAAATTTTACGAAGCCTACCAAGCGTATCCGATTATCGGCACCGCTTACGAAACTCCGGTCAAGCCAGAGGATGCCGATAACCCTCCGTACCTGGTGTTCGATGCACTTGGGCAATCCCAAGCGTTGGAGGCGAGTGCAGCACAAAAGATTGTGCGTGCCATCTTGGAACGACGTTACGGACATTTGTGCCCAAAAGAGTATATCGAGCGCGTGGTTGCCTCATTTAGCGATGACCCAATCCGCCTGCGCCCACCGCAATATGTGAAGCTGCAGCAGCCGGAAAAATTTCGCCCAGCGACCGGTAAGTTTAAGCGTATTGCGCTGGCGATCAATGACCAGCACGACATCCACCACATCAAGGAGCGGGGTTATGTTGAGTCACCGGTGCGAATTCGCTCCATTCTCAAGGAGCTAGATAAGGTCGATATCTTTGAGAAAATCGAGGTTGAGAATTATGCGGAGAAGCATCTGCGCGCCGTGCATAGCGCCGATTATATCAACTACTTTAAGCGCATGTGTCAGACCCTTGAACCGGGGAAGTCGGTCTACCCGTATGTTTTCCCGTTGCGCAACGCGGCCCGCCCCCCCAAAGAGATGGCGGTGCGCGCTGGGTATTACTGTATCGATACCTTCACTCCACTCAATCAGAATGCGTGGAAGGCTGCCAGACGGGCGGTGGACTGCGCCCTTTCCTGTGCAGATGAATTGCTCGAAGGGAGGCGCCTAGCCTACGCGTTGGTGCGTCCGCCCGGCCATCATGCCGAGTACAAGGCCTTTGGGGGCTTTTGCTACTTCAACAGCGCCGCAGTGGCCTCCAACTATCTGAGCAAGTTCGGGAAGGTGGCGATACTGGATATCGATTACCATCACGGCAACGGCCAACAGATGATTTTTTATCCGCGCAGCGATGTGCTGACGGTTTCACTCCATGGGCATCCCCGTTTTGCTTATCCCTACTTTTGTGGCTTCGAGGAGGAGGTTGGGGAAGGCGAGGGGAAGGATTATAATCTTAATCTGCCCTTGCCCGAACAGCTCAAATTTGAGGAGTACTCCAAGGCGTTACACAAAGGAGTCAGGAGAATTAAGCGCCATAAGCCGGCATATCTGCTTATTTGTTTGGGACTGGATACCGCAAAGGGTGATCCGACCGGAACCTGGAGCTTTACCGCCAAAGATTTTGCCACGCTGGGACGCACCCTTGGGCAGCTGCAGCTCCCTACGCTGGTGCTGCAGGAGGGAGGGTACAACAATCGCTCCATCGGGGTGAATGCACGCAACTTCTTCAGCGGGTTGTGGGAGGGTTGTTTTACGCCTACTTCGCCGAGCTGAATTTATTAGCGGTTAGCTCCAATGTTACAGGTCAGGACATCATAGAATTGATTTATTGCCCCGAGCCTTATTGCTTGAAAGGAGTCTTTAAATGCCAAACGTCAGTAAAGATAACGGCCGAGTTGTTATCCTGGGTGGCAATGCCGCCGGAATGAGCGCTGCGTCAAAAATTCGGCGCAAGCAACCGGAACGCGACATCCTGGTGTTGGAAAAAACAGCGTTCACCTCCTATTCGAGCTGCGGCATTCCCTACCTTATCGGCGGATTGATAGAGGAAGTCGACAGACTGATTGTCCGTTCTCCACAAAAATTTCGGGAAAAATATAATATAGACGTGCGCACTGGGCATAAAGTTGTCGAAATAGATCTCGCAGCCCAGCGAGTCAAGGTTCAACAGCGTGGATCGAACCAGGTCGCGGATGAACCCTACGCTCAGTTACTGATTGCCACCGGTGCCCGCGCTTTCTGCCCTCAGGTTCAGGGGCTGGATGCCAGCGGAATTTTCGGCGTGTCAAGTCTGGTGAGTGGGGTGCATATTCAGGAATTTCTGACCAGAGAATCTCCAAAGAATGTGGTGGTGATTGGTGGTGGATACATTGGCCTCGAAATGGCGGAGGCGCTGACACGTTTGAAGCTCAACGTATCCCTGGTGCAAAAAAGCCCTGAAGTTATGGACACCCTTGACCCCGACATGGGTGTGTTGGTTTCCCAAGCCCTCAGAAATATCGGAGTCAATCTTTTTCTCTCTGAAGGTTTCGAAGCGTTTGAGGTTAAGTCCGGCCGTGTCACAGGTGTTGTTACGTCTCAACGTACCCTGCCTGCGGATATGGTTATCTTAGGTCTTGGGGTGCGGCCAAATTCCGATCTCGCCAAAAGTGCAGGAATCGAGTTAGGCCCCAGAGGGGCAATCAGTGTCGATGGGCGGATGCAAACCAACACTGCGAATGTTTGGGCGGCGGGGGATTGTGCTACCTCGCTGCACCGAGTGACCGGCCAGCAGGTGCATATCGCCCTTGGCACCATTGCCAACAAGCATGGGCTGGTGGCCGGCACCAATCTCTCTGGCGGCGAGGCGTGGTTTCCAGGCGTTGTCGGAACCGCTGTGAGTAAGATATGCGCGGTTGAAGTGGCGCGCACCGGACTCCAGGAAAAAGAACTCGAACAACTCGGCATCGACTACGCTACGGCAACCATCAAAACGAAAACTAGGGCCGGATATTACCCTGGCTCGGGCGCCATCACGGTCAAGATGCTCGGAGAGAAATTCACAGGGCGACTGCTTGGTGCCCAGATCGTAGGGATGGAAGGTGCCGCCAAGCGGATCGATATTATTGCCACGGCGCTCACAGCAAAGATGACGGTAGAGGATATTATCAGCCTTGACCTGAGCTATGCTCCGCCCTTTTCTCCGGTTTGGGATCCGGTACAAACCGCCGCGCGCCAACTAGTTAAAAAACTTTGACCCATTTTAAGAAGGAGTCTGCGATGAAATTTGAAATTCCCCACCCCCTCAAGGTTGAACATGAAGAACTGCACGATAATTTGCGCAAAGCTACGCAGGAAGCGGGTGAGATTGGAGTGGCCGCCAAAGCGGTTGCCGCGCTGCTGCATCCGCACTTCATCAAAGAAGAGGAATATGCCTTGCCTCCCCTCGGACTTCTGACTGCACTGGCTCAAGGGGGTGTAACCTCAGAAATGCAAGAGGTGCTTAAATTAACGGATAAACTCAAGATGGATCTTCCGGAGATGCTTGAAGAACACAAGGCTATCGTGGTCGCGCTGGATGAATTATCCGCAGTGGCGAAAAAAATTGGCAAGCCAGAGTATGTTAACTTTGCCGAAGCTCTCAAGCTCCATGCGCAGACAGAAGAAGAGGTGTCGTACCCAACTGCGATATTGATTGGCGAGTACGTGCGGGAAAAACTGTAGCTGGCATAAGATGGCGAGATACTGGGCAGTGAGAGTCGGAGTTATTGTTTCGGATCACTACAATCAAGAGGAGGGATGCTATGAAAAAAATATTTAGTACGCTGCTATTGCTAACTTGTTTATCTATCGGGTTCAATCAAACGGTGTACGCGGCAGAACAAAAGGTTACTGAAGATTACATGCCGAGTCTTATTACCAAAACGCCCCTTGAAGGGCGCATGTTGGCGATTAAAATGATCAGAAAAACCATCGGAGCCATTCAGCAAGATCCGGAGATCAAACAAGCGGTAAGAAAAAAATATGAAGATGATCCGCAACTGTTGATGTATGCAGCAGAGCTGGTGGCAATAGAATTTAAAACCATCGCCATTGCGAATAACTACTGGCGCGACGCTAAGTAAGTTTTGAACGCAGCATAAATGCTGCCAAGGTATTTGCAGCCCTATGGGTGTCACCCTCTCGGTGTCATCTATAGGGCTGTTTTTGTTTCTGGTGCGACAATCCACAGCCTACCCCCCCCTCAATCCCCCCTATAAAATAGGGTGGAAGGGAGTGCAGCGGAAATGACGGATTTTACCCTCCCCTTTTTTTGTGCTTGACGGGATAAAAATTCTGCCTATAGTAAGTAATCAGTTACTCACTTTGGAGAAAACATCATGCCCGCAATGCCCAAACACCTGCCTGCCGAAGAAAGACGTGCTGCCACCATTATGGCGGTTATTGATCTGTCCGCAAAACAGAACCCCAGCGAAATTACCACAGCTGCCATCGCCAAACACATGCGGCTTACCCAGGGTGCCCTGTTTCGCCATTTCAGTGGGAAAGCCGCCATTTGGGAAAGTGTTATGGATTGGGTGGCAAAGCGGTTGACTGCCCGCATTGAGCTTGCAGCCAAGGAGGCGTCCACGGCACTGGAGGCGCTGGAGGCGATGTTCATGGCCCATATCGACTTCGTTGCTTCTCACCCCGGCGTGCCGCGCATGATGTTCGGTGAACTACAGCGCGCCGATGATACCGCAGCCAAAAAAATGGTGCGATCGTTTACGCATCGCTATGAAGAGCGGCTGTGTGCATTGCTTGAAGAGGGAAAAGCCCAAGGGGAGTTTTCCCCTCAGCTTGATACGGTCAGCGCTGCGACCCTGTTTGTCGGTTCTATCCAGGGATTGGTCATTCAATCGATGCTGGCCGGTGAACCGGAACGGATGTGCGACGAGGCACGGCGGGTGTTTGTCCTCCTCCAAAGGGCTTTTACCGCGAGTACGGGTGACACGCTGGAATCTGTGTGAATGCGGCAAAGGTAGGTTGTGCTTGTTTTGAACCTTGATAGATTGATTTCAGGGTATTTGAAGTATATGTGAGTGGTCTGGTAGTAATTGATTACTCACTTGCAAACAACTTGAAGCTTATTGAAGTTGCATAAAAAAGTATGAAGTTCGCCTTGCGAGACTTTAGCGCAGACTCGATACACAGGAGAAAACGATGAAAAAACGGATCATTATAGCCGTTGCTTTGATTTTGATTATTGCCGCCTTAGGGGGCTGGTACTATTTGCTGCGTACTCCGGAGACAAGGACAAGTCTGCGCCTTTCCGGCAACATAGAAGTGACGCAAGTACGAATAGGCTTCCGTATCCCCGGCCTGGTGGAACAGCGCGTTATTTCGGAAGGGGAGCTGGTGCGGGCTGGCGACATAGTCGCGCTTCTCGACACGGTGGAGTTGCAACACGATGTTGCCTTGAGCATGGCCGAACTGGCTGCCGCGCAGGCCGAACTGGCAGAAAAAGAAAGCGGCTACCGCCCTGAAGAGACTGGTCAGACACAAGCTGCGTTGAAACGTGCTGACGCGGCATTGGTGGAAGCTGCTTCGGATTATCAGCGTCAACAGGCGCTCTATCGCGACAAGGTTATTTCCGCGCGGGAGTTAGAGAAATTCGCCGCGAGTTTCGAGATGGCGCAAGCCCAGAGGAATGAAGCGCGTGAACGCTATAACCTGCACCGGAAGGGATTTCGTCAGGAACAGATTGATCTGGTCAAGGCGCGCAGTAAGCGTGCCGAAGAAGCGCTCGAAAAAGCCAGAACGCGGCTTGGCTTTGCGACCCTGAAGACCCCCATCGACGGGTTTGTTTTATCCGACAATATAGAAGCGGGGGAATATGTAGCGGCTGGAACGCCAGTGGTGACCCTTGGCGATTTAAAGCATCCCTGGCTGCGTGCCTATGTGGATGAAAGCAATCTTGGGCGCGTTCATTTAGGCCAAAAGGCCGCAATTTCTACCGATACGTATCCCGGCAAACACTATGCCGGTATGGTTTCGTTTATTGCCTCCGAGGCTGAATTTACCCCTAAGCATGTACAGACCGACAAGCAGCGCACCAAACTGGTGTACCGGGTTAAAATCGAGGTGGAAAACTCCGAACTGGAACTGAAACCCGGCATGCCCGCCGATGCAACCATCGAACTGCAGGGGGCAGTAGAATGAGTGCCACCCGGGCCACTGCCATCCAGGCCATCGATTTAAGCCGGAATTTCGGTGCCCTCAAAGCGGTAGATCGGATGAACCTGACCATCCCCGCCGGAGAAATATTTGGGCTGGTGGGCCCGGATGGGGCAGGGAAGACCACCACCATGCGTCTGTTGACTTCGGTTATCGATCCCACCTCTGGCTCTGCCGCAATTCTGGGGCACGACACCGTCCGCGCTGCGGAGAAGATTAAAGAGAAGATCGGATATATGAGCCAACGCTTCGGGCTCTACCCAGATTTGACGGTGCTGGAAAACATCCACTTTTACGCTGATCTGTATGGGGAACCCCGCGCCGGAAGAGCCGAGCGCATCGACGCGTTGTTGGATTTTAGCAATCTTATTCCATTCAAAAAACGTCAGGCGCAGAACCTCTCTGGAGGGATGAAGCAAAAACTCGGCTTGGTCTGCGCGTTGATCCATACCCCACAAGTTTTGTTTCTGGATGAACCGACTAATGGAGTTGATCCTGTCTCACGCCGGGATTTCTGGCGCATCCTCTACCGCTTGGTGCGTGATGGTTTGACCATCTTTCTCTCCACCGCCTACCTGGACGAAGCGGAGCGCTGTAGTCGAATTGGCCTGATGCATCAGGGTCGCCTGCTGGCGGTTGATACCCCGGAAGCTATTAAACGCCTGATGAAAGGAACTTTACTGGAGTTTCGCTGCCCCGAATCGCGCCACGCTATGCAGTTACTGCGGCAGAAACTTCCCGGGGCGAGCGTGGGGCTGTTTGGCGAGCACATCCATGTGGTGACGACGGAACCTGAGAATACTACCCACGCGATCCATTCCATCCTGCAGGAAGCAGGGCTTTCCCACAATGAAATCCGTAGCGTAGAACCTTCGCTGGAGGATGTGTTTATCTCGGTACTCGAACACAGGGAGCAGAGCCGTGATTCAAAATGATATTGCTGTTTCCCTGCAAGGGCTGAGCAAAAAATTTGGCGACTTTACGGCGGTGGATAAGGTCACCCTGGATGTGGGTAAAGGGGAAATATTTGGCTTTCTGGGGCCCAACGGTGCTGGCAAGTCCACCACCATCCGTATGCTCAGTGGACTGCTGCAACCTAGCGGCGGCGCGGGAACCGTAGCCGGGCTCGATGTTGTGCATCAGACCGAAATGATCAAACCGCACATCGGCTATATGAGTCAGAAATTCTCCCTGTATGAAGATCTCACCGTGGAGGAAAACATCGATTTCTATGCAGGTATCTACCGCATTGCGCGCCAGAAGAAGGCGCAGCGGAGGGAATGGGTTCTGCAAATGGCGGATCTGCAGCAGCACCGCCATGCGCTGACCAGCACCCTTGCCAGCGGCTGGAAGCAGCGCCTCGCTCTTGGATGCGCGGTTTTGCATGAGCCACCCATCATCTTTTTGGATGAACCAACCTCGGGGGTCGATCCGCTCAGTCGGCGCGGGTTTTGGAACCTGATTTATGAGCTGGCCGACAGCGGCGTAACCGTGTTTGTGACCACCCACTATATGGAAGAGGCGGAATATTGTGATCGTCTCGGACTTATCTACCGTGGCGCACTGATTGCGGTGGGAACGCCGGGCGAACTTAAAACCAAATATATGCATGAAGAGGTGATCGACGTCGGATGTGAAAGACCTCAGGAAGCGATGGAAGTGCTGACGGAGCTGACGGAGGTTAAAGAGGCTGCCCTGTT
>CAYPNO010000070.1:0-10411 GCA_964411865.1 uncultured Desulfuromonas sp. | reverse complement strand
GTTTCTGGTGGGGGCCGCCGCAGTTTATGCCTTGATTCGTGTCCGTTACAGTGTCGCTCTGTTCGGAGCTGGTTTCAGCGTAACTCTTTTTCTTACGCAGGTTTAGGTTTATGCATAAAAAACTTAAAAATATGCTTAAACTCATCCTCAAGCTCAACGCACGCTGCATACTTTTGCAATCATGTTGGAATTTCAGGATATTCCAAGGGCTGGGCAGTCTCTGGATTCTACAGCCATTCCGCCGCGATATCCATAGCGCAGATATAAATGATGTGCCTAGCGCTCACCCAAGCGCCACGCAACAGCTGATGTATTTCAATACCAATACATTTCTTGCTCCGTGTGTTCTAGCTGCGCAGTTAGCCTTACATGAGAAACAGGCCAATGGTGAGCATGTGGTCATCAGGGCAGAGGATTTTCCCGCTGCGGTGATGGCGCCGGTGGCAGCAGTTGGCGATGCGTTATTATGGGGTGGCTTGCGCCCGATGTCGGCCTTGGTTGCAGTTATTTTGACCTTGCTGGGGTGCCTATGGGCGCCTGTTGCGGTTGCGCTGTTGTTTACCCTGCCAACTATCATTGTGCGCATATGGGGTAGTATTGCGGGTTATCTCCATGGGGCACAGGTAGTTTCACTTCTCCAACAGCTGCATCTTGCAGATCTCGCGGTCAAAATAAAGCAGATAAATATAGTGTTGCTTGGTGTAGTGGTTGCGTTGGCATGGCGTGGCGTTGAAACAGGACTCAGTCCTGATAGTAGTTACACAATTGTTTTAGCAGCGCCATTTATACTCTTTTTTGGGATAAATATATTCCTGCTGCGGCGGAGAATACCGGTGGTGCTGCTCTTAGGACTTTCCTTAGTCGTTTTCAGCGTTGTTGGCAGTGCTGCATAAGAATTGTTAAGTTGCTGCTGCCAAATTCCACCCGTCAATGACCCTTTTCATCTATGTACAGAGTGTAAGGCCTAATATTTTATGGACTGTATACAAAAAGAGCTCATCATTCAGAACCGTCTTGGCTTACATGCCAGAGCCGCAGCAAAGTTTGTTCAACTGGCGAATAGTTATGCCTGTGAAATATTTATCGAAAAAGAGGGTGAGGAGGTTAACGGTAAAAGTATTATGGGCATACTTATGTTGGCAGCCCCGCAAGGCACCCTGATTAAGGTCCGAACTCTTGGTGACGATGCGCTGGATGCTATTACCGCTCTGGAGCGCCTGATAGACAATAAGTTTGGTGAAGATTGACATGGAGCAAAAACCTCAAAGGACTTATACCGGCATACCGGCATCTCCCGGAATAGCTATCGGTGAAGTCAGACTTTTAGATCGCAGAAGAATCTCCGTTCAGGAGTACAAGGTAGCACGCGCGCAGATTGATGAGGAGGTTTGTGTTTTTCTTGAAGCGGTTGAACTTACCAGGAAACAGCTGGAGGTGGTGCAGCATGAACTGGTGAGCCAAAGTAAGACCGAACACTTTTATATCATCGATACTCAGTTGATGATTCTTAAGGACGCCATGCTTATCGATTCTACTTCGGAGCTGATCCGGACAGAGTCAATTAACGCCGCTGGTGCTCTGAAAAAAGTGTTACGCCGTTTTGCTGCAGTATTTGAGAGGATTGAGGACGAATATCTGCGTGAGCGCGGTTCGGATATTGAGTTGGTAGGCGAGAGGATTATCCGCAATATTATCGGAATGGAGTTGCCTCAGGTGGGCGAGCTGAAACGCCGCTCCGTGATTGTAGCTCATGATCTTTCCCCTACGGATACCTGTCAGTTTGATGTTGAGCATGTTGTAGCTTTTGTCACTGACCTTGGTGGCCCAACCTCGCATACGGCTATTTTGGCGCGTTCAATGGAAATTCCTGCGGTGGTAGGGCTTGAAAGAATAACCCGCCTAGTTGGGGACAATACTCCGGTGGTTGTTGATGGAAGCAGTGGAGTATTGATATGCAACCCCGACAATGAGACCCTGAAAAAATATCAGGAACTTAAACGCCACTACGAGTTCTACAAAAAGCAGTTGCGCAGTTTTTGCGAACTGCCGGCAGTGACCGCAGATGGTAAAAATATTGGCATGCAAGCCAATATCGAGTTTCTGCAGGAGGCAGATATAGCACTTAGCAACGGCGCGCAGGGAATTGGATTGTTGCGGACAGAATTCATGTATATGGCGCGGTTGCGACCACCGACCGAGGAGGAACAATTCCTGTCGTATAAAAAAGCCGCCGAATTGTTTGCACCTTACCCGGTGACCATCAGAACTCTAGATATCGGTGGAGATAAGTTTGTAAGCGATATTAGTCTAGAAGACGAATCTAACCCCGCCATGGGGCTGCGTTCGATCCGTATGTCATTGTGTGAAAAGCGCCTGTTTCGTATCCAGTTGCGGGCCATATTGCGTGCTTCAACCTATGGTAATGTACGTCTGATGTTTCCGATGATATCAGGACTTGGCGAGGTGCGCGCTGCTAAACAAATTATCCTACAGGTGATGCAAGAGCTTGAAGAAGAAGGCACCAACTTTAACCGCGATATCGAGGTGGGTATCATGGTTGAGACCCCTTCAGCGGTATTTATTGCTGATATTTTAGCTGCTGAGGTCGATTTCTTCTCTATCGGAACTAATGACCTAATTCAATACTGCCTCGCAGTCGATCGTGGTAATGAACATGTTGCTTACTTGTATGAACCCTTCCACCCTGCTATTCTGCGCGCGCTCAAACGCATTGCAGATGCTGCACATACAGCTAGCATAGATCTATGTATATGTGGTGAGATGGCAGGGGAGCCGATGTTTAGTATCGTGCTTGTTGCCATGGGTTACACCCAACTCTCTATGAGCAGTCAGGGGATATCACGGGTGAAAAAATTGATTAGACAGTGGGATACTAACCACAGTCAGGAATTAATAGATGTTCTAATGGGACAAAAAACTGCGGCAGACGTCCTAAGGTTACTCAAGGAAAAATTACGCCAATTTCTTCCTGAAGCTGATCCCTCCTTGGATTATTAAGCAGAGGTATCGTCTAAGCGGATAATTGAAAAATTTGGTTTTAGCTTTTATTCCACTCAACCAGACCATTAAGCCAAAGCTTGTCTTTGGTCATTAAATCTGTAAACGCGCTACTTACTTTTAATGCCATAAAGAAAGGTACTCGATCCATGTCTATGACAGATTATATGTTCACCTCTGAATCAGTTAGTGAGGGTCATCCGGACAAAATGGCTGACCAGATTTCAGATGCTGTTCTCGACGCATTGCTTGGGCAAGACAAATATTCACGCGTTGCATGTGAAACCCTTATTACTACTGGGCTTGTAATTCTTGCGGGCGAGATAACCACTACTGCCCAGATAGATTACACAGAGGTGGTCAGAAGGACTATCCGCAAGATTGGTTATGTGGGTTCGGACATGGGGTTTGACGCAAACACCTGCGCAGTAATGACCACCCTTGATCGACAATCACCTGACATCTCCCAGGGAGTGACTCCGGGACAAGGGCTGTGTCTAGAGCAAGGAGCTGGAGATCAGGGTCTAATGTTCGGCTATGCGTGTGATGACACCCCTGAACTTATGCCCATGCCCATCATGTACTCTCATGCACTGACTGCTCAGTTGAGTAAAGTGCGCAAACAAAATGTGGTAGATTTTTTGCGCCCTGATGGTAAGTCACAGGTGTCTATTGAGTATGCGGGACATATTCCGAAGAGAATTGATGCTGTAGTTGTTTCAACCCAGCACAGCGCCACCGCGTCACATAAATCGGTAGAAGAAGCGGTGATGGAGGAGGTCATTAAAAAAGTTTTGCCTGCCCATCTGGTTGACGCCAATACTAAATATTTCATCAACCCTACAGGTAAGTTTGTCATTGGTGGACCTGTAGGAGATTGTGGTCTTACCGGAAGAAAAATCATTGTTGACACCTATGGAGGACAAGGTTCCCACGGTGGCGGGGCGTTCTCCGGCAAAGATCCATCCAAGGTGGACAGAAGCGCATCATATATGGGGCGTTATGTGGCAAAGAACATTGTTGCAGCTGGGCTCGCACGGTGTTGCGAAGTGCAGATTGCCTATGCCATCGGTGTCGCCCAACCAGTCTCAGTTATGATTAACACCTTTGGGACTGGCGCTATAGCACCAGACCGCATCGCGAGTATCGTGCGGGAGGAGTTTGATCTGCGCCCGGCCGCTATTATAGAAACCCTGGATTTGTTGCGACCCATCTACGCGCAAACTGCAGCATACGGACATTTTGGGCGTGAACTGCCAGATTTCACCTGGGAAAAGACCGACAGAACCGCTTCACTTAAAAGTCGCGCAGGATTATAATCTTGAAGGCTTAAAAACTGCGATGTTCACAGATAAAATCAACCAAGAACCAAACCATTAATGAGGTATAGTTTTGAGTATGCAGAGTGAATCTATAGTTAAAGATATGACGCTGGCTCCATGGGGGCGTACGGAGATCTCCATCGCCGAAAAAGAGATGCCTGGCTTGATGTCGGTGCGGGCTGAGTACCGCGCGAGCAAGCCTCTGGCAGGAGCCAGAATATCTGGGTCACTGCACATGACCATCCAGACCGCTGTTCTGATTGAAACCCTGGTTGATCTCGGTGCGGATGTCCGCTGGGCCAGCTGCAATATTTATTCTACCCAGGACCATGCTGCTGCCGCCATTGCAGAAACAGGCGTGCCTGTTTTTGCCTATAAAGGCGAAACGCTCGAAGAATATTGGTCTTATACCAAAAAGGCTCTTTCCTTTCCAGATGGGCCGAATCTAGTAGTAGATGACGGTGGCGATGCTACTTTGTTGCTGCATCGTGGACTGGAGCGTGAGAAGGAGTATGCCAGTACCGGTGTGATGCCTGATGTGTGCACAGATCATGCAGAGATTGAAACCGTAGATCTCCTCCTTAACACTACCTTGGAGGAGGATCCTACGTTTTGGCAGCGCGCCAACGCCAATATGCTTGGGGTCAGTGAAGAAACCACCACAGGAGTACACCGTCTGTACCAGATGGCACGGGATGGTAAGCTACTGTTCCCAGCGTTCAACGTCAATGATTCGGTCACTAAAAGCAAGTTCGATAATCTGTACGGTTGCCGCGAATCTCTTATTGATGGCATCAAACGCGCAACAGATGTCATGATCGCCGGCAAACGCTGTGTTGTGCTGGGTTACGGTGATGTAGGTAAAGGGTGCGCGCAGGCATTTAATGGTATGGGCGCCATGGTATCTGTCACTGAAATTGATCCAATCTGCGCGCTGCAGGCAACCATGGAAGGCTTCAACGTGGTGGACATGGAAGAAGCTTGCACTTGGGGAGATATCTTTGTCACCACAACAGGCAATGTAGATGTTATAACCAGAGATCACATGGACAGAATGAAGGATCAGGCAATTGTGTGCAATATCGGGCACTTTGATTCAGAAATTCAGGTAGATTCACTCTTTACTGATCCTGTTCTTGAGGTGTTAGAGATTAAACCTCAGGTGGATCAGATCATCTGGCCTGACGGCCATAGCATTATTTTGCTAGCTAAAGGGCGCCTGGTAAATCTCGGGTGCGCAACTGGACATCCTAGTTTTGTTATGAGCAATAGTTTCGCCAATCAGGTCCTGGCTCAAATTGAGCTGTGGCAGAATAACTCTAACTACGAAAAACAGGTGTATGTACTGCCCAAAGTTCTTGATGAGAAGGTGGCAACGCTGCATTTGGAGAAACTCGGAGCCAAACTGACACGTTTGACTGCGAAACAGGCTGCATACCTTGATATCTCTGTTGATGGCCCGTATAAGCCAGACTACTATCGTTATTAGCCGATTGCAGAATGAGGCTACTTAGTAGCTTGTGAATTAAGTAATTCATAGTGGTTATGTGAAAAATCAGCAAGCCCCACTGGTTCAATTCGGTGGGGCTTGGTTGTATAAACCGATTTTTCTGCGCAATGAGCAGGTTATTCTCGGGTAAATAGAATCAGAATGACACTCAACAGAAGGAAAATAATGTCGGCGGACCAGGCGGCTAAGGCCGGATGGAGGATTTCGGCATAGCCGAACGCTACTAGGGTAGAATGCGTGACGAAGAAAGCCATACCTGTCATTATGCAGATTGAGATGCCCAGTCCAAGGTTTATGTTGCGCGACTTCTGCAAAGCAAAAGGGATTCCAAGCAGCGCCATGATTAGTGAGACAAATGGTTGCGCAAGCTTTGCGTGCATGTCTACCCTGTATTTAGTGTTGTTGAGCCCTGCTTTTTCTAACTGATGGGATATTTCATGTAATTCAGCATAACTGAGTTCTTCAGCCTCATTTTCGGTAGAACAGAAGTCATCAGGATTTTTGTTTAGTGCGACCGGGATTTTTTCAGTAGAAAACTCTCGCTCTAAAAGACCGTTAGATGAGTCGAATTCGCGTATCAATACGTCTTCTGCCCGCCAAATATCTCCAGTAAAAACAAGTCTGGCTGCTTTTAAAAATCGCTTATGCTCAAAGTCCGAGTTTAGTTCATATATACTCACTCCATGCATGATGGTATTATCATTGCCGCTAAAATCTATGTGATACATGGTGTCGCGGTCACGGAACCAAAGGTCTTGCCGTTTACCTAGCGCAGCCTGTTTTCCTTTTACCTCGACGCGCATGACGTGGTTGAATTTTTTAACCCCAACCGGGACAGCGTATTCATTGAGCAGAAAATGCCCAATTCCGATGAATAACGCAATAAGCATAATCGGCATGACAATGCGTGGCAATCCCACACCGCCAGCGCGCATGGCGATTAATTCGTTGGTTTTAGAGAACCCCCCCAAAGTAAGAAAGATCCCCATGAGAACGGCTAAAGGCAAAATCTGAGATAGGATTAAAGGGATTTTAGCGCCGAAGTACAGCACATATAATGAAGCTGGGGCGTTATGCTCCAAAAAATTATCTACTCGGCCAAAAAAATCTATGAGCAGATACACTCCGCAAAACGAACTGAGCGAAAGAGCCATAATGCGGGCAAAAGTACCCAGCAAATAACGTTGTAGTATGGTCACGCCAATTTAACCTATCTGCGCCTGAAGATTTCGTTGAGGAAAACAGCGACTGGCCTGAATGGAATCAAGACGCGTTCTCTGGCAGCAGTGACGTATAAAAAAGCACCACAAACTGCAAACACAAAACTAGGAGCCAACATGGTTAACGCAGGCGGCCAGTTTTGCTCAATAACCAGGGTTTTGCTTATGCTTAAAGACATGTAGTAAATCATGAAGACAATTAATGAGACCGCGAAACCAGCTCCCTTGCTAGAACGATGTGAGCTGATGCCGAGAGGAATTGCTATTATTCCAAAGAGCAGGGGGGAGATAAGGAGAACAAAGCGCTCATATATTTCCGCTTTTACTTCGGATATATGCAACTTCTCACCATTAGGATTCGCGCTAATCTGGCGGAGAGAATCAAATAATTGTGTGATCGTTTGCAATTTAGGGCGTATGGGGTTGTTTCCGTCTGAGGTAGAAGATTCTTCCAGTGATATGTTGATATCGTAGCTGTTGAAATTAATAATTTGCAGCCTGGTTTCGGTTTCAGTGCTGGTATCGCGGTGGATGGTACCATGATTCAAGTGAAGTAACAGCATGTTGCTATCTTTATCGGTCACCAGCTTTCCAGTCTTGGAGGTTATGATGGTTTTTTGTGAACCAATGCGAGTATCACAGATGAAAACCCCCTGCAATTGATTGGTGTCATGAAAAACCTTATTGGCAAAAAGAGTTAAACCTGGAAACGCATCGTTAAATTGTTGCGACCTTACTGCGCTTGACGCTTTCTCCATGGCAACATCAATAGCAATGTTGCGCATTTTAAGCTGTCCTGTTGGCTCCGCATACATAGCTATATATGCACTTGCAACGCACACTAAAAGTGCCAGAGTGACAACTGGCCCAGATATTCGGTACACACTAATCCCACTTGCTTTCATCGCCACTATTTCACTCTCGGCCGACATGCGTGCGAAGGTGAGCAGAACCGCAAGTAGAAATGAAAGCGGCATGGTTATTAGGAGAAATGAAGGCAACATTGCTACGAATAACGCGACGATAGAGCTAGATGATACCCCCGCGCCTATCATAAGGTCTGTCAACTTCAGCAGCCGACTGAGTAACACTATGAAGGTGAAAAGGGTCAGGCTAAGGATGAAATTAACAACAATCTCACGTGCTATATATGTTTGAATTCGTAGAGTGCTCATTGTAGGCGGATAGTATTACAATATTTCATGCTTGTAAATCTAATCCAGCTTAATTCCCTTGCACTGCAGCGCAATGCTATGTTACTAAACGCTGATGTAAAAATACGCACGCCGTTGTGGACATGTGCTAGGTTTTAGCCGTGATAAGTAGGTAACCATTAGCGGCTAATGGTGCTGTTGCAAACACAACAGGCGGAGGATAAAACCAATGTTAGTTACACTATGAGAGGAACGACCTAAAATGGCAAAAGTATCAATGAAGCAACTGCTCGAAGCTGGTGTGCACTTTGGACACCAGACAAAACGCTGGAACCCCAAGATGAAACCGTACATCTTTGGCGCACGTAATGGAATCTACATTATTGATTTGCAGCGCACAGTGCGCTATTTCCGTACCGCGTATGATTTCATCCAGAGTGTTGTTGAGAATGGCGACAGCGTATTGTTTGTAGGGACCAAGAAACAAGCTCAGGAAGCTATTCGTGAAGAGTCTGAGCGTGTAGGGCAATATTACGTGAATAATCGGTGGCTTGGAGGAATGCTGACAAACTTCTCCACAATTAAAGGCAGTATTGATCGTCTTAAGAAGATTGAGGCGATGGCTGAGGATGGAACCTTCGATCTCTTGACCAAGAAAGAAGGGCTGCAACTTGAGCGTGAGCGGATTAAGCTCGAACGCAGCCTAGGTGGTATAAAGAGCATGAATAAATTGCCGGGCGCCATGTTCGTAATTGACCCTAAAAAAGAAGCTATTGCTGTCAAGGAAGCCCGCAAACTTGGAATTCCAGTAGTGGCTGTTGTTGACACTAACTGTGATCCAGACGAGATTGACTACATAATCCCGGGTAACGATGATGCGATTCGCGCTATTCGGTTGTTTGTAGCAACCATGGCTGATGCATGTCAGGACGGCAAGCAGGCTGCTGAGACAGCTGCACTCTCGGAAAAAGAAGGTGCAGATTCTGACGAACAGCAGGAAATATCTCAGGGCGCCTGATCTGATCGAGTAATAATATAATAAAGCGACCAGTGCATAACATATGTGTCTGGTCGCTTTTCTTGGCAGCACACGCTCTGTATTTATTGTATGGACAGTGCCGTACTTAGCAAATATTACGCGTAAACCATTCAAGGGGATCCCTCCGTATGAACCCCCTTCCCCAGAATTGAAAAACATAGGAGAATAAATTTTTATGGCTAAAATTACCGCATCCATGGTGGCAGAGCTTCGCAGTAAAACTGGCGCAGGAATGATGGATTGTAAAAAAGCACTGAGCGAAAACGAGGGTGATTTTGAAAAGTCTGTCGATTATTTGCGAAAAAAAGGGTTGTCTGCAGCAGCTAAAAAATCAGGGCGTACAGCAGCTGAAGGGCTCGTTGTAATTGCAGATTCAGGAACAGTTGGTGCTGTAGTTGAAGTTAACGCCGAGACAGATTTTGTTGCTAAAAATGATGCATTCGTTGGTTTTGCTACAAAAGTGGCTGAGCTTATAGTGGCTGAAAAACCTGAAAACCTGGAGGCTTTACTAGCTCTTGCGCTTCCTGGTTCAGACCGCAGCGTTGCTGAAGAGCAGGTTCATCAGATCTCTACTATAGGTGAAAACATTAACATCCGTCGGTTTGAACGGCGGGAAGCTAACAACGGTCTGATCGAATCCTACATTCACGGTGCAGGTAAAATTGGGGTAATTCTTGCATTGCAAAGTGATAAAGCTGATACTGCTGCAGTGCAGGCGGTAGCAAGGCAGCTGGCTATGCATATAGCCGCCGCTGCTCCCCAGTATCTTAAGCGCGAAGAAGTCCCCGTTGATGTGGTTGAGAAAGAGAAAGAGTTTATGCGCGCTAAAGCGCTAGAAAGTGGTAAGCCTGAAAAGATTCTAGATAAAATCGTCAGTGGTCAGATTGATAAATTCTTCAGTGAAATTTGCCTTTTAGAGCAGGCATTTGTTATTGATCCGGATATTAAAATTAACGAGTTGTTGAAAAAGACTTCTTTAGAAGTTGGTGCAGATGTGACTCTGACCGGCTATGTTCGTTATCAACTCGGTGAAGGAATCGAAAAGAAAGAATGCGACTTTGCTGCCGAAGTAGCTGAAATGACTAAATAGTGTTTTGGTTATATAATGCTGCAATCTGCTAGAACAAATCTAAATCGAGGTATCAATG
>CAYPNO010000069.1:0-10539 GCA_964411865.1 uncultured Desulfuromonas sp. | reverse complement strand
CTAGATATAGCTTGCAAACATGAGAAGCACAGTCGTTCGCGGTTTTATTTTACTAAGTAGGGTATTAGCGCGAGCAAGGTAATTTACAATGGCCCTCACCCCTTGGTAATATGCACGGAATGAGGGTAACAGTATATACCGAAAATATAGCAGAATTGGCGTGTAAATGAAAATAAGACGACTGGAAATAGTGGGCTTCAAATCGTTTGTGGAGCGCACCATATTTACCTTCGGCGCCGGAATTAGTGCAGTCTTAGGGCCAAATGGTTGTGGTAAGAGCAATGTTGTCGATGCGGTGCGCTGGGTAATGGGGGAGCAGAGTGCTGCTAACCTGCGCGGGCAGGCTATGGAAGATGTGATTTTTGCTGGGAGTGAGTTGCGCAGACCCTACGGTATGGCCGAAGTGAGTCTCACGTTTGAGAACAGTGGAACCCTTGAATATCCGCCCATAACCCACCCGCTGGTTAAAGATTATGCCGAAATTATGCTTACTAGGCGTCTGTATCGCAGCGGAGAGAGCGAGTATCTGCTCAACAAGACCCCCTGCCGGCTTAAGGATATAACTGAATTGTTTCTCGATACCGGCGTGGGGGCGCGTGCGTATTCGATAATAGAGCAGGGCAAAGTGGCGACAGTGCTGCAGGCACGACCTGAGGAGCGCAGGAGTCTGGTAGAAGAAGCTGCTGGGATAAGTAAATATAAAGTACGCCGTAAGGCGGCTTTGCGCAAAATAGACGCGACTCAGCTCAATTTACAACGTATAGACGATATTATCACTGAAGTAGGCGAACGCCTGCAGAGGCTTGAGCTCCAGGCAGAAAAAGCGCGAGAATTTCGTGATTTGCGAAAACGTATGCGTGAACTGGATATGGGCTTGAGGTTTAAGCACCGTCAGGAACTAGGCAAGCAAAATGCCGAATTAACCAAACGAGAGCTACACAATAGTATAGAGGTGGAGCGGGAGGAGGCCTCTTTGCACCAGTTTGGTCTTGAGTTGGAACGCGCTAAGCTTGAACGCGATGAGGCCGAAAGCATTCTTGTGCAGAAAAAACGGCATGTACATGCCTGGCAAAGTGAACTGCAAGAGTATGAAAGCAACTGCGCCCTTACGCGTCAGCAACTTGAAAATCATGCGCGTTATAAAGATGAGGCCGTAAAAGAAAGATGTCAGCTGGATGTACAAGTTGCTGAAGATAAGAAACGCCTTGCCGTATTGTGTCAGCAGCGCAAAGAACACGAACTACATGCCAGTCAGATGCGCCTCGAGCATGAGCGAGTGCGTAAAGAACTGGGTGAAGTGGTGGCGACGGAGCGATTACTTGGCAGCGCGGTACGTTCTGAACGGGATGAGTTAAGCAAGATAGAGGATGCGCGTCAGCGCTTGGGTCACAAGTACGATATCTCTATGCGCGAACAAGCTGTGCTGGAAGAACGGATAGCACTCTTTTCCAACGAAAGTGAACGCATTGTTGGTGAGGTATCTGCAGCACAGCTCGAAAAAAATGAGCAGATACAGCATCAAAATGAAATAGCAACCCAGGTTCATGACAGTGAACTTGCATTGGAAGCTCGGCGCAAAACACTACACCAGGGCAAGGCAGAGCTCCATACTGCCAAGCAGGAGCAGGACGCAGCGCAGCAGAAGTATACACAGTGTGCCTCGCGTCTTGAATCTTTACGTGAACTAATAGAAAATCGTGCCGACATCTCTACCGCAACGCAGCGGGTTTTAGCTGATGCCGCGCTCTGCACTGGCTTCTCTGGGGTGTTGGCGGATGCTATCAGGGTTGAGCCCCGCTATGAAGCGGCGGTAGCTGCAGTGCTTGGAGAGCGTCTTGAGTCCCTGAATGTCAAGGCTGGACGCGAAGCGGAGATGCTGGACTTGTTGCGTGCCCGCTCAGAACGCTACCTATGTCAGGTAGGAGTAACTGTTACGCCAGACAAGTGGGGTGAAGAGGCGCCACTGTCACAGCTAATCCCATTACCCGAATCATTGCAAGGGCTTTTTGCTGGTGCTTATCTGGTCGAAGCGCTAGATCCTTACTTCAATGCGGAGTTGCCTGCTGGCACGGTACTTGTTACCCCTGCGGGAGAAATCCTCTCTTGGCAGGGATTGGTGGTGCTTGGTCAGAAAAGTGGCGTCGGAGCTCAGCTCCTGCGTAATCGCCGCCGCACTGAAAAGCTGGGGCAAGAGCTGCTTGAACTGCAAGCAGACCTTGAGAAAAAACAGGGGCTGCTTACACATTGGCGTGTCGAGTGCGAGCAGGCCGATTCTTTGCATCGAGAGCAACAGCTCCACTATGAACAACTGCGTTTGCGCCAGAGTGAAGCTGGGCGCGGCGTGAAGAAACTCGAGCAGCGCAGCGCTGCGCTTGAACAGGAGCTCCAACAGCATCTAGTGCGCCAGAGCCAGAATGAGGTGAAACATACCTCCGTCAACGCAGATTTAGCCGCTATGGATGCGGAGCGTGTGCTTCTGTTACAAAATCTTGCTGTCGCCACAGGGCGGGTGGAGGAATCGGAGCAGCGCTGGCAGCAACAACGTATCCTTATGCAGAAAAAGCAGGAGGAAAATGCTGCCAGCGGCTATGATTACGCCGCGTTTGCAGAAAAGTACAAATCATTGTGTAAAGATAACAAATATGTAGAGAGTGATATTGCACGTCAGTACGAGCGTATGGAGGTATTGCAGCGACGTCAGGACGAAATTACCGCAGAAGTGAATACGTTGCAGAAAAATGAAGCACAGTACACAGCCAGAATAGAGGTTATACTTGAGAAACTACGTGCGGGGAAAAAAACCGCAGGGAAGGCGCAGCAACGGCTGGATAGACTCAACGCAGAATTACGTGCCTTAGAACAAAAAGAACATACGCAACGTTCAGCGCTGTATCAGGTGCGTCAGAAGCTTGACTCGGTACGTCTTGAGTTGCAGCATAATGTTCGAGAGTTAGAGCAGCAGCAACGTCATTTTGAAGAGAACTACGGAATCGAGTTCGAGCAAATTGCTACGCATCTGGTAGAGCTTCCGCCTGACGCCCAAGGACAATTGAAACGACTGCAACACTGTATTGACAATTTTGGCGAAGTAAATCTTTTAGCGGTAGAGGAATACGACGCACTGCATGAACGCCATACCCATCTGCAGGAACAGCAGGCAGATCTGCTGCAGTCCATCACCGATCTGCGTACAGCCATCAATCAGATCAATCGGAAATCGCGCAGCCGCTTCAAAAAAGCTTTTACCCTGATTAACGAACAATTCGAAAAAGTGTTCCCCCGCCTGTTTGGGGGAGGACATGCCCGATTGGTTCTTACCGAGCCAGATGACATGCTGGCGACGGGAATCGACATAGAGGTGCGCCCCCCCGGGAAAAAACTCCAAAATATCAACCTGCTCTCCGGCGGAGAGAAGGCTTTGACTGCGGTAGCTCTTATTTTTGCCATATTTCAGATAAAACCGTCACCATTCTGCTTGCTTGATGAAGTTGATGCTCCACTTGATCATGCTAATATTGGACGTTTTAACGCCATGATCAGAGAAATGGCATCCACATCACAGTTTGTAATTATCACTCACAACCCAAGAACCATGGAGATAGCTGACACTTTGTATGGAGTCACAATGGAGGAGCTCGGCGTTTCCCGCTTAGTTTCGGTGGATATGAGCGCATACGCCGCTGAACTTGCGCACGAGTAAAGTTGGATATGCAGGGAAACGAGAACATGTCAATATTTGAGAAAATACTAGCTCCACTGCTGGAACCTGCTCATGGTTTGCAGTGTGCGGTGGTGGCAGATTCAGACGGGGAAATGGTTGCCAGATTGGGACACTATGAGGGCATCGGGGATGAAACCAGCGCTGCCGAAGCAACTGCTCTTTTTGGTGCGCATCAGGGGATTATCTTGATACAGCTGTTGTTCTCTGGTCCACAGGAGCATAGTGGAATGTTACGAGAGATTTCAGTGCGCTGCGAGGGGGAGGACTGGTTTGTGTTTCCGCTAGCAACAGAGTATTATCTGGCTGTCGCTGGACCGCATGGAGTACGCATAGGGCGTATTCGTGCGGCTATACAGAAATGTGTTTCGCGCTTAAGTGCGGAAATTACAAAATGAAACCAAAAATTGAGCCAATGTTTTGGGTTACGGCTTTGGTTGCAATATAGAAAGAAAGTTTATGGATAACAGCCAAAAAATGGATAGGCTTTACTCTTTTGTGCAGGAATTAATGCACAACATTACCTTATACTGGCAGATGGGAATCCTATGGCTTAAGCAGCAATTTGTTGTTTTTGCAGGGTTGCTTGAGCGTTGGGGAGTCCCTCCAGGTAAGGGTCTGACGCTGGCGTATGCCCTTGTATACATAATTCTAACTCTTTTGCTTGTTTTATGTGTCTGCCGTCTTGTTAAAATACGTCGTCAGAGGGTAAAAAAAGCAACACCGCCTGGTACCCATTCAGCTGTAGACATCACAACGCAGATATTGGGTAAACAGCCAGATGCTCTAGAACCTCAGGTTACGCCACCAGTAGACAATCAGCAGCCGATCTCAGTATATGAGCGGATGCGCAGCGGGTTGGCAAAAACGCATAGATCGTTGTTTGGTAAACTAGATGCGGTTTTAGGTGCTGGCGCAAAAATTAATGCTGCCACTATTGAAGAGATAGAGGAGATATTGGTGAGTGCTGACTTTGGGGTGCGCACCACACAGAAACTTGTAACTGCTCTGCAGGGGCGTTTAACCCGTGGTGAAATGCAGAAACCTGAGCAGGTGCGTACCGCTTTACGTGAAGAGATACTAAGCATTCTTTGCGCTACCGAGCATGGCGTCGATATGAGTATGCATAAACCCTTCGTAATGATGATTGTGGGGGTCAACGGAGTAGGCAAGACCACTACCATCGGGAAATTGGCGTACCAGTATAAACAGCAAGGTCAAAAGGTGATTTTGGGCGCTGCGGACACGTTCAGGGCAGCAGCGGCTGAACAGTTAAGCTCTTGGGGAGAGCGCGCCGATGTGGGGGTGGTTCGTCACAGTGAAGGTGCCGATCCAGCAGCGGTAGCATTTGATGCGGCAAAGGCAGCTCTCGCTCGGGAGGCCAGCCTGCTGATTGTAGATACCGCTGGGCGTTTACATACCAAGGTAAATCTCATGGAGGAGATGAAAAAAATTCGCCGTGTCCTTGAACGGGAAATCAGCGGAGCACCCCATGAAACACTGCTAGTCCTCGACGCTACAACGGGACAGAATGCTCTGGTTCAGGCGCAACTATTCCGCGAAGCCGTCGCCATTGACGGTATTATCCTGACGAAGCTTGATGGCACTGCACGTGGAGGGATGGCTGTTGCAATTGCCTCTGAGCTGCATCTGCCGGTACGCTATATTGGCATAGGCGAAGGGGTCGACGATCTTCGACCTTTTGAGCCAGAATTGTTTGTCGATGCCTTGTTTGAGAGTCGCTAAGTTTCTTGACATTTTATTATCATTTGCATAACCTGCCGAGACGGAGAGAGATCAATTATGAATCTGGATAATCTGGTTCGTTTAGAAGAGAAAATAGAGCAGTTAATAAAGCGCCAACAGCAACTGCAGAGTGATAACAGTAAACTTGTCGCTGAGTGCGAGGACTTAGAGCAGCAGCGCGATTTTGTTGCCCAAGAGCTTGATAGGTTGATAGAAAAGCTGACCTTTCTTGACCAGGAGCCTGATTGAAGCACCGGGTAGAGGTGAACATTCAAGGACACGAATATGTGATACGCAGTCGGCGTAGTGAAGTCGAGGTGCAGCGTGTTGCAGATTTTGTCGATGAAAAAGTAGGGGCTGTTGTTACCTCTGGAGCTACAGTGGACAGTCTGCACGCGACCATTCTAGCATTTATGAACGTAGCGGGTCTTTTCCTGGAATTACAGGAAAGGGTAGAGCAGGCCGAGGATGCTGTGGAACGAATCGAAGCGCTGAACCAGAGACTAGAAGCTGCCATGAAACAGCAGTGAATTACTTGTTGAAGTAACAGAATATTGATCCCTCTTCGATTTGATTAGTAGATCGGGGAGTAAAGTGCAGATGCATGAGGGTTTAGTTTCCTCTTTTGGCCTTGGATATTCAGACAATTTCATGTGGATGTTAGAGTGGCCATTGTTGGAATCCACTCGATATCTTTGATGTTTTATATGTTATAGAGGGTTGTGACAGACAGCTCCTAGCATGTTTTCGGGCATAAGGGCAATCGCCTCGTCTGAGCCAACCTTTCTGAGTCTAACGCGTGCTTATCTCCACCAAACACCACTAGATTGTGGCTGTTTCCCTCCTCCCTACGATTGCTATTTAAATGAAAGATTGACCGTTTTGGCGTGTTGCCCAATGACGAAGTGGGTGCATAGAATGTTACCGCTCTTTTTGGGGTTACGCCAATATGAGGTTAGGCAGTACGGAATTATCTGTGGCGGACATTTATGCTTTCCGCACCATTCGTGACAAATTTTATTGAAGTATAATTACATGCTTTAAAGCTGAGCCTAAGCGACCCAAGAGCGGTGTGCCGCGGATAATGAAAGAATGGGTGAAGTGAAAACATCTCTGCGCCAGAGTCACCTCAGGAAGCGTAGCCAGCTAACTGCGGAACAGGTTTGTTTTATGAGTCGAAACGCACAGCAGAGGGTCACGACTTTGCCGGCCTTTAGTGCTGCTCGCACTATTGGATTGTATGCTCCCATTGGCAATGAGGTGGATACTGAATTGTTGTGCGGTTTTGCACAGAGGGTCGGGGCCGTTGTGGCTTACCCTCGAATAGCAAATGGAGTTATGGAGTTTGTACGATTCGATAGTGAGTGTACTTGGCAGCCAGGAATGTTCGGGATTATGGAGCCATTGGTTGAAGTTCAGCAGGAAAGTTCCTGCCAGGTAGCACCGGAAGTGTTCGATGTTGTTGTGGTCCCCGGAGTTGCGTTTGACCTTGTGGGGAATCGGCTTGGTTATGGCAAAGGATTTTATGATCGTTTTTTGGCGCAATGTTTACCTCAGTGCGTCTTTATCGGTCTCGCGTATGATTTTCAACTGGAAGATAGGCTGCCGCGTGAAGCACATGACATCGCCCTTGACTATATAGTCACAGACGCAAAAGGTGTCATGTGCCCTGCCTTAAACAGGGTTTAGAGGTAGGCTATATTCTTCATCAACTAAGTGCTTTGGCGCTGGAGGTTATAAAATTATGGATGGAGGGATAGTTTTTTTTCTGCTGCTCCTGGCGATGGTCGGAGGCGGTCTTGCCGGCTCGATAATTCGTCAGCGAATGGATGCGTCACGCACTGGTAGTGCTGAGCAGTTGGCGCAACAAATTGTTAGCGATGCAAAGAAGGAGGCCTCTACTCTGTGTAAAGAGGCGGAGTTGCAGGCGAAGGATACAGTACTTGAGGCGAAATCTGCATGGGAGAATGAAGCGCGGGAGCTCAGACGAGAGCTTCAGGCGCAGGAAAAACGACTTAATCAGCGCGAAGAGAATTTGGATCGCAAGGACCTGACTCTGGAAGAGCGAGATCGGGTTCTGCAGAAACGCGAACGAGACTTATCCTCACAAGAAGGTAATGTGCGTAAGATGGAAAGCGATGCCGCAGAATTATTGGATAAGCGGCGTGAAGCGCTGGAGTACGCGTCTTCTCTCTCCTCCGAAGAAGCAAAGAAACAGCTCATACAAGGACTGGAAAGTCAGGCGCGACACGATGCGGCTAAAAAAATAAAGCAAATTGAAGATGATGCCCGAGAGCAGGCGGATAATAAAGCGAAAGAAATTCTTTCCTTAGCGATTCAACGTTATGCCGGTGACTATGTCGCTGAAAAGACCGTCAGCGTAGTTGCTCTGCCATCCGATGAAATGAAGGGCCGCATCATAGGGCGCGAAGGACGAAATATTCGCGCGATTGAAGCTGCTGCCGGCATAGATCTAATTATAGACGATACTCCAGAGGCGGTTATTATCTCCGGCTTTAATCCCGTTCGACGCGAGATTGCACGTATAGCGCTAGAGAGGCTTGTTGCCGATGGGCGCGTTCATCCTGCAAGGATCGAGGAAGTTGTCAGCAAGGCTGAGGAGGATGTGCGTCAATCGATTCGTGAGTCGGGGGAACAGGCGACCTTCGATGTCGGGGTGCACGGAATTCACCCTGAAGTAGTAAAACTCTTGGGTCAGCTCAAATATCGGACTTCCTACGGACAGAATATTCTGCAACATTCCCTCGAAGTCGCGTTTTTGTGCGGGGTTATGGCGGCGGAGCTTGGCATCAATATCAAGCAGGCTAAGCGCGCAGGGCTACTTCACGATTTGGGCAAGGCAGTAGACCACGAAGTGGAAGGTTCGCATGCTAAAATCGGTGCCGATCTGGCGCGTAAATATGGTGAAAATGAAGAAATTATACATGCCATAGCAGCGCACCATGAGGAGGAAAAGCCTTCAACCGTGCTTGCAGTGCTGGTTCAAGCAGCGGATGCATTGTCGGGGGCGCGCCCTGGGGCACGGCGTGAAATGTTGGAGATGTATGTCAAACGTCTAGAAGATCTTGAGCGCATAGGGACTTCGTTTGAGGGTGTTGAGAGTTGTTACGCAATTCAGGCTGGTCGGGAAATTCGGGTGATGGTTTCCAGCTCCGAAGTTTCTGATGCACATGCGCATATCATAGCGCGTGATATTGCGCATAAAATTGAGGAAGAGATGACCTATCCTGGTCAGATAAAGGTAAACGTAATCCGCGAGACTCGAGCGGTGGGCTATGCGAAGTAGGCCAATCCTATCAGCGGCGCGGAGTAAATAATGAAATTGCTTTTTGTTGGTGATGTAGTGGGCCGAGCTGGGCGGAATATTTTGTCAGAGCGGTTGGGGAGCCTAATTGATCGTTTAGCGGTAGATTTTGTTATAGTCAACGGTGAAAATGCTGCCGGTGGCTTTGGTCTCACCGATGATGTCGTGCGTGAGTTTCGTAAACTAGGGGTGCATGTAATCACTTCGGGCAACCATATTTGGGACAAAAAAGAGTTCTATCCTTTCTTGAACCGTTTTGAAGATGTTCTCCGTCCAGGCAATTATCCACATGGAGCACCGGGGCGTGGGTGCGGTGCATATGAAACAAGCGCCGGGATCCGAGTAGGGGTGATGAATCTACAGGGACGTGTGTTTATGGGAGAGCTGGATTGTCCCTTCCAGGTTGCGGATGCTTTGCTGGAACAGTTGCGTCCTGCAGTCGATGTTGTTTTTGTAGATTTTCATGCCGAGGCCACCAGTGAGAAAATGGCGCTAGCGCATTACCTTGACGGACGAGTCACGGCAGTGATCGGTACCCACACCCATGTGCCTACTGCTGATGAGCACATTCTTCCTGGTGGCACCGCATATCAGAGTGATGCTGGCATGACCGGTAGTCGTGACTCGGTAATTGGGGTACGTAAGGAAATCGCGGTAGAAAAATTCATAACACAGCTACCCGCTCGTTTTGAGGTCGCCAAAAAAGATCCGATACTATGTGCGACATTGATAGATATTGACGAGGCCAGCGGCAAAGCGCGCTCGATTGAGCGGGTTTTCTGTAAAAGCTAGCACGAGTATTTAATACATAAATAAGACAGAAAGTGGAGAAATGAAATCAGTAGCAGAACAGATGGCCATCATAGAGCGTGGAGCGGTTGAAATCCTGGTAAAAAAGGAGCTCGAAAGCAAGCTTGAGCAATCAGTTAAGAGTGGCAAGCCACTGATCATCAAGGCCGGATTTGATCCTACCGCTCCGGACCTTCATCTGGGGCACACTGTTCTGATACAGAAACTCAAGCAATTTCAAGATCTCGGGCATCTGGTTCATTTCCTTATTGGTGATTTTACCGGCATGATAGGAGACCCGTCGGGAAAGAATGAAACCCGCAAAGCTCTGACTCGCGAAGAAGTTATCCACAATGCTCAGACCTACAAAGAGCAGGTGTTTAAAATTCTCGACCCAGAGAAAACCCAGATAGTTTTCAATAGTGAGTGGATGGGCAAGATGTCAGCGGCAGATTTGATTCAATTGGCGTCAAGCTACACAGTTGCTCGGATGCTTGAGCGGGATGATTTCCAGAAGCGTTATTCTACCCAGCAACCCATTGCCGTGCATGAATTTCTATATCCGCTGGTGCAGGGGTACGATTCCGTTGCCATGCAGGCAGACGTTGAGCTCGGTGGCACCGACCAGAAATTCAACCTGTTGGTCGGGCGCGAACTGCAGAAGCAGCGCGGTCAGAGTCCACAGTCTGTGGTGATGATGCCGTTACTTGAAGGCCTTGATGGGGTCAACAAGATGAGCAAGTCTCTCAATAACTATATTGGTATCACAGAAGCACCTAAAGAGATTTTCGGCAAAATCATGAGCATCTCCGATGAGCTTATGGTGCGTTACTATGAACTGGTATCCGATGTGGACCTCAATACCCTGCAGCAAGTAAAGGATGGGGTGGCCGGAAAAGAGGGTGGCAGCCATCCCATGGAAAGCAAAAAGGCTTTGGCGCGCGAGATTGTCGCTAGGTTC
>CAYPNO010000068.1:0-10571 GCA_964411865.1 uncultured Desulfuromonas sp. | reverse complement strand
AATTCTGGTGCACTCCTTCAAGACCGTATCCCCAGCATCATGGCCATACTTGTCGTTAACCTGCTTAAAGTAGTCAATATCGCACATCAGCAGGCCAATATTCTTCTTGCGGCGCATGGTCATGGCCACCAAGTGCGAGACCTGATCTTGCATAAAGCGGCGGTTAAATAACCCCGTCATAGGATCACGCAGAGCAGAATCATGCAGAGTGCGCATAAGGCGCTTCGCCTCAATAACGGAGAGCGACTGCTTAATATACGCCTCAGCTTTGGACGCCTTCTGTTCCATTTGGGCCCTAGTCAGGCTAAGCTCACCAAGTTTATCGAATACGAGCTGAACCACCCCACCAGCATGCCCCCCGAGAATCATAGGGATACAGATGTGCTCTTTTTCCTGACTTTGGATAAACTGCTTACATACACGCTCATACATCAGCGAGGATATATTGTGCCCAGTTTTAACGGCACGGCATAAATCACAACTATTTAGAATATCTGGTTCGCATTCTAGATCGCTATCAGATAGCGTCACTGGAAACACGGGCTTCATTGCTTTAAAGTCCGCCCCCACCTCGAAAATACGGTAATTTTCTATCCCTATACTTGTCTGAAATGCTTCCCCCATGCGTGAATACACATCTTCGAGGGTCGCATCTTCCTCTATTACATTTTTAAATACCGTCATCCCATGGACAGTGTCCATCAAATCATTGAACTCTACCGCCATTTCCCCTATTTCGTCTTTAGAGCGTATTTCGATTTTATCAGTCAAATCCACATGCCCAGATGCCAGTGTATGAATTTTTTTAATCATGGCGCCTACCGGTTTCACAATGGAGTCAGCGATCCAAAAGGTAAAAACACCCAACAGGCCCAACGCCAAAAGCAGCACAGCTATTACGATCCAAAATGCGTAGTTGGTAGTTCTGGTTATAGTTTGAGAGTAACTCTGCGCCTGGCTGGAGATGTTACCTAGAAAATCTAGACTTTCAGACTTGACGCTGTTCAGCTCATTTGTCAGAGCTTTTATAGAAGAATAATTGTCTGCATGGAGCTTGTTTTGCGTAGCGGCATCGGCTCGCAAAAAACCATAATGCGTAGTTATATCCTGCATGGTTTTTACTCGTGTGCGAATATCTTCGGCATATCTGGTATTTTGTTGCTCATTCAGCCAGGTAGACTCACTCAAACGGTTCCACACCATGCCTAAAGGTGAAATAGCCTGGTTGGCTAGAACTTCATCCAGATCTGTGTTCATTCCCTGTAGGATATTGCGGATTCTCCCCGCATGTGAAGCTACCAGTTTTTCGGTCTGCGCCCCCCCAAGAGCATCAACCCACCGTTCAAGTTCATATGTTTTACTAATAACATCACTAGCGGCCCGCTCGTAGGGGAGCAAAACTTTTACCATGGCTGAGGTTTTTATGTTTACATCGATGAGGACATAGAATGAAACGCTGGCCAGAACCAAGAACCAGAAAAGAACCCCAACCGAAAAAAGGAGAAATTTTTTCCGAATAGGGAGGTCAACGAAGGTAATAAAACGAATAGCTCTTTTTATTAAACTGCGTTTTTTTGTTTGCGACACCCTCAATACCTCCACGCACACAACTTTCTTGTGCTCTTAATCTTCGCCAGCGCTCAGCCAAAAGACGGGGTTCCGTGAAATACCACCGCAGTAAAGCAGCCAATCTTTGTACTTTGCCTGTAAAATCAGATCTGTGCTTTGATCTCAGTACCAATAGCAAAAGCCTTACCAACAAACTCACCAACAGCGTAATATTTACGCGCACCGGGGACAAACAGGAGTGGATCCATTTTCTTTACATCGACATTACCCTTTTCATCCAGGCAAGACGGGTCAATCTTCACCTCGACAATTTCACCTACAAACATGGTGTGAGAACCAAGTTCGATGCTGGACTTTAAACGACATTCCAACACCACATAGGCTTCATCTAGGCAGGGGGCGTTCACATGCTCACCTCGGCTGACATGTTGGTTACAAGCCTCTACCTTATTAAGGTCCCGACCAGAAGCAATGCCATAGTAATCCGCCGCTTTTACATACTTCGTCCCTAGAAGGTTGATGCTGAAAGCCTGCTGCTCTTTCAAGTTGGAATATGTGTAACGCTTTTTCTGCACTGAAACCATTATGCATGGAGGCTCAGAACAGCAAATCCCCCCCCAAGCCGCATTCATCATATTTGGCTGCCCATCTGCAGCGTATGTCCCAACCAGGTAAACAGGGGTTGGAAACGCTAAGGGTTTTGCACCCAGAGGTTGCTTCATCTTATATTCTCCTTTTAGAAAATTGTGTATTGAGGAATATCAATAGTTATCATGGGCGCGCTTAGTCTTTTTTGCTTCACCTTTTAAGTGCAAACTCCACACCTAGTGCAACCGCTGCTAGGAGTAGGACACGCCGAAGTCAAGGAATATGCCAACGCAGCCTGATATTCGCGCCATAAGTAGGTGCGTGCCACGCCAGAGGCGATAAGGTCCCAAGGGAATTGATGTTCGAAGGGATAGGCCTGATGCACAACCGCATCGAGATCAATCGCATGAGCGCGACACGCCCCTTTTAGATTCTGCCCCCCAGCCATACTGCGGATAACTTCGGCCGCGCGACGATCGGCGCGGGATAGAAAAGCCTGGAGTTGACTGCCCTTCAACGATTCTACCTGGAGCTGTACGTTTGGGGTACTCTTGACGTATTGGCGCAACAGCGTAACTCTGCGCTTCAACACCTTAAGTTCTGCCATTCCATGCCACTGAAACGGGGTCATGGCCTTGGGAATAAACGGATTGACCGACAAGGTTATCTCACCCAGGCGCCCCTGCGACCGTTGTGCTTGGAGCCATACCGCACGTACCTCTTCAACTAACTCGAGCATAGCATGGATATCTGCGTCTGTTTCGGTGGGCAAACCGAACAAAAAATAGAGTTTAAGATTCGGGATTCCCGCTGCTGCGATCATCTGTGCCGCCTGAACAATTTGCTCGGTACTCAGATTTTTATTTATGCCATCACGTAGGCGTTGACTCCCCGCTTCCGGAGCCAAAGCAATAGTTTTCTGTCCGGTCGCACGCAGCATTTCGACCTGCTCCAGACTCATGCTATCAACTCGCAGGCTAGCAACGGATATCGCAGCACCGGTGCTGCAGATATGTTTAGCGACCTTATCAAGAGCTGAATAATCGGACACTGCCGCTCCAACCAATCCGGCTGTCACGCTGGAACATAATTCATCATGCAGTTGTTCGAGGATCGTTACTGCGCTGCGTTCGCGGGGGGGCAAATACACAAAGCCGGTTGCACAGAAACGGCAACCTCGACCGCAACCTCGAGAAACCTCAATCAGGCGCATATCACCGAAAGCTGTGTCCTTTGTGGCTATAAAGTTACGACATTCGCTGCTATCAAGATCAGTGAGCCACTGACGTTTAACCGGAAAACATGCTTCCGCCTCAACCTCCCACCGCTGCACACCCCTTAGCCCATATTCAGGTGTGTACAGTGCTGGTACGTAGAATCCAGGCTTGGATGCAAGATCGAGCAGAATTTGTGCGCGTGAATTGCCTCCGAGAAGGGCGTCGAGCAGAGGAGGCAACATAACTTCTGCTTCACCGATAGTCATAAGGTCAAACCAAGGCGCCACGGGCTCAGGATTCATCAGGGTGCAGACTCCTCCTGCCACGATTAAGGGGTTTTTGGCGCTACGTTGCTGCGTATCCAAAGGCATACGCATCATCTCGAACATGGCTGGCAGATGCAGATAGTCATTTTCAAATGACAAAGAAAACGCCACTACATCGAAATCGGCAGGGGTACGGTCATGTTCAAATGAACGCAGCACCCCCCGCGTCTGTTGCAGGAAACGTTGCTCTTGCGCATCAGGCCAAAAGATCCTTTCGCAAACACACTCGGGATGCTGATTTATCCAATGATGTACCCCTTGGTAGCCCAAATTGCTCATGGCGTTGGAATACGTATTCGGATACACCAGCGCCACACGCAAACGCCCCACCTGCTTTGTGCTGGTAGATGTCTGCTCTTGGCTCAGGCGCTGCAGGCGCTTATTCGTATAGATATTCGCCATTGCCGTTCACTTCCATGGCCAGATGTTTCTTCCAAAATAATCGGGGGCAAGCACCCAATGAGTACTAGCCCCCGTCAATATATATTTGTTGCAGCACTAACCCTTAATTCTCACCTAAACTCAATCTATACGCTTACGCAAAAAAGTAGGAGTATCGTACTCATCTTCATCTACAGTTAGCATTCGCATTTTACGCGCGCTGTCGCGTTGTTGCTTGCGAATGATGGTGGGCACATCCAGATCGACATTGGTGCCAATTCTTCTGGCGGCATCTTCTTTTACAGCCTCGAGCTTGTTGCGGCCTTTCTCGAAAGACGCTCCAAAACCTGTAGCTATGGCGGTAATCTGCAGAGAGTCCCCCATCTCTTCGTTTACTACTAACCCAACAAAGATATTCGCGTCTTCATGCACCTTATCATGCACAATGCGCGAAGCCTCATCAAACTCTTCCATAGTCATATTGCTGGAGCCAGTAATATTAACCAATACCCCTTTCGCCCCGGAGATATCAATTTCTTCGAGCAGTGGACTGCTGATAGCTTGATGCGCGGCTTCACTAGCGCGTTTTTCACCTGAAGCGATACCAATACCCATCATGGCCATGCCTCGCTCGCTCATAACAGATTTTACGTCGGCGAAATCGACATTTATCAACCCGCTGGTGGTTATAATGTCGGATATCCCCTGCACTGCCTGACGTAACACGTCATCCGCTGGTTTAAAAGCATCGAGGATGCTGGTATTTTTCCCAGCCAACCCCACGAGGCGATCATTGGGGATTACAATCAGGGAATCAACAACGCTCTTTAACTCCGTTGCCCCAGCATCGGCTTTAGCCATGCGCTGGCGTCCTTCACGGGAGAAAGGCTTAGTTACCACCCCCACAGTAAGAGCGGAGAGCTCGCGGGCTACTTCTGCAATAACAGGTGCCGCTCCAGTGCCAGTTCCTCCGCCAAGACCGCAGGCGACAAAAACCATGTCAGCGCCACTAAGTAGTTCGGCGATCCGACTGCGGTCTTCCATGGCCGCTTCGCGCCCAGTATCGGGGTTGGCTCCAGCGCCAAGACCTTTGGTCAGCTTGGTGCCTAATTGCACCTTGGTTGGTGCTTTGCTGCGCTTAAGTGCCTGGGCATCGGTGTTGGCTACAATAAACTCCACTCCGGTTATGTTGGCGTCGATCATGGCATCAACCACATTGCCGCCGCCACCGCCTACACCTATGACCTTTATTTTTGCTGATTGGTCTAACGTTTCGTCGAATTCAAACATAGCAGTCATAACTTCTCCCTGAGGTTTAACCGATATAGCAGATCCCGCACATCGCACGCCGACGGGATTTCAGTCGTTATATCGTTATATATACGTCCTAAAAAAATTCTCCGAACCATTCTTTCATCCGCCGCATAACTTTGTCGAACAGCCCTTGCTCTCCACGGTTGAAGTTTTCCATTTTCTGATGCTGGCTTCCATATATCACCAAACCAACGCCGGTAGCGTATACGGGCGAATTAACCACATCGATAAGACCACCAACACCCTGTGGCACTCCCCGCCGAACCGGCATATTAAAGACCTGTTCCGCCAGTTCTGGCATCCCGGCTAAGATGCTGGTTCCACCGGTTAGCACAATCCCTGAGGCGATCATATCCTCATAACCACTTTTAATTATTTCACGGTTAACGAGGTTAAATATCTCCTCCACCCTAGGCTCAAGAATTTCCGCCAGCAACTGGCGCGACAAAACTCTGGGCTCACGCCCGCCTACGGATGGAACCTCAATGGTTTCATCTTTTCCAACCATGTCGGTAAAACAACATCCATACGCCTGCTTTATCCGCTCTGCTTCAGCCATGGGGGTTCGCAGTCCAACCGCAATATCATTGCTGAGGTGATTACCTCCTAATGCAAGTACAGTGGTATGTTTGATGGCACCATCCACAAAAATCGCCACGTCGGTTGTTCCCCCACCGATATCAACAATGGCGACACCGAGCTCTTTTTCTTCCGGCAGCAGCACCGCTTCCGCTGAAGCCAATGGTTCAAGGACAATATCGGCAACATTAATATCGGCGCGGTTACAACTTTTGATAATGTTCTGTGCGCTGGCTACCGCACCTGTAACCACATGCACGCGTGCCTCTAGACGTACTCCACTCATCCCCAGGGGTTCTTTGATCCCATCCTGGTCGTCAATAATGTATTCCTGCGGCAAGACATGGATCACCTCGCGATCCATAGGGATAGCAATAGCCTTGGCGGCATCTATCACGCGAATAATGTCTTCCTCAGTCACTTCCCGGTTTTTAATCGCAATAACCCCTTGCGAATTCATTCCGGTTATGTGCGCTCCGGCAATACCAGCAAAGGCGGAATTTATTTCACATCCAGCCATCAACTCTGCTTCTTGAATGGCCTTGCGAATCGCAGACACGGTGCTCTCGATATTGATCACCGCTCCTTTGCGTATCCCCTTAGAGGGGCTAGTCCCTATCCCCACAATTTCAAGCTCGTCCTGGGTAACACTGCCAATGATGGCGCATATTTTAGTCGTACCTATGTCCAGCCCTACAATTAAATTTTCTTTTTGGTTGCTCATTCCAATCCTTCCCTGTGCCATCCAGATAACAGTATTACGCAGGTATTATGTATTTACGGCCTGTGACCGTTCTTTGTTCATACTTGGCTCAATTCCGTATCTCGCTCAGTTTTTTAACAATGAGCTTACCCGGAACATTTAGATCTATATATTCAATTACCCCCAACTCCAGTTTGAGCTCGGGATACATATGCTCAAGTAAATCCAGTTTGGGTCCAAATTTATCCCGCCCCAAACGGAGCGCAACCCCATGGGCGACAGTGTACAATACAAGCCCACGCTCAAACTCAACATGGATCTGGGCTACTTGAGCAATATCGAAAACTGTACGTTGTCTAAGCTCTTTTACAACCTCGACTACGCGCTGAAGCCAGCGAGTTCCACGTGTCTGCTCTCGGGTTAAATCTTCATGCTTGAAACCCGACACCAAGGGATAATCAAGTGAATCGCCGTGGTGCAGCACCTTGAATATCTGCGCATCATTGTCAACATAGTACAAATATCCAAGATTAATAATGCAGCAAGGGATGTGTTCAACAACCCTCACCTTTATGCCACGAGGCAACTGACGTTCTACCTGCGCTTGGCTAATCCACTCATTCTCCTTCAGGCGTTTGCCTATCAGCTCGAGGTCTAAGTCAAAAGTGCCTCGTCCGAGTCGAATATCTGACAGAGCAAGGATCTCATCGCGGGTCAGATGCACATTACCGCTGACTTCTATGCTGTCAATCTTGAACGCATCAGAAGCGCTGAGCAGGTACATGCCAAAACCAGCGCCAACAAGTAGAGCAGCTCCACATATTAACATTAACAGCACATATAGAACCCGACTAAATATCTTCTTATAATCTTTTTTTGGTCTTATACGCCTGTTCTTGAGCTTTTTTTTCTTTTTGCCGGGCTGCAAACGTCCGGGTGCAGTCATGGTCTGTGTTGCCAGTTCACGCAGTACTCCTGCTTGCCCATGACATCTTTCAAATTAGCGTCCGGCTTACTTATCCAGCGCAGCCCCATACAGGATACGTTCCACGATCTCTGCAAAATCCATTCCTTCACACGCCGCCGCTTTGGGCAACAGGCTGGTTTCAGTCATGCCTGGGATGGTATTTACCTCCAGAAAGAAATATTCGTCCCCGCGCAGCATAAAATCAACTCGAACTGCACCTTTGCATCCGATAACCCCATACACTCTCTGTGCTGCAGCCTGAACCTGGGCATACAACTTCTGAGGCACTGGTGCCGGCACCAGATATTCCGTCTGTCCAGGGGTATATTTTGCGGCGTAATCGTAAAATCCTCCCTTGGCGACAACCTCCACTACTGGCAGGGCCTGTCCGTCCAATACCCCTACGGTAACTTCACGACCCGCAATAAAATCCTCCACCAGGACTCTGGCATCGTACGTACGCGCCATAGTGATTGCTTTTTTCAACTCGACCTGATCTTTTACAATGCTGATCCCCAGGGTTGAACCCTCGCGCACTGGTTTTACCACGCACGGAAAGCGCCTGTAGGTCGTACAAAAAGAATCCAGATCGGTGTCCGGGGCAATCAGGTCAGAAACCGGAGTTACAATCCCAGCAGCCTGTATCATGGTTTTCGCAACAAATTTATCCATAGCTATAGCCGATGCGAGAACACCACTCCCTGTATAGGGAATTCGCAATATTTCAAGCAGACCCTGAATCGTCCCGTCTTCGCCATGGCGTCCGTGCACTGCCAGATAAACCACATCAGCGCCGCAGAGCAGTAGTTGCTGTGCTGCATCCTCAGCGGAGTCAAGGGGGAAAGCCTGATAGCCTTTCTGTAGTAGCGCTTTGAGCACTGCCTCCCCGCTGCGCAGCGAAACATCACGCTCTGCGGAATCGCCGCCGAGCACCACGGCTATAGACTTACCCTTTAATTCTTCCGGCGTCATGACGTCAAATCCTTTAGTTAAGTAAACGTATTTCTGTTTCTAGCGTCACTCCGGTTATGCGATACACTTCACGCTGTACATGCGTAATAAGTTCCGCCACATCTGCGGATGCAGCGTTGCCGGTGTTAACGATAAAATTTGCATGCTGTGGAGAGATCTGCGCTCCCCCCACCTTGAAGCCACGCAGGGCGCAACGGTCAATTAACTTCCAAGCGCTTATTCCAGGGGGATTGCGAAACACGCTACCGGCACTAGGCAAGCATACTTGTTGCGCCTTTTTGCGATATTCAAGCGCCTGTTTCGTCCGCGCTACGCACGCATCCCGCCCGTTTGGTCGCAATTGTATATCTACCTTAAGTATACACATCTGTGCCCCGACTGCACTGGAGCGGTAGCTAAACTTCAGCTCCGATGCTTCACGGTACACCATCTGTCCATGTGAAACAGCATGAATCCCCGTCACCACCTCGCCAAATGTATGTTCGCCAGCGCCAGCATTCATTACCACAGCCCCACCTACACTGCCGGGGATGGCGGCAAGATCTTCTATCCCACTGTCTCCATGCTCCGCGCACTCGCGCGCCAGCTCACGTAGAGAAACTCCGCTCTCAACTTGGTAATGTCCCGATGCCAACCTTTTTATATTCTTAAGATGATTCAGGTGAACAACCACCCCGGGATAACCCACATCCGCTATCAGGATATTGGTGCCGGAGCCAAGGACAGTCCAGGGCCAGCGGGAAGCAGCAAGAAAGGCAAACAGCTGTTGTGCACTTGCAAAACAACGCGGACACACCAACAAATCTGCACAGCCACCAACTTTCCAGCTGTTAAGACCCACCAAGGGTTGACCCACGCCAATGTCAGCATCTATCTGCTGCCGCAGCAGCGCTGCCATACACTGCAAGTTATCTCTATTCCAGTTCATTTCGCCGCTTTATCTGCTCTAACAGGCGCTCTCCAATCTGCCACACCGATCCCGCACCAAGAGTGATCACCATATCCTCAGGCCTCAACCGCTCTTCCAAGTGCCTGAGCACCTCATCAACGCTGGCGCAATACTTCACACCTCGATGACCATGCTCTGCTATAGAATTGGCCAAATCCTTCCCCTGAGCACCTTCGATGGCCTCCTCGCCCGCCGCATATACATCCATGATATAAACGAAATCAGCCTGATTAAATGCCGAGATGAAATCGCTAAATAACGCCTGAGTTCTGCTGTAGCGATGAGGTTGAAAAACAACCAGCAGGCGCTTGTCCCAACCAGTACGCGCCGCGTTAAGCGTTGCCGTTATTTCAGCGGGGTGATGCCCATAGTCATCCACCAGCATAAAACCGTCTGTATGCTTGATTTGAAACCGCCGCTTCACTCCAGCAAAGGTACGAAATCCAGCCTCTATATTACGCTGCTCGATGTCGAGCTCGCGCGCTACCGCCATCGCCGCCAGAGCATTCAAGACATTGTGGTGCCCCGGCATATCAAGCTTGATGTTACCTAGGCATCCTTCGCGGCTGTTGGCACAAAACTCCACCCCTCCATCTTTGTAAACAACATCGGTGGCAAAATAATCTGCCTGCCGGTTCATGCCATAGGTGACAAATCGCTTCTGAACCTGTGGCAACATGGCCTGAATATTTGGATCATCCAGACACAGAATAGCCAGGCCATAAAAGGGTATTTTATTTACGAAGCTGACAAACACCTCTCGAATAGCCTGAATGTCGATATAGTAGTCCAGATGATCCCTGTCAATATTGGTAACTACCGCAATTATTGGGGATAAGCGTAAAAAAGAACCATCAGATTCATCCGCTTCAACCACCATGAAATCGCCTTGACCGAGTCTGGCGTTGGAATCCATGGAGTTGACCTGCCCCCCCACTACCGCAGTCGGGTCAACCCCGGCGTGGTAGAGCAGGGCGGCAACCATGCTGGTGGTGGTGGTTTTTCC
>CAYPNO010000067.1:0-10709 GCA_964411865.1 uncultured Desulfuromonas sp. | reverse complement strand
GATGGAAGCTTAGCTCGCTCGATGGCTTCAACGCTCCCTCAACCACAGCGCCGCTGCGATTCACGATAACCACATCTTCCGCACGCACATCGGCGTAATCAACCCCGCTCGGACCGATGGCGACTAGATCATGCTCGCGACACAGACAACTTAGGTTACCGCCGCTGCCGGTAGTCAGGCCGGAAGAGATCATCTTCAGGCCGTACTTAACAATCAGGTTCCGTTCCTGTTCCAGCACCATTAATTTACTCCTGTCCTGCATGTGGCATATTTTCACCTATTCCTGAGGTTGCAGATTGCGCCTACCCATGCGTTGCAAAAACGCGACCAATGCTTCAAGATTGCGGTTTACCACCTGTTCTGGGCGTATCCCAGCGTGATTCAAAGCGGCAATGGCATCGGTGAATTTCCCCACCCCACTACAAATGTGGGCGTCACTGCCAACAGCAACCAGCGCACCTTTTTCCGCACACAGACGCGCAATCTCCACACAGCATGGGGCACTATTTTTTCGGCTAACAGAAAATGATGCGTTATTGATCTCCAGCGCGGTGCCGGTACGCACTGCCTGCTCCACAATGGCGACATAATCAACACGATATGCAGGATTACCCGGATGGGAGATAATATCCACCTCGGGGTGTTCCATCGCCTGCAGCATGGCGCGGGTATGTTCGGGCACACTTGCACCGCTGTAACCGCAACCCTCATGGAGTCCAGCGAGGACGATGTCAAGTTCATGCAACACCCTCTCTTCTAGGTCGAGTTTCCCTGCATCGAGGATATTTGCTTCCACCCCACGCAGCATCCTCACGCCATCGATAAAGGGGGGAATAAAACGCAGTGACATGAAATGATACAGGTGCGGACCACCTGGCAGAGCTGGGCCGTGATCAGTAATGGCGACCCCCTCTAGCCCACGTTTACACGCGACGGCGGCTATCTCCCCTACAGTACTGAACGCATGTCCTGAGGCTACGCTGTGCACATGAGTATCCACCGTTGGCGCGCAGCATTGTTCTGCAGTTGCTACCGGTTTGACTGTCATAATATCTCCTTCAAGCTCCAAGTAGTAGCGTTGTCTTGTGTGCCGCTACCTGCTGTTGATTTAAGGTTTTATTCTAACATGGCTGAAAAGGCTTGTCAGGTGCATTGGACACAATGTAAATTATACTATTTATCTGTGTTGGCATAAAGAAAGTATGTTTATATATGAATTTCTGCATGAACCCCTGTGACACCCTTTTAAATATAAGCCGTCCGGGGCGCTATCTAGGCGGCGAAGCTGGATCGATCCGCAAAAACCATGCGGATGTAGATATCCGTTATGCGCTGGCATTTCCCGATGTGTACGAAATCGGCATGGGGCATACAGGCAGCGCAATTCTATATAAGGTTCTCAATGATGTTGAATGGATTGCCGGCGAGCGCGTCTACTGCCCATGGCCAGATATGGCGCAGCAGATGCGTGAGCACGCTAACCCCTTAAGTTCCTTGGAATCAGCGACGCCGCTGGCGCAGTTTGACATCATCGGTTTCACCCTGCAGCACGAACTGTGCTACACCAACATTCTGCATATGCTCGACTTGGGTGAAATTGCGCGCCGACGCGAGGATCGAAACGAAACCGACCCGATTATCATAGTCGGTGGCCCCTGCGCTTTCAACCCGGAACCACTTGCAGACTTTATCGATATCGCCCTGCTGGGCGACGGCGAGGAAGCTATAGTAGAAATCTGCGCAGCGATCCGCACCAAAAAGAAGCAAGGGCTCGGACACCGCCAGATATGCCAGGAACTGCGCCACATCGAAGGGGTGTATGTTCCCGAACTATTTACACCTCATTACAATGCAGACGGAACTATCCGCAGTATCGAACCGCTACTGCTAGATTACCCCGGGGTAACACGACGTTACCTGGCAGACCTGGACAGTGCTCCCTATCCCACTAAACCCTTGATCCCCTTCATGAATACCGTCCACAATCGGGTGGCGGTGGAGATTGCACGCGGCTGTACCCGTGGCTGTCGCTTCTGTCAGGCGGGGTACATCTACCGCCCGGTTCGTGAACGCCAGGCTGGAACTATAGCGAAGCTGGCCGAGGAAGCGCTGGGCAACAGCGGCTTCGACGAACTCTCGCTCCTATCCCTCTCCAGCGGTGATTACAGCGCCATCGAACCGTTATTACGCCATCTGATGGAGCAGCACGCCGAAGATCGAGTCGCGATGTCGCTACCGAGCCTGCGCGTAGGTTCCCTGACCGATGAGTTGATCAACGAAATCCGCAAAGTGCGTAAAACCGGCTTCACCCTCGCCCCCGAGGCGGGGACGGAACGCCTGCGCTTGGTAATTAACAAAGGAATTAAAGCTGAGGATCTGCTCGACAGTGCGCGCACCATCTACACCTTGGGCTGGCGCCTGATAAAGCTCTATTTCATGCTAGGGCTACCAACCGAAAACACCGAAGATCTGCAGGGGATTGTCGATCTGGCGGCGGCGGTTAAAAAATGTGCAAAAGGCACCGAAGGGGGTGGCGATGTTAACGTTGCGGTTTCCACCTTTGTCCCCAAGGCGCATACCCCGTTTCAGTGGGAGGCACAGTTGAGTCTGGAGCAGACCAAAGAGCGCCAATACTGGCTGCGTGATGCCCTGAGAAAGAAGAAACTGCGCATGAAATGGCACGAGGCGGAGCTCTCTGTCCTTGAGGGGGTGTTTGCCCGCGGCGACCGTCGCCTGGGGGCGGTAATCGCCACCGCTACCGACCTGGGGTGCTGCTTCGACAGCTGGCGTGATTTCTTTGACTTCTCCCGCTGGGAGGAGGCACTGCAACAGAACGATCTTACCTTCGAATTTTATCTGCGCGAGCGCGGCATAAATGAGATCTTCCCTTGGGAGCACTTAAGCTGCGGCATCCCCAAAGATTTTTTTGCGCGCGAACGCGCCAAAGCCTTGGAGTTGGAATATACCCCAGACTGTCGCACCGCAGCGTGCAGCCAGTGTGGCGTATGTGACTTCAAACACATAAAAATGCGCTACGCTAAGGCTGATCCGCTCTTGCCCACAACATTGCCGGCGGCAGAATCCGAAGCAGCATCAGACACGGAATCTGAAGAAGAACGCTTCAAAATCCGTTTACAGATGAGCAAAACCGGCAAGGCGCGCTTTGTCAGCCACCTAGAATTTATGACAGTCGTGAACCGTGCCCTGCGCCGCATTCAAGCTCCGGTACGTTACTCCGCCGGCTTCCATCCCCATCCACGCATCTCATTCCCCGATGCACTGCCCACCGGGGTGGAAAGCCAGACTGAAATTATTGACATCGAGCTATTCCGCCAGCCGGACCCATCAAGGTTTTCCGCCAGCCTCAACGCCGAACTGCCAGAAGATTTCCAGGTACTGAACACACAAGTGATTCCGTGGAACAGCCCTGCTCCGGCGATGTCAATCCACACCAGCACCTACAGAGTGCCGTTCAATTCCCAGTTTCCTCCAGACCTGCAAGCACGCATCGATGCGGCACTAAAGGCTGAAAACATCCTCCACACCCGCACTAAAAAAGACAAACTGCTGGAAGTGGATCTGCGTCCTGATATCGCAGACCTGTGTCTCGATCAAAATGGGCTGGAGCTGACTCTATACAAAGGCAGTCCCGTAGTAATCACCGCCTACCTCCTGCGCATTGAACAGGCGCAAGTGCGTTCTATGGGAATGTGCAAAACCAGCGTTAGCATGAAAACCTATCTCTGACAGGACTTTCCTTACGTCGAAGCTGGCCAGGAAGCTCAATCTGACATATAAATAAACCTCAGGAAGATTTCCTGCTGCATAATGAATAGTACAATTCATGCTACAGGGATCCAAAGAGTCGATAAATTAAGCTGCGGTAACGGCAGTTGCAATGAAGCATTGCCGCAACTTTTCCTCTAAACCCTTATCATACAAGGGTAAACCCTGAGTAACATATAAACCTTCTAAACACACCACACACATATATATAAATCTATTACTATCATCTGTAACCAAAGGAGCTCCGACCATGGCAAGAAAACTGGTCATCAACAAAACCGCCCATGAAACCCGAGTGGCACTGCAGGAGAATGGACACATCTCCGAGCTCTATATCGAGCGCAGCTGTGATCTGGGCATTGTGGGCAATATCTACAAAGGGCGGGTTATTCGCGTACTGCCGGGGATGCAGGCCGCTTTCGTCGACATAGGCCTCGACAAAGCGGCTTTTTTGTATGTTGCCGATGTGTTTGACGAAATGGAAGCAGTTGTCGACTACATCGATGGACGCAGCGACAACAGCGATCCAAACTCACCTGAGGGTGAAAATATCGAACCAGAAGAGGCACCTCCATTGCCACCGATTGAAACCCTCCTTAGTGAAGGGCAGGATATTCTGGTGCAAATATCCAAGGAACCCCTGGGAACCAAGGGGGCTCGCATAAGTTCGCACATTTCCCTGCCAGGGAGACATCTGGTCTATATGCCTACGATTGACCATATCGGTATCTCACGCCGCATCGAAAATCTGGAGGAAAAAGAACGCCTGCGTGAGATCGTGGAGAGAATCAGGCCGCCGCACAGCGGGTTTATCGTGCGCACCGCCGCCGAGGGGAAAAGTGAAGAGGAGCTGCATGCCGACATGAACTACCTGGCCGAGTTATGGTGCGATATTGACCAGCACCAAAAAAACATGGGTACTCCGGCTCTGGTACACTCCGATCTGGATGTCACCAGCAAGGTTCTGCGTGATATCCTTACCGAAGATATCAAGGACATTGTGGTCGATTCACAGGAAGAGCACGCCAAGATCCTCAAGTTTCTAAGTACCTACATGCCAAATCTTCAGTGCAATGTTCAGCTCTATACCGATGATATCCCTCTGTTTGATGTGTGCGGGCTGGAGGTAGAGATTGCCCGCGCCCTGGAGCGCAAGGTGTGGCTCAAAAGTGGCGGCTATATCATAATAGAGCAGACCGAAGCGCTGACAGCCATCGATGTTAACACTGGGCGTTATGTGGGCAAACGCAATCAGGAAGATACCATCCTCAAAACCAACCTGGAAGCAGTCAAGGAGATCGCATATCAGGTGCGCCTACGCAACGTCGGCGGCCTGATTGTCATCGACTTCATCGATATGGAGAAAGAGCTGCATCGCGAACAGGTACACAGCAGCTTGGAAGAAGCCCTCAAAGGAGATAAAAACAAGACCAACATCCTTGAAATTTCGGAACTGGGGCTGGTGGAAATGACGCGTAAGCGGGTACGTGAAAGTATCGGCCGCACCTTATGTGAACCTTGCCCCTATTGCGATGGAACGGGGTATATCAAAAGCCGCACCACCATGGCCTTTGAAATATTCCGCAAACTCAAACGAGAAGCACGCGATCTACACGGATACCGTATAAATCTGCAGGTACATCCTGATGTGGCGACGCTACTCTACGATGAAGAGCGCTGTATCATTGACGACATTGAACAGCAGTTTCAAAAGCAGATCACCGTCATCGCACGCCCTAATTTCCATATGGAACAGTTTGTGATTGGCGAAGGTTAATCGAGCCTATTGAACGCAAGACCGAGCTGAAAGACATACTTAAAATGCAAGGGAAACCGCTGGATCCTACCTCTACTGAGGCGATCCTCGAAAGCATATGTGACGGGGTGTTCACCGTCGATGCCACTTGGCATATCACCTCGTTCAACCGCGCGGCTGAAGAGATCACTGGGGTGGCGCGCGAAGACGCCATCGGCCAGATATGCTCTGAGGTATTTCGCTGCAGCCTATGTGAGAACAACTGTGCTTTAGCCGAAACACTGCAGAGCGACAAGCCGATTGTCCAGCGCGAAGGATTTATCATCCGCGCCGACGGACAACGGGTTCCCATAAGTATCTCCACCGCTGTGCTACGGGATGCCGCCGGTAACGTCATCGGCGGTGCAGAGACCTTTCGCGATTTAAGTGAAATTGAGACCCTGCGCAATTCACTGCAACAGCGTTACCGCGTCGGCGACCTAATCAGCCACAGCAGCACCATGGAACCAATTTTCGATCTTATTTCAACCCTAGCGGATAGTTCCAGCACTGTATTGATTGAAGGTGAAACTGGCACCGGCAAGCAATTGGTGGCGCGCGCCATCCACTCCAGCGGCGCACGCGCCGATGAGCCTTTTGTTGCGGTCAACTGTGGCGCCCTGCCCGATAATCTGCTGGAGTCGGAGCTATTCGGCTATAAAAGGGGAGCATTCACCGGCGCGCAGCAGGATAAACCCGGACGCTTGCACAGCGCGGGGCGCGGGACCTTGTTCCTCGATGAAATAGGTGAAATAAGCGCTCCACAACAGATTAAACTGCTGCGGGTGCTGCAGGAGCTCCAGTTCGAGCCCCTGGGCGGAACCAAGCCAGAACCGCTGGAAGCTCGAATTATCGCTGCTACCAACCGCAGCCTGACCGACATGGTGACTGAGGGAACCTTTCGCCAGGATCTATTTTACCGCATCCAGGTAATAACCTTGGAGCTCCCTCCCTTGCGCGCGCGCATGGAGGATATTCCCCTCCTGGTTGAACATTTCATCCAGCACTTTAACCAGACTCAAAACCGCGCCATTCAAGGGTGTCAGTCCGATACGATGACCTTGCTTATGGCGCATGACTGGCCTGGAAATGTGCGCGAACTTGAGAATGTCATTGAGCACGCCTTTATTTTATGCCGCACTGAGATGATAGAACCAGCGCATCTGCCCCCCACCTTACGCGGCAGCCGGCCCCTAACTTCTGCCAGTAATCCCAAAACTGAAATACGCACCCAGCGCGATTTAAGTGAAAAACACGCCATTCTTGCGGCATTGGAAGAGCACGACTACAATCGCCAAGCAGCGGCCCGCACTCTGGGGATCCACAAAACCACCCTGTACCGTAAAATTAAAGCCCTAGCTATCCCTCTGCCAACCAAAAACAGGCAACATCATCCCTGAGTCCCCTCCCAGACCGACGGTAGCGCAAACGCTACCACACACCGGAGTATCCGTAGCACAAACGCTACCAAAGAGAAGATGTTCATATCTCTGATCCTCACTTAATCTCCAATATTTCTAAAGCCTACTCCTAACAACACCTATAATTACAGCTTCTTATCTACACCAGCTAATGCACGCATCTTGGCCTTGATGGATAATTGGCATGCCAGATGCATTTACTCAAGAGGGAAATGGCGGCCATACCTCGATACCATCGCTCCAAACATGACAAAACCCCGGCGGAAGGCAAACTGACATGAAATCAGGGATAACCATATGGAATGACCGCATCGCGCCAGTGTTCGACGTAGCGGGAAAGGTTCTTGTTTTAGATGCCAACGATCCCACAGCTACCGCCGAGACCCAAGCGTTGCCGCAATCCCCCTTTGCTAAGATAGAATCTCTAGCGCAAAGCGGTGTGAAGGTGCTGATATGTGGCGCCATCTCGCGTCCACTGTTACGCACCGCCTGCGCCGCAGGACTCAAGGTCGTCCCCTTCGTAGCGGGAAATGTAGATGAAGTGATACATGCCTTACGTAGCGGTGACATCGAAACTGTCGCCGGCACTATGCCGGGATGTGGCTGCCAGCAACGTGGACGTCAAAACCAAACTGGAGCGGGACAACCCAGGCGCGGTATAGGTTGCCGCCGCAGAGCACAAAATACTGGATGTGACACACCAGAACAATAGTAGAAGAGGGCATCAGCAAACCGAGGAATTAACAAACATCAAGAGTCTGTAAATTTCTGCAGACCCACTAAACAATGAAAAGGAGAATCATTATGCCTAGAGGAGATAGAACAGGACCAAATGGACTGGGGAGTAAAACAGGTCGCGGAGCAGGACTTTGCGCGGGCAACAACGAGCCTGGCTGCGCCACCGTTGGTGGGCGTGGCGCTGGCAAGGGCTGCAAAACTGGTGGCCGTGGCCTGGGGCGCGGTCTCAACCAAGGGGCAGGGCGCGGTCTCAACCAAGGTGAAAGACGGGGCATGGGCTCAAACACCAGCACAGCCTCCTCTTCCAATTTGGACTTAAGCAAAAAAGCGCAGGATCTCGAAGCTCAGATCGCGGAGATTAAACAACAACTCAACGAGCGCTCCTAAGACAGATTGCGGGGGAGTATCAAGATGCTCCCCCGCATCGCTCCTCTTATAACGCGCTTAGTCAAACCAATATGGTCGTTAAAAAATATCCCTTGTAAGAATAGATGGAGATAAACATGAATATTGCCTTTTCAGCTACAGGATCGGATCTTACCGCAGAACTTGACCAACGCTTTGGTCGCGCAAAACAATTCATTATCATAAACACTGAAACCAACGCCGCCTCCATCCTGGAAAACACCCAGAATATGAATGCAGCCCAAGGTGCCGGAATTCAAGCGGCACAGAACGTCGTCAACGCTGGGGCAACCGCCGTAGTTACCGGCAACTGCGGCCCCAAGGCTTTTCAGGTTTTGCAGGCAGCCGGAGTGAAGATCTATCACACCAAACAACCCTCTGTCGGTGCAGCACTGAAAGCGTTTCTTGCAGGTGAGTTGGAGGAAGCCAGCAGCGCTAACGCAGAAGCACACTGGAGTTAAGGCGGTATGATCACCAACGATATAAAAACCCATACACCCCCCTTTACCCTCGCCATCGCTTCGGGCAAGGGGGGAACTGGTAAAACCACCCTTGCGACAGCTCTGGCTGAAGCAGCAGGGATTCCTGTCACTCTGCGCGACTGCGACGTGGAAGAACCTAACGCGCATCTATTTACCCAACCACAGTGGCACCACCACACAGAACACACCCGTACGGTACCACTGATTGACCAACAGCGCTGCACCGCCTGTGGGGCCTGCGCCGAGCTATGTCAGTTCAATGCTATTGCCGTTGCAGGCGGGCGCGCTATGGTTTTTACTGAGCTGTGCCATAGTTGTGGAGGGTGCCGCCGCATCTGCCCTGAAAGGGCTATCAGCGACAAGGAAGTTCCCATAGGAACCCTAGACTACGGCACGCAGCGCAAAAACCCAGCTGCCCACATAAATTTTATCCAAGGAAAACTGGCCGTCGGCCAGGTGATGGCGCCACCTCTGATTCGCGCGACCAAAAACATTGCGGCTGAAGAAGCTCTCAATATTCTGGACTGCCCCCCGGGCACCTCATGCCCAATGATTACGGCGGTGCGCGGAAGTGATTTTGTAATTCTGGTGACCGAGCCGACCCCCTTCGGCCTAAACGACTTAGAACTGGCGGTAGAAACCGTGCGCCAGTTGCAAATTCCGTTTGCCGTCGTTATCAATCGTGCCGACAGCGGCGATACAGGGGTGCGCACCTACTGCCACGCCAACAACATCAATATCGCTTTGGAGATTCCGTGGAAGCGTGAAATAGCCGAAGCCTATTCGCGCGGCGATTCGCTGTGCGATGCCGCACCGGAATTGAAGGCACAACTGCACACCATGTTGCAGCAGATAATGTGCGGGGAGGAGGCGGCATGAAAGAACTGATAGTCATAAGCGGCAAAGGGGGAACCGGCAAAACCAGCCTGACAGCGGCCTTTTGCCACTTAACGCACGAACTGGGGTATGCTTGTGTCTGCGCGGACTGCGATGTCGATGCCGCGGACCTGCACCTAATTCTCAATCCAGAAGTGGAACAATCCCATGCCTTCACTAGTGGAAATGAAGCCATCATTCGCCAGGAAGATTGTACTGCCTGCGGCCTGTGCAAAGAATACTGCACTTTTGACGCTATCACCGAAGGGCAAGACGGAACCTTTCGGGTCGATCCTTACGCATGTGAAGGGTGCAAAGTATGTGTAGAATTTTGCCCCGAAAAGGCAATTGACTTCCCCAGTGCCGAGTGCGGCATCTGGAACATCTCTGACACACGATTCGGAAAGATGGTGCACGCACGCCTGCATATCGGAGCAGAAAACTCCGGCAAGCTGGTGAGTTTGGTGCGCCAGCAGGCTCGCGAAGTTGCCGCGCAACAGAGTGCAGAGCTGGTCATCGTGGATGGTCCTCCCGGTATTGGCTGTCCGGTGATTGCCTCCATAACCGGCGCTGACGCAGTGCTGATCGTCACTGAACCTTCAGTATCTGGACTGCACGACTTTAAACGGGTGGCGCAGTTGTGCCACCATTTCAACATCCCGGCTTACCTGTGCATAAATAAATATGATATTAACCCTGCTCAAGGTGACTCAATCAGTGCGCTTGCAGAGCAACATAACATTCCAACTCTGGCCAGCATAAATCACGATCACACATTTACCGCTGCCCAAATAGAACGTAAAACCATCACTGAATACCAGCACGATGACGCTGAAAATTCATCCACGTCACGGATACGCGCCCTATGGGGGCAAGTTTTGGATACATTAAACCAGTGAAAAACGATCAAACAAGCCCATTCGTCAACCAGCCACGACAAACAAAACCCTTGAAGGAGACAAGCCATGAAGATAGCTATCCCCACCGCCAACGACCTGCTGGCCATGCACTTCGGCCATTGCGAAACCTTTGCCCTCATAACTGTTGACCCGGAGAAGAAAAACATCACCGCACAAGAAACGGTTGAGGCGCCACCGCACGAACCCGGATTGCTACCGCGTTGGCTCGCACAGAAGGACGTTAATATGGTTATAGCTGGGGGGATGGGCAACCGTGCGCAGGAACTATTTCGCGCCGAGGGCATTG